>DASVFG010000001.1:0-6491 GCA_036380155.1 Candidatus Limnocylindria bacterium
CGTCGGTCACCTCGCTGCCGATGCCGTTCGGGTATCGAGCGACCGGCGAGATCGTCGAGAGCGACCACCCCGCCGCGCCGGTCGGGTCGCGGATCTGGGGCAACTGGCGCCACACCGAGCTCGTTGCACTGCCTGCCGAACTGGCCGCCCGCCAGGTGCTTCCCGACGTGCTCTCGTGGGACGACGGCGTCGACATCGGGCAGATGGGCCCGATCGCGGTCAATGCCGCGGCATTCGGGGCCCACGAAGCGGCAGGTCGGCCCGCCGTGGTGATCGGGGCCGGCCCGATCGGCCTGCTGACGGCACAGGTCGTGCGCGGCGCCGGTGCCGGGCCGGTGATCGTGGTCGATCGGCTTCCGGGCCGGCTGAGGATCGCGGAGGAGCTCGGGTTCGCGACGCTGGATGCCTCGACCGCGGATGTGGCGGTGTCGCTGAAGAGCCGCTGGGGAGCTGACGGCATCCCCGTGGCCTGGGAGTGCTCCGGCGCGGTGCCGGCCCTGGCCGAGGCCATCCGCCTCGTCGCCCGCAAGGGCCTCGTCGTGGCGGTCGGCTTCTACCAGGGAGGCGCCGAGCACCTCCGTCTGGGGGACGAGTTCCACCACAACGGGGTCCGCGTCGTGAGCGCGCAGATCGGCAACCCCTTCGGGTCACTGACCCGGCGCGACCTCCAGGAGCGAACGCTGGAGCTGGCGCTGAACGGCGTACTCGTCCTCGGTGGCCTGCCCCGCGTCGTCATGCCGGTCACCGAGGCGGCCGAGGCATTCGCCGCGCTCCGACGGCCGGACGAGGTCCTTCAGGTGGCGCTCGACTACGCCGATATGGCGGACGGCGCCACCCCTGCCTCGAGGTCCAGCAGCCACCGCTTGGCGGGCAGCCCGCCACCGTAGCCGCCCAGCCCGCCGCCGGCCGCAACGACGCGATGGCAGGGAACGATGACCGCCAGCCGGTTCGTCCCGTTCGCGCGACCGACGGCCCGCGATCCGGCCGGCACTTCCACGCGACGCGCGAGCTCACCGTACGAGATCGTCTCGCCGTACGGGATCGCCCGCAGCGCGTCCCACACCCGCTCCTGGAACGCGGAGCCGGGGAGGTGGGTGGGCACGTCGAACGTCGTGCGCCGCCCGGCGAAGTACTCGTCCAGCTCGGCCTCCGCTCGGTCGAGGATCGGAGCGTGGCCGGCGGTCGTGGGTCCGATCCGGCGGCGAGTCTGCGCGAGCTGCGCAGGCATCATCGGCCGCTCGGTGAAGTCACAGAGCACGAGGACCTCGGCGGTCGCGCCGAGCGTCATCGGCCCGATGGGCGTGGCGATCTCGCGGAGCGTCACCTGGCGCGCGGCCTCCGGCTGGCAGCGCAGGCAGGGCCGGTACCCGGCGGCGCGTGCCTCGGCCGGGCCGGGCAGGAACGTCACGTTCTTCGGCAGTGGCTTGCGCGCGGTGCAGGTCGGACGGCAGAAGATCCCGGTCGTGCGGACCGCCGCGACGAAGCGGCCGTCGTAGGCGGGATCGGAGGCGAAGAAGGCTCGTTCGAGCTCGGCGTCGATCATGGTCATGAAACGCCGCGGGCCGCGGATCCGTGAGACGCGCTCAGGCGTTGCCGGGCTGCTGCCGCATGACGAGATTGACGGCGAATGGCGCGCTGCCGAGGACCTCGTTGCCGCTGCGGACCTCGATCCGATGGCGGCCGATCTCCTCGAGCCGCATGCCCTTGAGATCGGCCACGATGTTCGCGCTCGTCGCCGTGGGCGGCACCTCGATCCGCAGCCGCGGCGCCTGCTGGAGCGTCGGCGCGCCGCTGGGGCTCACGACCTGGAAGCTCAGCTCGTGCGCGCCCGGGCTCGCTTCGAGGATGGCGACGATGAAGCATCGGCCGTGCGCGGCGGGCAGGCGCGCCACGTTGATCTGGCTGAAGACGCCGATGGCGCTGATCTTCCCGTCCTGTGCGGTGAGCGCGTAGTCGCACAGGAGGAGCGTGTGGAGCTGGAGGTCGGCCATCGGCTCAGGCTACACCGATGCGATCGAGGGCGACCCGCACGAGATCCACGACCGGCGCGTCACGCAGCTCTGCGCGAGTGAACCAGCGCGCCTCGTCGGTCGAGCCGTCGGTCTCCGGGCGGAGTTCACCGCCGACGATCCGGCAGCGGTACAGGATTCGAATGCCGTGGTAGTCGGTCTGCGACCCGTCGTCCGCGGGGAGGCGGGTCGACCACGAGTCGACCGTCAGCAGCTCGTCGAGCTCTCCGCGGTAGCCGGTCTCCTCCGCGAGCTCGCGGAGCGCGCCGTCGCGCGGGTCCTCCCCGTGCTCGAGGCCGCCCCCGGGGAGCGTCCAGTGGCCGTCGTCGTTCGTGGTGGAGCCGGGCGCGATGCGGCAGAGGAGCAGCCGGTCCTGGTCGTCGAGGCAGACGGCGTACGCCGCGACCCGGGTGACGCGTGGTGGTCCGTCGCTCACTTCCTGGCGGCGTACGAGTCCGCGCCGAGGAAGTGGATGCTGACGTACGGCTCGTCGCCCACGACGACGGAGTCGTGGCCGGGACCGATCTCGAACACGTCCCCCGGCCCGACCTCCACGACGCGCCCGTCGGTCATCTCGATCCGGTTCCGGCCGGCCAGCACGAGGCCGAGATGCGCGACCTGGCAGACGTCCTGGCCGAGCTCCCGGCCGACGTGCTCCGACCAGCGCCAGCCCGGCTCGTAGCTGGCGCGGCCGATGCTCATCCCGCCGATGGCGAGGAGATCGAAGCCACCGAGCGGGAAGTCACGATGCTCGTCGGGATCGTCGAAACGGCGCACGAGGGCCGCGGACTCGGGCATGGGCGTTCAGTCTCCTTCGAGGTCGTCGGTGTAGAGATCCGGGTCGATGAGCCAGGCGAGCTCGCCTGCGCCGGGCTCGGGGACGCCGTAGAACTCGACGCACGCCAGGCCGCCCTTGCGCATCCGGACCGAGGCGGCGCCGGTCAGCAGCGCCACCGCCCCGGACAGGTCCGGCTCGTGCCCGACGAACAGGATGCGTCGTGCGGCGGGGTGATCGGCCAGGGTGCGCCCGAAGTCGTTCCAGTCGGCACCCGGCCGCAGGCGGTCGTCGGTGATCGGCGTCCCGCCGATCGCGTCGCACGCGAGCTCGGCGGTGCGCAGCGCGCGCGGCAGCGGACTCGAGATGACGACATCGGGCCGGAGGTTGAGGCGGCGCCAGAGCGGCGCGGCGGCCTCGAGCGCCGCGACCCCGGCATCGGTCAGCTCGCGGGCATCATCGTCGTGCGCGCGGGCGTGTCCCGCCTTGCCGTGCCGAAGGAAGTAGAGGATCACGCCAGCGCCGGCCCGCCCGACCCGTCGTCGCCGCCGCGCGTCCCGCGGTGGCCGGCCGCCACGCCGCGCGTGTGGCCCGTGCGTTCGACGAGCATCCGGCCCGGCGCGGTGACATCCGCCTTGGGAAAGGTGATGGACAGCACGCCGTTGCCGTACGTGACGTTCGCCCGCAGGGCGTCGACGGCGCAGGGAAGCTCGATCGTGCGCTCGTAGGGGCCGTACGACCACTCTCGGGTCAGGTAGGCGATTCGCTCCTGGCCGTCACCGTGTCGCGCGGCGCGCAGCGTGAGGTGGCCGTCATCGGTGACGTCGACGCTGATGTCCTCGGGAGCGACCCCCGGCATCGGCGCCACCACCATGAGCTCGCGGTCGTTCTCGAACAGGTTCACAGGAACGGCGGTCGCATCGGTCATCGGCATGGCTCCTCGTTGGCTCGGGGCGATCGTACTGCGAGAATCGACCACGCCGGAAGCCATCGCGCCACGAGGAGCACCCGCCATGCAGCGAACGTCCACGTCACCCGACGAGCTCATCGCGTCGCTCCCCGATGGCGTGCGCGACGACATCGCGGTCCTCGACACGCAGCTCTCGCAGGTGTTCGCCGGGCACGAACGGGTGCTGTGGGAGGGAGCGATGTGGGGCGGGACGGCGCAGCGGATCATCGGCTACGGCACGTACCGCTACGAGGGCCGCAGCGGGGCGTCGGGTGAGTGGTTCGTCGTCGGCCTGGCGGTGCAGAAGGCGCACCTCTCGCTCTACGTCAGCGGTGCCGAGGACGGACAATCGCTCGCGAAGCGCTACGCCGGCCGTCTCGGCAAGGTGAAGGTCGGCAGCGCCAATGTCACCTTCAAGCGCCTGGCCGATCTCGACCTGCCGGCCGCCCTCGAGATGGCGGAGCGGGCTCGCGACATCATGCTGGGACCGGCCTGAGGGTCAGGCCGCCATCGTCAGGACGGGAAGGCCTCGGGACCGCGTTCCGCCAGCTCGCGCACGTGCTCCGCGGTGTCCTCCGGCGGGATCCACGAGTACGGGTAGCGGTCGTCCTCGAGCTCCGACGCCTGGCGCGTCAGGTGGAGCGGATGGAACGTGTCGATCATCACCGCCAGCTCCTCCGTCGCGTCCTTGCCGATCGACGCCTCCACTGACCCCGGATGCGGCCCGTGCGGGATGCCCGCCGGATGGACGGTGAAGGACGAGATGTCCACGCCGCGACGGCTCATGAAGTTGCCGGCGACGTAGTAGATGACCTCGTCGGAGTTGATGTTCGAGTGGTTGTACGGCGCCGGGATGGCGAGCGGGTGGTAGTCGAACTTGCGCGGCACGAACGAGCAGATCACGTAGTTCCGCGGCTGGAACGTGAGGTGGACCGGCGGCGGCTGGTGGACGCGGCCGGTGATCGGCTCGAAGTCGCCGATGTTGAACGCGAACGGCCACAGGTGCCCGTCCCAGCCGACGAGGTCGAACGGGTGGTGCCGGTAGTGGTAGGCGGTGATGCGCCCGCGCGTCTTGACCTCGATGACGAAGTCGCCCGTCTCGAGGTGCGCGGCCATCTCGGCCGGCGGCCGGATATCGCGCTCGCAGTACGGCGAGTGCTCCAGCAGCTGGCCGAAGTCGTTGCGGTAGCGCTTCGGCGGCACGATCGACGACGGCGACTCGACCCACAGCAGGCGCTGGTCGGGGGACGAGGGACGCAGCCGGTACGTCGTCCCGATGGGGATGACGAGGTAGTCGCCCGGCCCGTACTCGATCGGCCCGAAGTTCGTCTCGAGCACGCCGCTGCCGGTGTGGACGAAGTACATCTCGTCCGCCTCGCCGTTGCGATAGAAGCGCTCCATCGGCTCGGCGGGCAGGACGACGCCGAAGGTGACGTCCGCGTTGTAGAAGAGCGGCACGCGTCCGGTGATCCCGTCACCTGACGCCGGCAGGTCCTTCGTGTTCACGAGCCGGTGCCGATGCGGCCCATCGCCGGCCTCGTCGTCCGACTGCTCGAGCCGCACGTCGCGGACCTTCTCGACCTGGTACGTCTGCGTTGGCGGTGTGTGGTGGTAGAGCAGGCTCGCTCGGCCGGAGAAGCCCTCGACCCCGAACAGCTCCTCGGCGTAGAGGGAGCCGTCGCCCTTGCGGAACTGCGTGTGGCGCTTGTGCGGGATCTCGCCGCGCTGCAGGTAGAACATCGCGCCCCATTATCGCCGCCGGCAGGTCACGGCGATCGATGAACTCGGCTCAGGCGGTCCGCCCGAGGAGCCGATCCACCGAGGCGAGCATCTCGGTCAGGCTGAACGGTTTCGTCACCCACTCGTCGGCCTCGAGGCGTACCGCGGCCTCGACGGCATTCGCCGCCGCGGACACGACGAGGATCTTCGTCGCCACCGCATCCGGCCGATGCCGCTGGTGACGGCGGAACTCGAACGCGTCCATCTCCGGCATCATCACGTCGAGCACGATGAGGTCCGGCGTCCACGTGTCGAGGACCTCGAGCGCGTCCCCGCCGTGCTCCGCGCTGCGCACGTCGAGGCCTTCGTCGAGGAGGATCTCGGTCAGCGTCTCGCGCAGCGTCTCGTCGTCCTCCACGACGAGCACGCGATATCCGCCCGTCACGCCTCGACCGCGTGCGGCAGCGTCACGGTGAACCGGGCACCGGGACCGTCCTCGCGCGCCTCGGCGCGGATCGTGCCCCGATGGCGCTCGACGATCTGCCGCGAGATGTGCAGGCCGAGACCGAGCCCCGGGACGTCGTCCACGTTCTCGCCGCGCCCGAATGCCTCGAAGAGCGGTGCCGCGCCCGGACCGAGGCCACGACCTCGGTCACTGACCTCGACCTCGGCGCCGTCGCCCGCACGGCGCACCGCGACGATGACCTCGCTCGACGGATCCGAGAACTTCAGGGCGTTGTCGACGAGGTTGGTGATCACCTGGTCCAGGCGCGACGCGTCTCCGGCGACGGTGACGCCGTCGGGTGCGTCGAGCCGCACACGGCCCGGCCGTTCGACCTCCGCGTAGCGATCGATCGCCTCCTGCGCGAGGCTCACGAGGTCGACCGGCCGCGCATCGATCGGGGCGTCGTCGGCGGTGAGGCGCGTGATGTCGAGCAGCTCGTCGACGAGCGTTCCGAGGCGGTCGGCGGCGGTGATGAGGCGCCCGAGGCCGGCATCCAGGCGGGCGTCGTCCAGCCGACCGAGCGATCGGGCGCGC
>DASVFG010000002.1:0-7090 GCA_036380155.1 Candidatus Limnocylindria bacterium
GCCCGGCGCGGGCACCGCCGTGGCCGAGACCCTTCGTGCCGATCCGTTCTCGGCCGACTCGATCCTCGTCCGCGACGAGGTGCAGCGCGGCCTCGTCGGCGATCCCGTCGCGCTCGGCCTCATCGGCGCGTTGGCGCTCGGCGCGCTGGCAGCGGTCGTCTTCGCCAGCATCGGCTTCATCGTGAGTGCCACCGTCTCCGCGCGCGAGCGGCTCGGCGAGTTCGCGCTGCTCCAGGCGATCGGCCTCTCGCATCGGCAGCTGTCGGCATGGATCAGCCTGGAGAACGCGTTCCTCCTCGCCGTGGGCCTCGTGTCCGGGACCGGGCTGGGGCTCCTCCTCGCCTGGGTCGTGCTGCCCTTCGTGACCCTCACCCAGGAGGCGACGGTCGCGGTGCCGCCGGTCGAGGTCGTCATCCCGTGGGGGATCTACGGCCTCATCTACCTCGTCGCGCTCGCGGCGCTGGCGATCACCGTCGTCGTCATCGGCAACCTGCTCGGTCGGGTGCGGGTGAGCGGCGTGCTGCGGTCGGGCGGGGAGTGAGGGCATGACGCCGATCCGGCTCCTCGTCGCCCGCCTCCGCCAGGATCGGCTGCCGGTCGTGCTGCTCGTGCTCGTGGTGGCGCTGACCGCGTTCCTGGCGGCGTCCGCGCCGCGCCTCCTGCTGCGCACCGCCGATGCCGGCCTGCGGCACGAGGTGGCGACGGCGTCCGTGGTCGAGCGCAACCTCCTGCTCGGCCGCATCACCGACATCCCGGCCGGCGCGGCCGAGGGGATGGGCCCGGTCCTCGGCGTGGCGCGCGAGGTCGAGGACGCGCTCCCGGCCTCCCTGCGCAGCGTGATCAGTGGCGGATCGGTGGCCGCGGAGACGGTGAACTGGGGCGTCCTCGACCGTCCGCCCGAGCGCCCGGGCTTCGTCATCCTCCATGCCCAGGGTGACCTCGAGGACCGGGTGACGCTCATCGAAGGGCGGATGCCGACCGGCATCACCAGCCAGGTCGACGCGCCGCCGCCCCCGGTGTCATCGGTGCCGCTGCCGCCCGGCGAGTGGACCGCCACGCTGTTCGAGGTCGCGCTCTCGACCCGCACTGCTGCCGAGCTCGACGTCGAGGTCGGGGACCGGATGGACCTCGTCCCCGATCCCGACGATCCGCTGGTCGGCGCGTTCGCGATTCCGTCCGCCGCCGCCGTCGAGGTCGTCGGCCTGTTCGAGGTCGTCGACCCCGACGACGACTTCTGGGGCGGCGACTACAGCCTCGACCAGCCGACCCTCGTGCCGGTCGGCCTCAACGTCGTCATGGTCTACGCCACCGCGCTGCTGTCCCCGGACGCCTATCCCGCCATGACGCCCCTGGGATGGCCGATGCGCTTCGCGTTCCGTCACACGGTCGATCCCGACCGATTCGACGTCGGCCTGCTCGACCAGCTGGCGACCGACCTCCGGCGCATGGACAGCCAGTACGCGGCGTTCGCCACGACCGACGATCCTGAGCGCACAACGCTCCAGACCGCGCTGCCGTCCCTGCTCGATCGGTTCGCGGCCGAGCACCGCACGACCCAGGCGGTGCTCGTGACCTCGGCGATCGGCCCGGCCAGCGTCGCCTTGCTTGCCATCGGCGTGCTGGCGCTGCTCGGACTGCGCCGCCGGCGACGAGCGCTCGTCCTCATCCGCGGTCGCGGCGGATCCGCACCGCAGCTCACGATGAGCCACATCGTGGAGGGCCTGCTCCTGACCGCCGGACCGGCAGCGCTCGGAGCATGGCTCGCGGTCCAGGTCGTGGCGTCGCGCCCGACTTCGCTCGCGTTCATGGCCGCCGGCATCGTCGCACTGGCCGCCACCGTGGTCATCGCCGGCATGACGCTGCCCGCCGCGCTCGCCTCGCTCCATGCCCTCGACCGGGACGATCCATCGCCGATCGGCGCCAGCCCGCGGCGGCTCGCGTTCGAAGGACTCGCCGTCGTCCTGGCGATCGGTGGCGTCGTCCTCCTGCGCCAGCGCGGCCTCGCCGGCGGCAGCGCGGCCGGCGCCCTCGGTGGCGTCGATCCGTTTCTCGCCGCCGTGCCGGCGCTCGTCGGGATCGCGGTCGGGATCGTCACGGTCCGCCTCTACCCGTACCCGGTCCGCCTCGCCGGGATCGTCGCCGGTGGCGCGCGCGGCCTCGTCCCGGCCCTCGGTCTGCGGCGCGCCGAACGGCAGGCCGGCACCGGGCACCTGCCGCTCATCGTCCTCCTCCTCACGGTCGCGATCGGGACGTTCAGCTCGACGATGCTCGCCACCATCGACCGCGGCCAGGTGGATGCCTCCTGGCAGGCGGTCGGGGCGGCCTACCGGGTCGGTGCGGCGTCGGGCGTGCCGGACGAAGTCGACCTCGCCGCGCTCCCGGGGGTGGAGGCGACCGCCGGGGCGCACGAGGCCGATGCGACCATCGGCATCGCCGGCGGCGGACGATCGGCGCTCGTGGCCATCGACGCCGCCGCCTACCGGGACGTGACCGCCGGCACGCCGATCGCGGTCGACTTCCCGGCCGAGTTCTACGCCGAGGTCGGTGACGCGCGGCCGGGCACCACGACCAATCCCATCCCGGCGATCGTCTCCAGCGCCTTGCGCAACACGAGCACCACGTCGCTGAACGAGGGCGACGTCTTCGAGCTGACGTACCAGGCGCGGTTCGCGACGTTCGTGGTGGCCGACGTGCGCGCCGAGCTGCCGACGCTGCCGGCGGGTCGGACGTTCATCGTCGTCCCGCGCGCGCACCTCGCCGCGGGGCTCATCGACCGGCCGCTCACCACGACCAGCCTCTTCATCCGCGGAGACGCCGATGCCACGACCGAGGCCGCCCTCCGCGAGGCGCTGGCCGGCGCGGGGGCCGGCGTCCGGCTCCAGTCGCGCGCCGGGCAGCTGGCGGCATTCCGGGATCGCCCCCTGGTCGAGGCCGTCGAGCGCGGCTTCGGGTTGGCCCTCGCGGCGGCGATCGGGTACGCGGCGCTCGCGATCCTCGTCTCGCTGACGCTGGCAGGCTCCGCGCGTGCCCGGGAAACGGCCCACCTCCGGACGCTCGGCCTCGACCGCCGCCAGGTCGTCGCCCTGGCGATCCTCGAGCATGGGCCGCCCGTGCTCGTCGCGGTCGTGGCGGGACTCGTACTCGGCGTGGGTGTCGGGTGGCTCGTGCTGCCTGGCCTCGGCCTCGCCGCGTTCACCGCGGCCCCGCGGGATCCGGCGCTGACGGTGAGCGTCGGGCAGCTCGCGGTGATCGTCGCGGCGCTCGTGGCGGTCGTGCTGATGGGAGTGATGATCGCGGCCGCCGTGCAGCGGCGAACGGATCCGGCGCGGGCCGTACGCGAGGGGATCGAATGATGGCGAGAATGTCGAGGTGACGGAGCGGATGCAGGACCCCGGATCGGAGATCGTCGACCTTCCTCGTGGCGCGCCTGCCCCGAGCGCCGCCGAGTGGGCCGAGGCACCACCACGGAACGCGGCGGAGTCCCGTGCGCGCAAACGGTTCGGCGAGGGCGCGCTCATCGTGTGCGACAACCTCGTGAAGATCTACAAGGTCGCCGACCTCGAAGTGGTCGCGCTGCAGGGCCTCGACCTGCTCGTGAACGCCGGGGAGATGATCGCCATCGTCGGAGCGTCGGGCTCGGGCAAGTCGACCCTGCTGTCGATCCTCGGCGGTCTCGACACGCCATCAGCCGGCCGTGCCAGCGTCGCCGGCCATGACCTCGTGGGTATGGGCCGCCGCGAGCGCACCCGGTACCGACGCCGCACCATCGGCTTCATCTGGCAGCAGACCGCGCGCAACCTCCTCCCGTACCTCTCCGCGGTCGAGAACGTCGAGCTGCCGATGACGCTCAACGGCACCGCCGACCGCGAGAAGGCGCTGACCCTGCTCGAGATGGTCGGACTGCGGGACCGCGCCGACCATCGGCCCGACCGGCTCTCCGGCGGCGAGCAGCAGCGCGTCGCCGTCGCCGTCGCACTGGCCAACGAGCCCGAGGTGCTGCTGGCCGACGAGCCGACCGGCGAGCTCGACACCGCCACGAGCGCCGAGATCTTCGACCTCATGCGCCACGTGAACGCCGCGCTCGGCACCACGGTCGTCATCGTCACCCACGATGCCCTCGTCTCGGAGCAGGTCGGCCGCACCGTCGCGATCCGCGACGGCCGCACCTCGTCGGAGACGCTGCGTCGCCGCCAGCTGTCCGACGAGGGCGAGCACGAGATGGTCGCCGAGGAGTTCGCGGTGCTCGACCGAGCGGGCCGGCTGCAGCTCCCGCGCGCCTACGTCGAGTCGCTCGGCCTCGAGGGTCGCGTCCGCGTCCATCTCGAGGAGGACCACATCAGCATCTGGCCCGACCGGCACGATCGGGATGCGGAGGACGACCGATGACCGGGACCGATCGCTACGCGCCGGGTGGCAGCGCCCCGATGGTCGTGGCCGAGCAGCTCACGCGCGACTATCCCTCCGGCGACACCGTGGTCCACGCGCTGCGCGCGATCGGCCTGTCCGTCGGTCGCGGCCAGCTGCTGGCCGTGAAGGGCCGATCCGGCTCCGGCAAGACCACGCTCCTCAACCTGCTCGGCGGCCTCGACAAGCCCACCGCGGGACGGGTGCTCGTGGATGGCGCCGAGGTGTCGTCGATGTCCGAGCATGAGCTCGTCAAGTTCCGGCGTCATACGGTCGCCTTCATCTTCCAGGCCTTCGGGCTCGTCCCGATCCTGTCGGCCGCGGAGAACGTCGAGGTGCCACTCCGCCTGGTGCGCGCCGAACCGTCTGCCCGCGACGAGCGGGTCATGGAGCTCCTCGATCTCGTGGGGCTCGGGGAACGGGCGAACCACCGGCCGCACGAGATGTCCGGCGGCGAGCAGCAGCGGGTCGCGATCGCCCGAGCCCTCGCCAACCGGCCGAAGCTCCTCCTCGCCGATGAGCCGACCGGGCAGCTCGATTCGACGACGGGTCACGCGATCATGGCCACGCTGCGGGCCGTCGTCCGCGCCGAGGGCGTCACGGCCGTCGTCGCCACCCACGATCCGGCGCTGCTCGACCTTGCCGACCGGGTCGTGGAGATCCAGGATGGCCGGATTCGGGAGCTGGAGCGACTGACGCCTGCCTAAGCCCGTCACACTCCGCGTCGCGGGCGGCCGTGGGGTACGGTCCATCGCGTCAGCCGGGTTTGCGCGGCAGGCAAGCAACGACCAACCTCGACGCGCCGCGGCCCTCCAGTCATTCGTGGACGTGCCCCCCGGACAATTCGCCAGCACGCGCCGGCCGCTTCTTGTTCGTTGCTTGCCTGGGAGGCAAACGGGCGAAAGGTGGGCCAGACGTGCCGATGCGCCGGCACCCGTTGAAGGGGTCACCGGCGCACCTGACGCGGAGATGGATCGGCCGTCAGCCCTCGCGGGTGCCCGCCGAGCCGTCCTGGTCGACGTAGCCTTCCGCGGTGTTCTCGACCGAGTCGATCTGCTCGCTGAACCGGCCGCCGCTCGCGGAGTCGGCCCAGTCGCCGGCACTGTCGATGCCGCGAGCAGCCGTGTCGCCGGCCTGGTCGAGGAACCCAGCGCCCTCGTTCGCGGCGGTGTCCGCCGCGTCGTCGGCACGGTTCTTTGCCGCATCGGCGGCATCGTCGATCGAGCTGTCGACGCGATCCTTGGCCGCATCGGCCGCATCGTCGATCCTCGCGGAGGCGTCGTCACCCTCGCCGGTGACCTTGTCCTTGATGTCCTCGAACGCGTCCTTGGCCTTGTCGAAGAAGCTCATGGCGGCGGTGCCTCTCGGGTTGCGCGGGACCCCGCGCTCAGCGCATCCCGCGACGGCGGGTGCACAGAAGCGACGTGCAAGTCACGTGCCCTCGGTCAGCGCACGTCCTCGAGCCACCCTTCACGCAGAGCACGGGCCGCAAGCTCGGTCCGCGACGCCACGCCCAGGCGTTCGAACAGGCGACGCAGATGCGACTCGACCGTCCGCGCGCTGATGCCCAGCCGGGCGCCGATCTCGTCGTTCGACGCCCCGTCCACCACGAGCCGGACGACCTCGCGCTCGCGGGCCGACAGCGCGACACCACCACCCGGCCGAACCCCGAATGCCAGCCCACCCGCCGCCGCGCGCCGGATCGCGTCGAGGAGCTCCGCCGTGGGCGCCGTCTTCACCACGAACCCGGATGCCCCGAGGCGGAGGGCCGCATCGGCGTACTGGGGGTAGTCGTACGAGGTGAGGACCACGACCGCGGGAAGCGCCACGCCCTCCTCGGCGCGGAGGAGGTCGAAGCCCGATGCCTGCCCGAGCCGGAGGTCGAGCAGCAGGACATCGACCGACCCGTCGAGCATCGGTCGCAGCTCGTCGAGCGATCCCGCGATCCCGGCGATCTCCATGTCGTCGGCCCGCGCGACGATCGCGGCGGTGCCCTCTCGGACGAGCGGATGGTCGTCGACCACGGCGACCCGGATCATCGGCTCACCCGGCCTGCGGCCGCCACTCCAGCGCGACGCGCGTGCCGCCCGCCGGCCAGCGGCGAACGTCGAGCAGCGCGCCGATCTGCTCCGCTCGCTGCTGCATGTTCACGAGGCCGAAATGGCCGCCCTTCGGCGCTTCATCGGCCGCTTCGGCACCGATGCCGTCGCCGGCATCGTCGATGGCCAGCGTCACCCGGCCGTCGCCGCGCACGTCGTAACGCACCGCGATCGGCGTGCGGCCGTGCTTGATCGCGTTCGTCAGGGCCTCCTGCGCCACGCGGAACACCGCGAGCTCCACGTTTGCCGGCGGGCGGGTCTCGTCGGATCGCTCGAGCTTCACCGGGCCACCGGCAAGAGGCTCGACGCGTTCCACGAGCCATTCGAGCGCGGCGCCGGCCCCGAGGTCGTCGAGGATCGGCAGCCGGAGGTCACCGACCACCGATCGCAGCTTCGTGGCGATCTCGCGCGCCTCGTCGGCCGCCTGCGTCTGGCCTCCCTCGTCGAGCGTGCGGACGAGCATCGTGAGCTGCTGAAGGGCATCATCGTGGAGATCCGCCGCCAGCCGCGCCCGCTCCGTCTCTGCGGCGGCCACGGCGACGTCGCGCTGGAGCTGCGTCCTGCGCGCCATGCCGAGCAGCGGGGCC
>DASVFG010000003.1:0-4682 GCA_036380155.1 Candidatus Limnocylindria bacterium
CGCGCGTCGTGCCAGACCCGGACGCGCCACGCCGATCCCGGAGGACCCAGCACCGATGCCCAAGTACGTCTTTGTGACGGGCGGCGTCACCAGCTCGCTCGGCAAGGGCATCACGGCAGCCAGCATTGGCCGGATCCTCAAGGCCCGCGGCGTTCCGGTCAGCATTCTCAAGCTCGACCCGTACATCAACATCGATCCCGGAACGATGTCGCCGTACCAGCACGGCGAGGTGTTCGTCACCGATGACGGCGCCGAGACCGACCTCGACCTCGGCCACTACGAGCGCTTCATCGACGAGAACCTGTCGCAGGCCTCGAACGTCACCACCGGCCGCATCTACCAGAGCGTCATCGCCAAGGAGCGGCGCGGGGACTACCTCGGTGGCACGGTCCAGGTGATCCCGCACATCACGAACGAGATCAAGGAGCGCATCGCCCGCGTTGCTCGCGAGGGCACCGGCAGCGTGGCCTCGAGCGGCCTCGCGGCCCACGGCGTCGTCATCGTCGAGGTCGGCGGCACGGTCGGCGACATCGAGTCGCTGCCGTTCCTCGAGGCCATCCGCCAGATGCGCAAGGACGTCGGCCGCCGCAACGTGCTCTATGTCCACGTCACCTGGCTGCCGGCCATCGGTGCCACCGGCGAGCTGAAGACGAAGCCGACGCAGCACTCGGTGAAGGAGCTGCGGGGCATCGGCATCCAGCCGGACGTCATCGTCCTGCGCAGCGACGAGCCGATCGACGACGAGATCCTCGACAAGGTGAGCCTGTTCACCGATGTCGACGTGCACGCGGTGATCCCGCTGAAGACCGCGCAGAGCATCTACGAGGTCCCGATCCAGCTCGAGCGTGCCGGGCTCGGCAAGCTCATCACCCGCGAGCTCGAGCTGCCCGGCGGTGAGCCCGACCTCGCCGAGTGGCAGGAGCTGGTGAGCCGCATCCGGGCGCCGCGTCCGGAGGTCGAGATCGCGATCGTCGGGAAGTACACCGAGCTGCCCGACGCCTACATCAGCGTCAGCGAGGCGCTGAAGCACGCCGCCCTCCACCACAAC
Source organism: Candidatus Limnocylindria bacterium (assembly GCA_036380155.1). Classification (GTDB taxonomy): domain Bacteria; phylum Chloroflexota; class Limnocylindria; order QHBO01; family QHBO01; genus JACDBZ01. Next base: position 1,049 of record DASVFG010000003.1, read on the forward strand.
GTCGACGTGAAGGTGCGCTGGATCGGCTCCGAGCACCTCGAGCGCATCGACCCCGAGCAGGTCCCCGATGAGCTGGCCGGCGTCGCCGGCGTCCTCGTCCCCGGCGGGTTCGGCTACCGCGGCGTCGAGGGCAAGGTGCGCGCCATCCGCTGGGCGCGGCAGCATGACGTCCCGTTCCTCGGCCTGTGCCTGGGACTGCAGTGCGCGGTGATCGACTTCGCGCGCGAGACGCTCGGCACCGATGACGCGAACTCGAGCGAGTTCAACGTGTTCACCGAGCACCCGGTCATCGACCTCATGCCCGACCAGGCCGACGTCACCGACAAGGGCGGGACGATGCGGCTGGGCCTCTATCCCGCGCGCCTCGAGGAGGGCTCGAAGGTCCGCGAGGCGTACGGCAGCGAGATCGCCTACGAGCGCCACCGTCATCGGTTCGAGGTCAACAACGCGTACCGCGACCGCCTCGCCGAGGCCGGCATGCGGTTCAGCGGCGTCTCGCCCGACGGCCGGCTGGTCGAGTACATTGAGCTCCGCGACCACCGATGGTTCGTCGCCACCCAGGCTCACCCCGAGCTGAAGAGCCGGCCGAACCGGCCACACCCGCTCTTCCGCGACTTCGTCGGTGCGGCCGCCGGCGGCGCCACCGCCCACGAGGCCGCGACGCCACGGCGTCGAGCCTCGCAGCCCGCATCCGTCGAGACGCCCTGATGCCGACCCGCTCCCGCGCCCGATCACCCGAGGGCACCGACGTCCTGGACCGCGAGCTCGCGGCCATGGAGGCGGAGGCCGTCGTCCTGTGGCGCGGGGAGGCACTCCCGTTCGCGGCGGTGCCGGAGCGGATCGCCCGCACGTCGTCCCGGGCGGAGCGCGACGCGCTCGCCGGGTCGTACCGCGAGGTGCTCGAGGCGATGAACCCGCGCTACGAGGCACGACAGGCCGCGTGGTCCGCTGCCGACCCGATCGCGGCGGCGTCGGCCGCCGGCCATGACCCGGCCGCCCTCGTCGCCGATGTCGAGCGCTTCGTCCTCCACGCGGAGACGCCGTACTTCGCCGCGCTGCGCCGCAACCTCGCGCTCATCGACATCGAGCAGGGCGACGCGACCGAGGCGGACCTGTGGCACGTCGTCCGCGGCGCCGCCTGGGCCCACTGGTTCGGCGATCGGGACGTGACGCGGGCCGTTGCCGCAGCCGGTGGCGACGATGGGTCGACCGCCGATGAGCACGACGGCTGGCGGGCGGCCGAACGGCGCCTCGCCGGGGCCGGTGCGAGTGCCGCCTCGGACGAGATCGGCGCCCGCGTGGCCGCAGCGGCGCGCAGGACCCTGGTGGGGTCGCCGGAGTGGCTGCGCGACGAGCTCGGTGTGAGCCGCGAGGAAGTACCTGTCGTCGCCGACCACGCTGCCTTCGTTCGGCTCTGGCGGCTCCTCCGCGACATCGGACGCCTCCGCTACGAGCTCCGGCTCTTCGCCGAGCGCGACGCCGACCCGGCGCTCGGTCGTGCCTACTACACCGGGATCCTCAGCCACATCACCGGCGTCCTCGTGCCGGACGCGGCCTACCTCCATGACGTGCCGGCGCCCTTCGCGTCGGCCACCGACGTCGAGGTCGCGCTGCTGGCAGCCATGCTGGTCGAGCGGCTCGAGGCGCGAGCCGGGACCGCCTGGTGGTCATCGCCGGCGAGCGGCGAGCTCCTGGCGGAGGTGACGGCGGGCGCGTCGGTCGGCGACGTGCTTGCGCGACTCGGGTATGATGCCCTCGACTGGAGACCCGTCCTGCGTCAGATCCGGACGCGGCTCATCGGCGAGATGAGCGGATACGGGGGCCCCAACATCACCACCCGTGCCGGGACCCGCAAGGTCTGACCTGGTTTGGCCTTCCGCGAACCCCGAGCACCAGTTCCCGACCGTGAGGCCGTGAGCACGACCCCAGAGGTCGACCTGTTCAACTGCCGCACCTGTCGCCGCTTCACTCCGACGCTCATCGAGGGCCGCGGGTGGTGCAGCCGGGACGGCTCTCCGAAGATCATCGAGGTCAGGTCCTACATGAAGCACTGCTGGCAGACGAGGCGGGCATGAACGACGACGCGCGACCACAGCAGCAGCGTCGCCGCTCGCGCCGCCGCACCGAGAATGCCCCGCGCCGCCAGGGCGGCGGGGGTGGTGGCGGCGGCCAGCGCAACTTCACGCCACGACGTCGCAACGACTATGCCTCCGGCCAGTACTCGTCGATCTACACCGGCCCGTTCCCGACCGACGCGGACGATCCGGGGATGAACCTCGCCGACATCCAGGCGAAGCCGATCGACGAGCTCCGCGAGCTCGCCGCCGAGCACGAGATCGAGAACTACGAGGAGCTCGAGCACTCCGATCTCGTCCTCAAGCTGCTCGACGTCGTCCCCCTCGCCCCGGCCCGCGCGGAGCGCAACGGCCAGCCCGGCGAGGCCGAGGGCATCCTCGAGATCGTCGACGAGGGCTTCGGGTTCCTCCGCGTCAACGGCGTCATGCCGTCGAACGACGACATCTACGTCAGCTCCTCCCAGGTCCGTCGCTTCGGCCTGCGCACCGGTGACCGCGTCACCGGCCAGACGCGCGCGCCGAAGGACCAGGAGAAGTACTGGGGCATGCTGCGCGTCGATTCGGTGAACGGCGTCGAGCCCGAGGTGGCGAAGCGCCGCCCGAACTTCGACGCCCTCGTCCCGGTCTTCCCCGACGAGATGTTCGACCTCGAGACCGACCAGAAGAACCTGACCCAGCGGCTGATCAACCTCATCAGCCCGGTGGGGAAGGGGCAGCGCGGGCTCATCCTGTCGCCGGCCAAGGCCGGCAAGACGACGGTGCTCAAGCACATCGCGCACGGCATCACCGAGAACTCGCCGGATGCGCTCCTCATGGTCGCCCTCATCGGGGAGCGGCCGGAGGAGGTCACCGACATGCAGCGCAACGTCGATGGCGAGATCTACTCCAGCACGTTCGACGAGCCGACCGAGAACCACACCCGCGTTGCGGAGATGTGCCTCGAGATCGCGAAGCGCCAGGTCGAGACCGGCCGCGACGTCGTGATCCTGCTCGACTCGATCACCCGGCTGGCGCGCGCCTACAACCTCGCGCTCCCGGCGTCGGGCAAGACCCTGTCCGGTGGCGTCGATCCCGTCGCCCTCTACCCGCCGAAGCGCTTCTTCGGCGCTGCCCGCAACATCGAGCACGGCGGCTCGCTGACGATCATCGCCACCTGCCTGGTCGACACCGGGTCGCGGATGGACGACGTCATCTACGAGGAGTTCAAGGGCACCGGCAACATGGAGCTGGCCCTCGACCGCAAGCTGAGCGAGAAGCGGATCTTCCCTGCCATCGACGTCCTGCGCTCCGGCACCCGCCGGGAGGAGCTCCTCCTCGACGAGAACTCGCTCCGCATGGTGTGGACGATGCGTCGCATGCTCTCCGCGCTCGGCCCGAACGAGGGAATCGAGCTGCTCATGCAGCGGCTCGGGAAGACGAAGAACAATGCCGAGTTCCTCGTCTCGCTCACGAAGTCCGTCGAGGCCTCCGAGCGCCCCTGATCCCGATCCGTCCCTCGCGCGTGACCCGATCGATCGCCACCCGCGTCGTTGCCGTGGCGCTCGTCCTCGTGACGTCCG
>DASVFG010000004.1:0-9486 GCA_036380155.1 Candidatus Limnocylindria bacterium
GCCCGCGAAGCCGCGCCGGCCATCCCGTGGCATCCCGTGGTGTTCGCGGCCACCATGGTGGTGTCCGCATGGCTGGATGCGGCCGTGAGCCCCTTCGCCGCGCTCCGTCCACTTCTCGTCGCCGGCGCGGCGGCCGTCGTATTGACGCTGCTTGCGGTGCTCATCACCCGCACGCGATGGATCGGTGGGGTCGTTGCGAGCGCCGCCATCGGCACGCTGTGGAGCCGTCAGCTCGTGACGCTGTTCGGTGATCTCTCCGCCCGGATGGGCGCCCTCGTCACGGTCGTGTGGGTCGCGCTCATCGTGGTCGTCGCCGTCCTGATCCTGCGGCGCATCGGCGCCGGCTGGTCCGGGAATGGGGTCACGACGTTCCTCAACCGCGCATCCCTGCTCGTGCTGGCGGCCGGCCTTCTGCTCGCCGTCGTCAACGGCACGCTGCCCGCGTTGCTGCCCGACCTTCGCCAGGGCACTGGCCTGGACGGCATCCCCTCCGATGGCGCCACGGCCGACCAGCCGCCCGATGTGTACGTCGTCCTGCTCGATGGCTATCCGCGGGCCGATGTGCTCGAGTATGCGTTCGACATCGACAACACGCCGTTCATGGATGCGCTCGCCCAACGCGGCTTCGCCGTTGCCGGATCCGCGCACTCGGACTACCTCTGGACCCACGTCAGCGTCCCATCGGCGCTCAATCTCGACTTCGTCGAGGCGATCCCGCGCATGCGGCAGGTCATCGACGGCGCAAGCCCTCGGCAGCCGACGCTGCGGCGGGCGGTGGCCGACAACGTCGCCTTCGAGGTCGCGCGCGACGCGGGCTACACGACGGTGAGCGTCGCGTCCGGATTCGAGGAGGTCGCCCTCCGCCAGGCGGACGTGTATCTCGACGGCGGGCAGCTCAACGAGCTCGAGATCAGCCTGCTGACGCGGACGTGGCTCGGTGACGTGCTCAACGTCGTCGCGCCCGGCGCCGCGGCCGGCCAGCAGCGATCGCGCATCGTCGGGAACCTCGCCGCGCTGCCGGAGATCGCCGAGCGCGCAACCGGCAGCCCGATCCTCGTGTTCGACCACGTCCCGGCCCCCCATCAGCCGATCGTGTTCGGGGCTGACGGAGCCGCCGTCAGCGTCCCGCTGAGCGATGCCTACTTCGCCGACTCCCCCGCCGAGCGCGGTGAGTCGACCGAGGACTTCGTGGCCCGGTACCGCGACCAGCTTCCGTACCTGAACGAGCGCGTGCTCGAGGCGATCGACGGCATCCTGGCCGCGTCGGAGGAGCCGCCGGTCATCATCCTCCTCGCCGACCACGGCTCGGCATCGGTCGTCGACTGGAATGCCACGGACCCGGACGAGGCCGATCCGGCGCGGTTGCTGGAGCGGACGGGGATCCTGTTCGCCGCACTCATGCCAGACGGCGCGGATGTCTTCCCCGACGACATCTCGCCGGTCGACACGTTCCGCCTGCTCTTCGACGCGTACCTCGGCACCGACTACGGTCGTGCCACGCCGCCCGCGGACGGGGGCCACGTTTCCCCGGTGGACGCGTCCGTGCTGCCCGGCTCGTAGGAGTCAGTCGCAGGAGCGGAGGTAGACGACCTCGTTCTCGTCGCGGTACGCCTCGCACCAGCCGGCGTCCTCGGCCGGTCCCTTCGTGATGGCGCGATACGGCGGGAAGAGGAGGGCATCCACCTCGTAGCGCTCGGCGACGTCCGCCCAGCCCGGATCGGCATCACGGACGAGGCCGTACTCCTCGAGGATCGCGTCGTCGTACATGTCGTTGCGGCCGTCGACCATCACCCGGGCGCCGTCCGGGAACATCTGACCGATGACATAGCCGCCCCAGCCGTACTCGGCCAGGATGCGGCCGTCCGGCACCCGTTCGCGGAGCAGCGCCACGCCCTGGACCGGGAGCTCACGGTTCTCGCTTGCGCGAACGGCGGCGCCGATGTCCTGGGGCCAGAAGATCACGACCCCGGCGACGGCGATGAGCCCCGCCACCACCACCTCGAGCAGCCGCCGTTGGCGTGCGATCCGCGGCGAGCGCTCGGGTCGGTCCGGACGCCAGTCGCGCAGCGCGGCGTCGATCCCGACCGCGATCGCCGGCGCGCCGAGGATCGCCGCGACCGCGCCGTTGCGCAGCGCGAGGAGGGTCATCGCCACGCCCATGAACGCCAGCAGGCTCATCCACCACGGCACACGCCAGCGCCCGAAGATGGCCACGGCGCCCATGAACACGAGGAAGGGCAGGTGGGCGGGGTCGTGGAAGTCCGGGGACTGCCACTCGGTGATGTTCGCCATCCCCCAGTCGCCGGCATCCACGTAGCGGAGCGGGTAGAGGAGGAGGGACGGGCCTTCGGGCGTGAAGGCGGTCCCGAGCATGGCGAGCGGGATCATCGCCAGCGCCCAGCCCTTCGCCGGCGACATCGGCGTCATCCGGACCACGGTCAGCACCGCGTAGACCACGAGGACCGCGAGCCCGACGACCCACAGGCCGTGGACGTTCGCCCAGAGCACGAAGAACGGCACGAGCAGGAGCGACCATCGAGCCCGATCCGGCCGCAGGTGGAGGAGCCCGGCGACGAGGACGGCGAAGAAGATCCAGGACAGGGCCTGCGGGCGGATCGTGGCGTACGGGATCACGAGGAACGCCGCGAGGGATGTGGCGATCGCCACCGCCGCGGTGCGCAGCCCGAGCCGATGGAGCGCGAAGGCAAGGATGCCGATCGCGATGCCCGGGACGAGCGCGAACACGAGGACGGCGCCCACGTAGCCGAGACCGTCGACGAGCTTGAAGATCAGCAGCTCACTCAGCCACTCGTGGAGCGTCCACGGCATGCCGGCCCAGGTGAACGAGAAGGGATCGGTGCGCGGGAACTGGCCCTCGCTGATGAGCTCACCCGTCCGGATGTGCCACCAGTAGTCGGAATCCCATGGGCCCTTGGACAGGAAGGCGGCATACAGCAGGGCGCCGAGCACGGCGACGTGCAGCGCGATCGGCGCGGGCAGCCAGCGCGGGACCGCGGGAGTGGTGACAGGACGCATCGGGGGCGAGTCTACGGGTTGTCGGTGGTCGGGCAAGACACCGGTGGTCCTACCGGTCCCGACGGTGGACGTTCGTCCCGTTGAGGCTCCTTCGGCAGCCGGTACCCTGCGCGGCATGCAGGCCATGGCGGCGAACCGATCGATGCTCGAACGGTACCGTCCGATGCTTCCGGCGATCTACTGGCTCGTCACCGTCATCGGCGCCGTGTGGTGCTTCCTCATCGTGTTCGACGTCGTCGGCTACGGGCTGTGCGGGAACACCGGGACGGTGCCGTGCGACGCCTACAGCTACTGGGCGGTCGACGGGACGCCGTACACGTGGGAGACGAACCTCGAATACCGCTACTCGCCGGCGTTCCTGTGGACGATCGCCCCGGTCGCGTGGCTGCCGTTCGAGGCGTTCCTCGCCATCTGGACCGCCGCCCACATCGGCGCAGCCATCTGGCTGCGCGCCGGGTGGATCCTCCTGATCCCCGGTCTCAACGACGACGTGCTGCGCGGGAACGTCAGCCTCTTCCTCGCCGTGGCGGCGGTGCTCGCCCTTCGGAGCTCCGGCGGCTGGTGGGCCGTGCCGCTGCTCACGAAGATCACCCCGGCGATCGGCATGGTGTGGCACCTCGCGCGCGGGGAGTGGCGGGCGCTCGCGATGGCGATCGGGGTCACCGGCGCGATCGTCGCCGTCGGGTTCCTGATCGATCCCGGTCTGTGGCGCGCATGGATCGACACGCTCCTCACCGCCGATGCGACCTACGAGGTCGGCCATCCGCTCGGTCCGGTGCCGGTGCGCCTGGCCATCGGCGCCGCGATCACCGCGATCGGGGCCCGGACGGGGCGAGCATGGCTCGTGCCGATCGCGATGTTCGTGGCCGTGCCCGGCCTGTGGTGGTTCAACTGGGCGCTCCTCGCCGGGATCCCGCGCCTGTGGCGGACGGAGCCGGCATGAGGATTCGCTCGAGCTCACTCGTTGTGCTGACGGCCGTCGCCTTCCTCCTCGCCGATGCGACCCTCATCTGGATCGGCGCCCAGGCCGACTTCGCCTTCGACTTCACCTGCTGCTACCAGCAGGCCGCCGGGCGGGCGCTCTTCGACCCCTCGACGCTGTATGACTGGTCGGACACGTACACGTTCCGCTATACGCCAATCGGGGCACTGCCGTTCGCGCCGCTCGTCGGGCTGAGCGAGCAGGGGGCCGCGTGGTCGTGGCTCGTCGCGAAGGTTGTCGTGCTTGGGGTGGCCGCCGCGTGGTTCGCGCAGCCGTGGTCGGGGCGGCAGCGGTGGCTCGTCATCGGTCTGGTGGTCACGTTCCCGCCGATCGTCCACGACCTCGTGATCGGCAATGTGAGCACGATCACGTTCCTGGTGCTTCTCGCGGTGGCGCGCTGGCCCGACGCGCGCGGCGGCGTGGCTCTCGGACTGCTCACGGTGCTCATGCCGAAGCCGCACCTCATCCCGATCCTCGCGTACCTCGCGATCCGTCGGCCGCGCCAGTTCCTCGCCGCCGCGGCGACGATGGCGGCCGGGGTGGTGTTCGGGATCAGCACGTTCGGCATCGAGCCGTGGATCGCGTTCGTCGGCACGCTCCGGGAGCCGCTCGAGCGGACGTTCACCGCGAACGTCGGGTTCTCCGGGCTGCTGGGCCAGGTCGGGGTCGTCGTCGGCGTCGTCGTCGCGCTCGTCGTGTTCGCCGCGGCCATCCGGCTCGGCGGGTCGCGGGGGTACGGCCTGGCGATCCTGTCAGGCATCCTCGCCGGCCCGTACACCTTCATCCACTACCTGGCCGGGTCCCTCGTCGCTGCGGAGCCGGTCCTCCGGACCGGGCCGCGACGGCTCGCGCCATTCCCCTGGGTCCTCGTCGCCTTCCCGCTCATCCCGATCGGGCTCAGCGCGCTGGCGGCTCTGCTCTATCGGTCGGACGAGCCGGAAGCGGAGCCGCCAGCAGCAGCGCCAGATTGACGAGCAGCACCCGGGGCAGCGCGACGAGCTGGAGGACGGTCGCCAGCAGCCAGCCGTAGCGCGTGCGGGCGAACCAGGTCGCCGCGACGGCCATCGCGATCGTGCCGGCCACCCACGGCACGACGCCGAGGACGCGAAGCGACATCCCGGGGATCGTCTCGGTGGCCGTCGCGTCGGTCAGGTAGAAGCGGACCATGGCCGGCAGCCATGGCAGCTGGACGAGGGCGAGCACGGCCATCGCGGCGACGTACCACGCCAACGGACGCCACTCGCGGCGTCCGACGTACCACACGATCCCCAACGCCGGATGGAGCTTCAGCATCGTGGCCAGCGCGAGGCCCACCGCCCCGGCCGAGCCGGCAAACGGCACGACGGCCAGGAGCGCGACGACGAACGCCTGCGCATTCCCGTTGAGGAGCTGCTGGCCCCAGGCGCCGATGAGCAGCGCCACCGGGAGCAGTCCAGCGGGTCCCGCGACGCGCCAGGCCACGACGATGGGCACGAGCGTCGCCGCGGCGATGAGCGCGAACCACAGCGGGGGCCAGCCGAGGACCGGGATCACCATCGCCAGTAGCGGCGGGTAGCGGTAGCGGTAGTCCTCCGGCACGCTTGCCGCGCTGGCATATGGGTCGCCGGTCGTCCACAGCGCGTCGCCCGCCCGCTGGTAGGTGGCGAGGTCGGCACCGATCGACGTCGTGTCAGCGAGATACCACGCGCCGAGCAGGCCGAGCCCGAGGTAGAGGGCGACCACGATCGCCCAGCGCGCGTTCATCACCGGGCACGGTAGCAGCCGCTCCACGCCACGCGGCTGGTACCTCCGGGTGGAGGGCGGAGGCTGCCGCGACCGGTAGACTGCGCCGCGATGTCTCCCCGGATGCGCGACCTCGTGGTCCTCGGCGTCGTGGCGCTCGTGGTCCGCGCCGTGGCCGTCGCCGTCGTCCCGTGGCCGCCGTACACCGACCCGGCCTACTACTCGCTCGTCGCCCAGCGGCTCGCCGAGGGGCACGGCTTCAGCGTCCCGGTGCTGTGGAGCTTCCTCGAGGTCGGCAGCCGGCTTCCGGACCCCGCCATCCTGCCGGTGCCGAGCAACGCGCACTGGATGCCGCTGACCTCGATCCTCGCCTCCGGCTCGATGGCCGTCTTCGGGAGCTCGTACGTCGCGGGCACCCTGCCGATCATCCTGCTGTCCGCGGCGCTCGTTCCGTTCACCTACCTCGTCGCCGACGTCCTGTTCGCGTCGCGCGCGACGGCGCTGGCCGCGGCGGTCCTCGCCCTGTTCGCCGGGCCGCTGCTCCTCATGTACCCGACCATCGACAACTTCGCCGTCTTCGGCGCCACGGGCGCCGCTGCGATCGCGGCATCGTCACGGGCGGTGACCGCCGGGCGGCCCGGGCCCCGGCTCGTCCTCGCCGGCGCGCTCGCCGGCCTGGCGACGCTGGCACGCGTCGACGGCGTGTTCCTGACCCTCGCGGTGGCGACCGCCTGGTTCGTGCGACGTGGCTGGACGCCGTGGCGGCCCGCGGTCGTCGGCGGCGCCTCGTTGGCGTGGGGAGCGGGGTCCGCGCTCGCATTCCTCGCCGTGCTCGCGCCGTGGCTGCTCCGCAACCTGTCGGCGTTCGGAACGGCGCTTCCCTCGGCAGGCGGCAGCACGCTGTGGATCACGAGCTACAACCAGCAGTTCTCCATCGGTTCACCAGCGACGCTCGAGCAGTACCTCGACTGGGGGATCGGCAACATCCTCGCCTCGAAGGTCGCGTCGTGGGTCGAGCTCCTCGGTCGCACCGGCGTCCTCCTCGGCGGAGCCTTCCTCCTCTTCTTCCTCGCCGGGCTCTGGTTGTTCCGGCGCCGCGCTGAGCTGGCACCATTCCTCGTCTACGTCGTGGCCCTCTTCCTGGTCATGGGCGGGCTCTTCACGTTCCACGCACCCAAGGGAGCCTGGTACCACTCCGCGCCGGCCTGGCTGCCATGGGCCTTCGCGATCGCGGCGGCGGCCGTCGGGCCGACGCTGACCGCGGCGGGACGCGTGTGGCCCTTCCTCCGACGACCGGCCACCCACCGGTTCGTGTCCGTCGCCGCGATCGCCGGCGCCGTCGTGCTCTCGGTGGTCGGCTCCACCATCCTCTTCCAGCAGTGGGACCGATCCCGTGCCCGTGACGAGCAGGCGGCGGCGTTCCTGCGCGCGAACGCAGGACGCGAGGACGTGATCATGGCCAGCGACCCGGCCAGTCTCGAGCCGCTGACCGGGAACCCGGGCGTCGCCGCGCCGTTCGACCCCTACCGCGTGATCGGCGAGGTCGTCGATGCGTACGACGTTCGGTGGGTCGTGGTCCTGCGTCCGGGTCCCGGCGAGACGGATCCGCTCGGCCTGTGGGACGGCGCGGCGGCGGTCGACTCGGAGGGCGAGCACCCGTCGTTCCTCCCCGCGGAGCCCGCGTTCGAGGGCGACGACCTCCGGATCTTCGAGGTGCGCGAATCCGGCGGGTAGTACTTCCGGTGCCCAAAGTACTGTTGTCCGGATGCACAGTGCGCCGACAGCATGGCGCCGAGGTCCGGTACTACGCCGGACCCGGTACTCAAGGGACGCCATGAGCAACGATCCGGCCGCGGGTCCGGCACTGGAGCGGTTCGACCGCATCGGCGAGCAGGCGACTGACAGCCTGCGCGGCGACGCGCGTCGTCTGCACGATCTCGCGGAGCAGTTCCGCGGCCAGTACCGGCGCGACCTCGAGGAGTGGATGCAGCTCCGCGCGCGGCTCGACCGCCGCGGTGGTGCGCTCCGCCCCATGGGCACCGATGCGCTCCGCGCCGAGTACGAGCAGCGCGGGCGCGAGCTCGCCGCGCTCCAGGCCCGCCTGAAGCGGCTCGACGTCGTCGCGCGGCAGCTCGACCTGCTCTTCAGCTACCTCGAGTCACCGGAGACCTCAGGGGACGAGCCCGGCCCCATGGCCGACGACTCGCCGGCCACGATGAGCCTGCGCATCATCCAGGCCCAGGAAGCCGAGCGCCAGCGCATGGCCGAGGACATCCACGACGGTCCGGCGCAGGTGCTCACCAACGCCATCTTCCAGGTCGAGTACCTCGACCGGGTGCTGAGCCCGAGCGAGCACGACGCGCATGCCGAGGTGGCGTTCCTGCGCGACATGCTGCGCACCGGCCTCGACGAGGTCCGCTCGTTCATCGCCGACCTGCGACCGCCGGTCGTGGATGTCGGCCTGGCAGCGGCCATCGGGGATCGCGCCCAGCAGCTCGAGGAGCGTCACGGGATCGTCGTCGAGGCGAACGTCGACGGCATCGACGATCGGCTCACGCCGGCGGCCCGCGCATCGGTCCTGCGCATCCTCCAGGAAGCGCTTCAGAACGTTCGCAAGCACGCGGCGGCGAGCCGCATCTCCATCGGTCTCGAGGGCGACACCCTCGTGATCGCCGACAACGGTCGCGGATTCGACCTCATGCGCCTGGCCTCGAGCGCCGGGCGGAACTTCGGACTTCAGTTCATGCGCGAGCGTGCCGAGCTGATGGGGGGACAGCTGCACATCGAATCGCGCCAGGGCGAGGGAACTCGCATCCTGCTCCGCCTGCCGGAGCATGGTCACGATCCCCGGTAAGGAGGAGATCCATGGTGGACACCGAGATCAAGGCCGATGAGCGTCGCAAGGGCGGCGATCGTCGAGCCGGCAAGATTCGCGTCGTCATCGTCGACGGCCACACCCTGTTCCGCCGCGGTGTGCGGAACATCCTCGAGCTCGAAGGCGACATCGAGGTCGTCGGCGAGGCCGGCACCGGCCGCGAGGCGCTCGCCACGGTCGAGGAGCTGACCCCCGATGTCGTCCTCATGGACCTCGGGCTCCCGGCACCGAACGGCATCGAGACGACGCAGCGCCTGAAGCGCGAGCTGCCGCACACCGGTGTCATCGTGCTCGCCAGCAACGACGACGAGGACCAGCTGTTCGACGCCATCAAGGCAGGCGCCGCGGCCTACGTCCTCAAGGACATCGACCCGACCGACCTCATCGCGATCATCCGCCGCGTCCGGTCCGGCGAGTACCTCATCAACGACAAGGTGTTCGCGAAGCCGGCCGTCGCGTCCCGCGTGCTCAAGGAGTTCCGCGAGCTCGCCGTCTACGGGGCCGAGGCGCAGCCGATTTTCGCCCCGCTCTCCCCGCGCGAGGTCGAGATCCTCGACAACATCGCGCAGGGCATGACGAACAAGCAGGTCGCCTATGCGCTGTCGATCAGCGAGCAGACGGTGAAGAACCACATGAGCTCGATCCTGCGCAAGCTGTCGGTCAACGACCGCACGCAGGCCGTCGTCTACGCCATGCGCCAGGGCTGGATCAAGATCCCCGAGGACTGAGTCACCCCAACCTGCGCCGACGGGCCGGTCGTGGAGCACGCGCTCCCGACCGGCTCTGACGCTGCCTGCGGAGTCAGCAGGTCGGGCAGTGGATCCGGTAGAGCTGCCCCGCCGTGATGTCGGCGACGTACACCTGGCCGTCG
>DASVFG010000005.1:0-13408 GCA_036380155.1 Candidatus Limnocylindria bacterium
CGCGCTCGACATCGGGTCGCTGGCGTTCCGGGATGCCGCGGAGCGCGGCCGCGAGATAGCGCTCGGTCAGCGAGGTCATCGAGAGGTTCCTCCGTTCAGGGTATGCAGCGATGCGGTCAGCTCCTGCATGTCGGTCATCAAGCGGGTGGCGAGGGACGTGCCGGCGGGGCTCGTGCGATAGAACTTCCGCGGACGCGTGTCGTCCGTGTTCCATTCGCTGGTGAGGAGCCCGCGCTCCTCGAGGCGCCGCAGCAGCGGATAAACGGTGTTGCCGTCCGCCGGGATGCCGACGCTGTCGAGGGTCTTCAGCAGCCCGTAGCCGTAGCCCGGCGTGCGCAGCGCCAGGAGACAGGCCAGCACCACGGTCCCCCGCCGTAGCTCCTGCCGATGGGTGTCGAGCAGCTCTCCGTTGTCCATGTCTGTCACGATAATGTGTGGCGCACAGTATTGTCAATCCCATAGCAGTAGACGGCGCACAGGTAGGCGGCGCCGGGACTCGATGGGACACTCGATCGCCGATGGCTGTCGTCGCACTCGTCCTCATCGCCGCGTGGCTCGGCCTCGTCGCCGAGGATCTCGAGGCGGTCCACGGCGCCGCGTACCGCGACTACCAGCGGAGGGTGGGGCGCTTCCTTCCCGGCCTCGGCCGCCGAGGCTGAACGGGGGTCAGTTCAGGCGATCTTCCCAGTCGGGCGGAATGCGGTCCGCGGGGGATGGCACCGGCTGATCGTCCGGATGCGCAGCAGGCGGCACGAGCTCCGGTCCCTCGAGGTACGCCTCGGCGCCGAAGTCGTAGAACCAGTCCTCGCCCGGCTCGAACGAGTGGAGGACGGTATGGCCGGTCTCGCGCACATGAGCGCTCGCGTGCTGCGAGGGCGACGTGTCGCAGCAGCCGATGTGCCCGCATTTCGCGCAGCGCCGGAGGTGGTACCACCAGCCATCGGGGGTGGCGAGGCACTCCACGCATCCGGTGCCGCTCGGCGCCGCGGACGCATCGACGAGCTCGTCGTAGTCGGTCATCGGCGGAAGGATAGTCGCAGGCGCTATCGTCGGGTGATGACGCGCCACGGCGACGGCGACATCGAGATCGTGCCGGCCACGGCCGATCGCTTCGAGGATGCCGGGCTGCTGCTGGATGCGGGCGCCGAGCGCGGCTGCTGGTGCCAGGCGTGGCGCGGGACCGATGCCGAGGGGCGTGCGCGCGGCGAAACGCGACCGGACACGCTCCGGCGGCAGATGAGCAGGGTGCCGCCGCCGGGCTACCTGGCCTACCTCGGAGGCGAGCCGGTGGGATGGGTCGGCGTCGCGGTCCGCACCGAGACGCCACGGCTGATCAACTCGCGCACGATCCCCACCATCGACGACGCGGCGGTGTGGTCGATCGGCTGCTTCCGCATCCGTCCGGGGTATCGGCGGAAGGGGGTCGCCTCCGCCCTCCTGCGAGGCGTCGTGGAGGCGGCACTCGCCGCCGGTGCGCCGGGTGTCGAGGCCTACCCGATCGACGCGGAAGGTCGCCGCGTCGACGCCGGTTTCGCCTTCACCGGACTGGCGTCGATGTTCGACGCCGCCGGGTTCCGCCGGGTCCTGGTCACGGACGCGACGTCAGCCCGGCTGCCACGGCTCCTCGTTCGTCTGGACCTCAGCCCTGGGACGGAGGCTCCATCGGGCTCATGAGCTGGAAGTAGTTGCCGTCGGGATCGGCGAACGTGGCGATGTAGTCGTTCTCCCCCATCCCGTCCATGGTGTACGGCTCGGCGACGACGATGCCGCCGGCGGCCTTCAGACGATCGAAGGTCCCGCGCACGTCGTCGCACTCGATGTTCCACAGCAGCCTGCCCGGCTGCGGATTCGTGCCGGTGACCTCGGAGTGCGGACCAACCGTCACGAAGCCGTTGCCGATCTGCCATCCGGTGTAGCCGCCGTCGGCCATGGTCGGCTCGCCGAAGAGCTTCGTGTAGAACGCGGCGAGGGCGTCGGCGTCCTCGGAGCCGATGAGGATGCTGTTGAAGTTCATCTGAATCTCCTGCAAGTCGTGTCAAAGGTTGGACGGCCGCGGTGGCGGCAACTCATCGGTCGTCCGCATCGAGTGTGCCTCCATACCGTGATGCATCGCTGCCACGACCGCCCGCCCGTCATGCGAGCATGGGCCTTCAGCACGGAGAGGAGCCGCATGGACGCCAGAGTCATCACGCCGGAGGAGACGACGACGCTGCGCCTCTACGACGTCGTCTTCCGCTGGGGCATCGGAGCGGCCGAGACCGACGGCAGCATTTCGATCCTCGAGGTCACGATTCCGCCGCACACGCTCATCAAGCCGCACGCGCACACCCGCGAGGACGAGTTCTCGTACGTCCTTGCCGGGCCGATCGGGGTCCGCGCAGGCGACACCACGCACGAGTCGGTGCCGACCGGCTCGTGGCTCATCAAGCCGCGCTCGGTTCCGCACGCCATGTGGAACGTCGGTGACGAGCCGGCACGCGTCCTCGAGATCGTCGCGCCCGGCGGCCTCGAGACGTACTTTCAGACGATCGCGCCGATCCTCCTCGAGCACGGCCCGGACTGGACGGCTCGCTACAACGAGGCGGCCGACGCCTACGGACTCGAGATCGTGAACGCCTGGTCCGAGGAGCTCCAAGACCGGTACGGCATCACTCTCTGAGGCTTCTGCCGTCCCGAGTTGTCTCCCGGCGGAACTAACGGCCAAGCAAGCGGCGGGGTCGGTCGCTGCTTGCCCACCGATTGTCCTCAGATGCAACCATCGGCAACGTGGGCCGTACGCGGACCACAAACGTGGCCGTTAGTGCCGCTCGGATGCAATTTCCGCGGGGGAAGCCCTACGGATCGCCTTCGACGAGACGTACCGCCTCGTCCTGACACCGGTGCGGGACGATGCGTTGCACCGCGGACCGCGACGGCCGCCGATCACGGGCCATAGGCGGCCCAGATTGCCTCGCGCAGGGTCATCCCGGCGTCGCGCACCGCGTTCGCGATCTCGCGACCCACGTAGCGCAGGTGCCACGGCTCGTAGTCGTAGCAGGTGGCCTCGAACGAGTTCCGGGGGTACGAGACCAGGAATCCGTACTCCCAGGCGTGGGCCGCGATCCACGCGCCCGCGGCGGTCTGCGCCCAGTCCGCGTACTCCCATGGCGGCGAGCCGTTGAGCGAAGTGACGTCCACGGTCGTGCCGAGCTGGTGCTCGCTGTGCCCGGCGCGGGCGCTGGTGCGGAGCGCCTGCTCGTATCCTCCGACGCTCACCCAGTAGTCGAACGTGGCCGCCTGCTGTGCGTAGCTGCGGTAGGCACTGACGACCCGGAGCGGCCCGCCCGCGGCGCGGGCGGCATCGGCCATGGCGCGCAGGTCGGCGATGACCAGGCTGCGGACCGAGTACCCGGCGTTCAGCCCCGCGTTCGAGGTGCTCACGAGATCCGGCGGGGCGTACGTCGACGGCAGGCGATAGGTGGTGTCGAGCAGCGTGATCGCATGGTCGGCGTACGCCGTGCGTGTCGTGGGGAGATCGGCGTACGTGCAGGCGGGCGGCGACGGCGCGCGCCCGAGCGCGCGGCTCACCGCGGTGTCGATCTTCACCCAGCTCCCGATGAGCGGACCGTCCACCACCCGGCCGTACCGAACCGCGTTCACCACCGCCGATCGGTCGATGCGCGCCGTCCGCGCCGGGATGGTGCCGAAGCGCCCGGTCTCGAGGACCGTCGTCCGGTCGGCGCTGAACGACACGCCACGGAACCGCCGCGGACCGTCGAGCACGACCTCCCGCGGTTCGGGGTAGGCGACCTGCTCGCTCAGGCCAGCCGCCCCGATTGGGGCGGCGTGCACGGTGCGAAACAGGAACGCCGCCATCTGCTCCCGCAGGACGGTCGCCCGCGGACACGCTCGTTGGACCGCGCACGCTCCACCGATGCCGGCAAAGTAGATCCGATCCAGGTCGAGCTCGTGCGGCGAGCCGTCGTCGTCACCGAAGTGGTCGCTCCCGGCGCCGTGAGTGAGGTTGCGGGCATTCGCGAGGAAGGCGGCCATCTGCTCACGACGGACGACCTGCGTCGGGCAGAACGCGCGCGGTCCGCAGCCCGAGGTGATCCCGGCCGCCACGAGCCGGTTGATGCTCAGCTCGAACGTCGATCCGTCGTCATCGTCGAAGGGGTCCTCCGCCGGCGCCGCGGTATACCCGAACAGCCGCACGAGGAACGCGGCCATCTCACCACGGGTCACCGGAGCACGCGGACAGAAGCGGTCCCCGCCGCAGCCGGTCGTGATGCCGGTCGCCGCCAGCCACTCGATCTCGGCGGCGAACGACGAGTTGTCGGTGTCCGAGAACGTGGCCGCCCGGGCAGGCGGTGGCGAACCGATGAGTGCGCCGAGGGCCACGACGGCTGTCAGGAGAGGCAGGAGGGAGCGACGCAGGGTTCGCGGGACTCGGGACATCGGAGCCTCATCGTACGAAAGCGATCCGGCACCGGTCCTGCATCAGATGACGTAGCGAACGACCCCGCACCTGCATGAGGAGCTCACGTGGCAACCACCACCCGCGCGAAGTCGCGGAACGGCACCAGCACGAACGGCGCGAACAGCGCCGGCAACCCGAACCCGCGGTATGCGCGCCTCGGCGAAGAGGTGCAGGCCTTCGACGCGATGCGCAGCCTGCCCATCGGCCTCGACGAGGCGGTCCGCAAGGAGAGCTGCGACCTCCTGAACGAGATCCTCGCCGACACGACGATCCTCTACGCGCTGTACAAGAAGCACCACTGGAACGTCGCCGGGCCGACCTTCTACCAGCTCCATCTGCTGTTCGACAAGCATGCCGAGGAGCAGCTCGAGCTGATCGACGACCTGGCTGAGCGCGTCCAGGCACTCGGCGGCATCGCCGTCGGCGATCCGCGTCACGCGGCCGAGCTGACGACGATCGAGCGCGCGCCCGATGGCGCGGAGGACGTCCCGGCGCAGATCACGCGTCTGCTCGACGCGCACGAGACGATCATCGGCAAGGTCCGCGAAGGCATCGAGACGACCGAGGAGTCGAAGGACTGGGGCACGAACGACCTCCTCATGGGCGACGTCCTGCGCCGCCACGAGCTGCAGGTGTGGTTCATCGCCGAGCACCTGGTCGACGTCCCGCTCATCGAGCGCTGATCCGGGGCCGAATCCCCACCGGGCATTGCGCCCGACCCGTACGATGCGGGCGATGCTGTACGACTACACGACCGTCACGGCGGACTCCGTCCGTGCCGAGACCGATGCCGCCATCGCGGCGGCCGATGCCCTGGTGGGCGGTGCCATCGCCACCGCCGACTCCCCGTCGTTCGACACCACGCTGCGGCCCCTCGAGCTGGCCGGCGCGGCGCTCATCTCGGGGTACGGACGCGGCGCGTTTCTCGGCCAGGCCCATCCCGACGCCGACGTGCGGGATGCCGGCATCGAGGCCGAGGAGCGCATCAACAAATGGCGGGTGGCCGTGGTCTTCCGCACCGAGCTCTACCGCGCCGTCCGTGCCTACGCCGGCACCCCCGAGGCCAAGGAGCTCGAGGGCGAGGATCGGCGGCTCCTCGAGCACTGGCTGCGTGACTTCCGTCGCGCCGGCCACGAGCTGAGCGACGCCGACCGGACGGAGCTCGAACGGCTCCGCAACCGACTCGTCGAGCTCGAGGTGACGTACCAGCGGAACATCAACGACCACGAGGACGGCATCGAGGTCACTCGCGAGCAGCTCGACGGTCTGACCGACGAGTACGTCGAGCGGCTGCGACCCGGGACGGAAGAGGGCACCTACCGCGTCTCGCTCGACTACCCGGAGCTCAACCCGTTCCTCGAGCGGGCGACCGATCGTGACCTGCGACACGCGCTGTTCGTGAAGAGCTGGAACCGCGCGGTCGACACCAACCGGCCGCTCCTCGACGAGGCCCTCGACGTGCGGCGACGAATCGCCGGACTCCTCGGGCATCCGACGTGGGCGAACCACGCGATGGAGGTCAAGATGGCGCGCGAACCGGCGCGCGTCCGTGAGTTCTACGCCACGCTGCTCCCCGCCCTCGAGGAGAAGGTTCGCGGTGAGCTCGAGGCGCTCCGCAGCCGCCTCGCCGCCGATGGCCACGACGGCCCGGTGACCGCCTGGGATTGGCGCTACTACGACGAGTCGCTCCTGCGCGACGAGTACGGCGTCGACCAGGATCGCATCAGCGAGTATCTCGCCCTCGAGCAGGTCGTCGACGGCATGTTCGCGCTGACCGGCGACGTCTTCGGGCTCGACTACCGGACCGTCGAGGACGTGCGCGGCTGGCACCCGGACGTCCGCGCCTACGAGATCCTCGACCGGGCGAGCGGCGCCCACCTGGCCGACTTCTATACCGATCTCCATCCCCGCGAGGGCAAGTTCGGCCATGCCGCCGCGTTCGCGCTCGTCATCGGGCACCGGGATGCCGACGGCGAGCGCGTGGCGCCCGTCAGCGCCATCCTCGCCAACTTCACCCCGCCAACGGCGGATCGGCCCGCCCTGCTGACGCATGCCGAGGTGGAGACGCTGTTCCACGAGTTCGGCCACATCCTCCATATGAGCCTCAGCCAGGCCGCGTACGCGCGGTTCAGCGGCGCTGAGACGGAGTGGGACTTCGTGGAATCCCCGTCCCAGATCATGGAGCACTGGACCTGGGAGCCCGAGGTACTGCGCACCTTCGCCCGCCACCACGCCACGGGCGAGCCGATCCCCGACGAGCTCATCGAGCAGATGCGGCGCGCTCGGTGGGTCAATGCCGGCCTCAAGGTCGCCGTCCAGGCGTTCTATGGCCAGATCGACCTCGCCCTCCACGCCGATCCGGACGCGCCCGACGCCGAGGACGCGCTGCGGAGCACGTACGCCGTGACAGGCCTCCCCTACCCGGAAGGCACGTTCTTCCTCGCCGGGTTCGGCCACCTGCTGGCCGGATACGACGCCGGCTACTACGGCTACCTGTGGGCCGAAGTCATCGGGGACGACATGTTCGACCGCTTCCTCGAGAAGGGCGTCGCCTCCCCGGAGGTCGGCGCGCGATACCGCCGCGAGATCCTCGAGCCCAATGGGGCGCGCGACGCCGACGAGCTCGTGCGCGCCTTCCTCGGCCGCGATCCGTCGAACGAGGCGTTCCTCCGCCTGCGCGGCATGTAGCGCCCACCAGTCGAGGTGGATCGGGCACTGCTGGCGACCGTCGCCTGCGTCATCGCCGCCGCCTGCTGGGCGGCGAACGCGGTCGTCGCGGCCGAGGCGTTCCGCCGTGGCGTCTCGCCGGAGCAGCTGGCGGCGGCTCGCGTCGTCGTCGCGCTCGTGCCCCTCGCGGCATGGATGGCGATCGCGCGACGCGACCTGCTCGTCCCGGTCGGCGCCGCCATGCCCGCGATCGTCGCCTTCGGGGCGAGCATCGCGGCGGTCAACGTCGCGTACTACGTGGCGATCTCACGCATCCCGGTCGGCACCGCGATCTCGCTCCAGTACACCGCGCCGGTGCTCATCCTCGTCGCCACCGCGCTCCTGACGCGGACCAGTCCCTCGCCGGCCGTCTGGGCGGCCGCCGCGGCCACCCTGGTCGGGGCGGCCCTCGTGTCGGGCGCGATCGCGGGCGACGCGGGCAGCCTGGACGGCATCGGCGTCGTGGCCGGCGTCGCCTCGGCCCTCGCCTTCGCCGCCTACCTCGTGCTCGCCGAGCTCGCAGGTCGGCGCGGCAGCCATCCGGCCACGACGCTGTTCCTCGGCTTCTGCGTGGCGACGATCATCTGGATCGCCGTGCTCCCGGGATGGTCGTGGCCGTTCGAGCTCCTCGCCGATCCGCAGGTCTCGCTGCGCGTCCTCGCCATCGGTCTCGTCGGCACGCTCCTGCCGTTCGCGCTCGCGGTTGCCGCGCTGCGCTGGATCAGCCCGGCGGTGGCGGCCATCGCCACCACGACGGAGCCGGTCCTCGCCGCGCTGCTCGCCTGGCTCGTCCTCGACCAGTCCCTCGGCGGTGCGCAGCTCGCGGGCGGCGCCCTCGTCATCGCCGGCGTGCTGGCCGCGCAGCTGGCGCGGAAACCTGACCCGTCGGCCACGCCGGTGGAGCTGGCGCCGTAGCCGGCGGTTCGTACTACTCGCGAGCGGCCCGTAGCAGGCTAGGCTTGGCCACGACTTCGCCGCACCAGCCCTGGAGACCGATGCACCGTCCCTCGCCGCGAACCAGCACCATCGCCGCCGTCCTCGTCGCCGTCCTCGCCTCCGCGTGCGGGCCGGCCCCGGCGTCGACGACCCCGCCCTCGGTCGCGGCCAGCGCGTCGGCCGCCCCGTCCAGTGCACCGGCGAGCGATTCCGCGAGTGCATCCCCCTCGCCGGCGGCAAGCCTGGAGCCGTCGGCCTCGGCCACCGAGGCGGCCAGTCCCGCGGCGAGCGGATTCCCGACGGCCTTCACGGTTGCGCCGAACGCGGAGGCGGATGGGCTGTTCGAGGAACCCGACAGCTGCCGCAACCCGCAGGATGGATACGTCCTCGACTACCCCGATCCGTGGTACACGAACACCGAGATTCGCGACGTGCCCGCCTGCAGCTGGTTCTCGCCGACGTTCTACGAGGTCGACGACTTTGCCACCCGCCCCGACGAGATCGCGATCGAGATCTTCTGGATCGAGGGCGGCCACCCCGTCGACGGCGAGCTGCTCACCGAGGAGCGCGGGATCGCCGGCGGGCAGTACGCGACGCGCGTCGAGTCCGAGGGCACACCGGAGGATCCGACGAGCGGCCGCTCGTACGAATACATCATCCAGCTGGGCCGCACGTCGGAGCAGGGACCGAACCTGGTCGCCCGCACCGATACGAGCATGGGCGGCGACTACGAGCTCAACAAGGCGATCCTCGACCGGATCGTTGCCTCGATCGAGTTCCTCGGCTCCACCCAGTAAGGGGAGCCCGCCGGCGCCGTCGGCTCAGTAGTAGTCGGAGCAGCTGAGGAAGTAGCCGCAGCCCCGACAGATGAGCTTGCACTTGCGCTCCTCCATCGCGGAGCCGCAGTTCGCGCAGGTGCGCATGAGGCGGTTCGGATCCGGCTGTGGCGGAAGTCCGCGCGAGGCGGGGTGCTCGACCCGTGGCGGGGAGGGCGCTGCCTTCATCGGCGACGAGGATACGCGGGTCGGCCCGCGCCTTGCATCGCGTTCCCCGCAGGAGGTGTGACCCATGGAAACCGAACGAACCCAGGACAGCATCGAGCAGGTCGAGAACGCGCAGGACCTGCCCAACCCGATCACCGACGAGGACGCCGAGCTCGGCGAGGCCGGCGACGCCGCCATCCCGCAGGGAGAGGCACCCGAGGAGGAGAAGGATCGCGGCGAGGGGCCGGCTCCGCACATCACGCAGATGCCGCGCTGAGCCGCGGGTGAGCGGCGCGTCGGCATGACGTTCGGCGCGCGCCGCGCCCCGATACGATGGCGGCATGCAGACCGAGCTCGACCGGCTGTCCGCCGAGTACTGGGACGCGTTCCTCGCCCATACCCCGACCTTCGCGACCGCGATCGGCGACCGCCGCTGGGATCACGCGCTCGAGGACGACTCGCCCGAGGCGCGTGACGCGTGGCGGTCGACGCTCGACGAGTTCGAGCGGCGCCTGGCCGCCATCGACTCCGCCTCGGAACCGGTGACGACCGCGGCGCTGCGCGAGGCGATCGCCACCGATCGGGCGTTCCTGGAGGCGGACCTCGGCGCCTTCAACGTCGATCCGATGGACGGGCCGCAGGTCGCCCTCCTCAACATCCCCTCCTTCCACGCCGCGCGCGACGACGCCGAGGCCGAGGCGCTGCTCGCGCGGTGGTCCGCGATGCCCGGCTACCTCGACACGGCGGTGGACGCCCTCCGTCGCGGCGCAGCCGAGGGTCGCCTCGGCGTGGCGGCGCTATGCGCCAAGGTGATTGAGCAGATCGACGGCGTCCTGGCGACGCCGGACGACGAGTGGTCGCTCGCGCTCCCCGCGAAGGAGCGCTCCGAGCTCCGGGAACCGATCCTCCAGCTCATCCGCGACGCGATCCGTCCCGCCTACGAACGCTATCGGGCGGTGGTTGCCGACGAGATCGCCCCGCGTGCCCGTGCCGGCGACCGGCCGGGCCTCATGCACATCCCGGGTGGGCCTGCCGCGTATGCCGCCCTGGCGCGCGCGCATACCTCGCTCGACACGCCCCCCGAGGAGGTCCACGCCATCGGTCTCGCCGAGATCGAGCGGATCGACGCCGAGTTCGTCGAGCTCGGCCGGCAGCTACTCGACACCGATGGGCTCGAGGCCACGCTCGCCGCCCTCCGCGACGATCCGGCGCTCCACTTCGCGACCCGCGAGGAGATCGTGGGCGTCGCGGAGGCCTCGCTGGCGCGGGCCACCGAAGCCATCCCCGCGTGGTTCGGCCGCCTCCCACAGGCGCCGTGCGAGGTGGTGGTGATCCCGTCGTACGAAGAGAAGCACACGACGATCGCGTACTACCGCGAACCATCGGCAGATGGCGCGCGGCCCGGGCAGTTCTTCATCAACACGTCGGAGCCGACGACGCGGCCACGCTACGAAGCGGAGACCCTCGCCTTCCACGAAGCGGTGCCGGGCCATCACCTCCAGCTGGCGATCATGCAGGAGCTCGACGAGCTGCCGGCCTTCCGCCGCTTCAACGGGTCGACGGCGTACATCGAGGGCTGGGGGCTCTACACCGAGCGACTCTCGGCCGAGATGGGCTTGCTCAGCGGCGATCTCGACCGCTTCGGCGTCCTCTCGTTCGACGCGTGGCGGGCGTCCCGCCTCGTCGTCGACACCGGCATCCATGCCATGGGCTGGTCGCGCGACGCGGCCATCGCGTTCATGACGGCGCACACCGCCCTCGGAGCCAACAACATCGTCAACGAGGTCGATCGGTACATCGCCTACCCCGGTCAGGCCCTGGCCTACAAGCTCGGGCAGCTCGAGATCCTTCGGCTGCGCGCGGAGGCTCGCGAGCGACAGGGCGACCGATTCGACATCCGGCGCTTTCACGACGCCGTCCTCGGCGACGGCGCCCTGCCGCTGCCGGTCCTGCGCCAGGTCGTCGAGCGGGCGCTTCCCTAGCGGGACCGATGGAACGGCGCGATCCGTATCGGATCCTCCAGGTCCACCCCGACGCCGATCCGGACGTCGTGCGGGCGGCCTACCGGGTGCTCGCCCGCAAGGTCCACCCCGACGCCTCGACCCCGATGGGCGAGGCCGAGGAGCGGCGGATGACCGACCTCAACTGGGCGTATGCCATCGTGCGAGACCCCGTACGCCGCTCGCAGTGGGAGTCGGACCGTCGCCGGGCTCCCCCGCCGACGCCGGCGGAGTCGGCCACGCATGGTGCCCCACGCGGGCCGCTCGGGGCCGACGGCGCGGAGCTGCGGCTCGACTTCGGCCGCTACGAGGGCTGGACGCTCGGGGAGGTGGTGCAGCGCGACCCCGACTACCTCGACTGGTTGCGGCGCCACGCCTCCGGGGCGCGTTACCGGGACGTGATCGACATCCTGCTGCGGAAGTACCGCCGCTCCTGAGCGGCCTCCGGCGCCGAGCCACGCTCCTCGGGGGACGAAGGTCCGGGCGCCGCGGGACCGATGTACGGCCCGCACGCGATCCGTCGAATGCCAGAGTAGCGACGTCATCATCTCGGTCCGTCGTCTGGCGGCCGATGCACCCCAGGCGCCCCGCGCTGCCCAGCGGCGTCGCCATCGGAAGGTACGCACTCGAATGAAACGACTCCGCACTCCCTGGTTCGCCATCGTGGGTGGCGCGCTGCTGCTCATCCTGACGGTGTCGGCAGCGTTCGGCGCCGACCCCGTCGACACTGACGCCCCGCGCGGGCAGTCGGTCGCGGCGTTCGTCCACGAGCTCATCTTCGGCACCACCGACGAGCCCGAAGACCCGCCTGCCGACGAGGATGAGACGCAGGAGGACGAGGGTTCCGAGGACGAGGATTCCGAGGAATCCGATGACGAGTCCGAGGACACCGAGGAGGACACCGAGGAGTCCGACGACGAGGACACCGACGCGGCGAGCTCGCACGGCGAGTGCGTCTCGGAGGTCGCGCAGGACACCGAAGCCGTCGGTGGCACGAACGAGAATCACGGCGGCGCCGTGAGCGAGGCCGCCCGCGAGACCTGCTGGGAGACCGACGAGACCGACGAGTCGACCGATCCCGAGGAGGACACCGAGGAGGACACCGAGGAGGAGGAGTCCACCGAGGAGGAGGAGTCCACCGAGGACGAGCCCAAGAACCACGGTGAGTGCGTGTCCGAGGTCGCCCGCGACAAGGCTGCGTCGGCGGAGTCGGACGAGAAGAACCACGGCAAGGTCGTGAGCCTCGCCGCGCGAGTGACCTGCTGGGAGGACGCCTCGGAGGACGAGGACACCGAAGAGGAAGCCTCGGAGACCGAGGACGACGCCCTCAGCGCCAAGGAGCAGCGCGAAGCCGATCGTGCGGCGGGCCGCGCCGAGCGCGAGGCAGCCAAGGCCGAGCGGAAGGCGAACCGCGAGTCCGGTGGTGGCGGCAACGGCCGCGGCGGTGGCCGCCCCTAGTTCCCTCGCACCCAGCGAACGAACGAGCCCGGACTTCGCGGTCCGGGCTCGTTCGCTGTGCTGAGCCGTTCTCAGTCGCCGCCCTCGGCGGGGCCGGCGTCGTCATCGGGCGCTCCCGGCTGGTCACCCTGGTCGGCGAGGTAGCGCTCCTGCTCGGCCGCGAGGCGCCGATCGTCCTCGGCCAGCTGCGCCTGGTCGACGTTCTCCCTTACGCGGTCCTGGGGAATCGGGCTCTGTCGTGCGTCACTCATGCCTCACGCAGCGCAGAGGCCGTGCCAGCCCGCTCAGTAGACGATGACGCGGCGGGCTCCCTCCCCCTGCCGCATCGCCTCGAACGCGTCGCCGATGCCCTCGAGGCGGATGCGCCCGGTGATCAGCAGATCGAGCGGCAGCGAGCCGTCGAGGTACGCGTTCGCGATGGCCGGAAAGTCGCGCGCCGGCACCGCCGAGCCGTAGTTCGAGCCGAGGATGCGCTTCCCGTCCTCGACGAAGCGATAGACGTCGAACGATGCCCGCTCCCCCTGCGGAGTCATGCCCACCAGGGTGACCGTGCCACCCGGCCGGACGAGCTCGATCGCGAGCTCGACGATGTCGGTCCGGCCGATGCACTCGAGGACGTGGTCGACGCCGGCTGACTCCCGCGCGTCGCTCGCATCGAGCACCCGATGCGCCCCGGCCCGGGCTGCCAGCTCCAGCTTCGCCGGGACGCGGTCGATGGCGATCACCGGGTCAGCTCCGGCCGCCACAGCGCCAAGCACCGCGCTCAACCCTACGCCGCCCAGGCCGATGACGGCAACGGACTCTCCCGCCGCCACCCTGGCCGTTGCTCGCACGGCGCCGACCCCCGTGGTGACCGCGCACCCGAT
>DASVFG010000006.1:0-8064 GCA_036380155.1 Candidatus Limnocylindria bacterium
GTGCGGCTCGGGCAAGAAGTACAAGAAGTGCCACGGGTCCTGACGGCGCAGGTGCCAGCGGGAGCCGCCCGGCCACGCGCGGTCGACCGGCCGGTCGCGGGAGTTGTCGACCAGCGGAACTAGCAGCCACGCTGCGGCACCTGAAGGACCCTGCGTGGCCGGCAGGACCGCTCCGGCGCAACGCCTGGGCAAGGGGGCCGTCGATCCGCGGCGAGCCTGGCCGGTAGTTCCGCTGGCGGACAACTGACGCGAAGCTCCGCGGCGAACCTGGCCGGTCGTTCCGGCGAAGCGCCTCAGCGTTGGGTCAGCCCTGGTTGCGGCGCTCCGGTGGCGCGAGCGGAACGTCGCCATCGGTGCCATCGGCGTCCCCGTATCGGTGGTGCTGCTTGCGCCAGATGCGGATGGGGAAGAGCACCAGGCAGGCGATCGCGATGACGCCGACGATGAGGAGCAACGGGTCCGGCATGCCGTCTCCGACATGCACGTGGCGGGCCGCGGACGAGG
The DNA here is from genome assembly GCA_036380155.1 of Candidatus Limnocylindria bacterium. Classification (GTDB taxonomy): domain Bacteria; phylum Chloroflexota; class Limnocylindria; order QHBO01; family QHBO01; genus JACDBZ01. The sequence goes on from DASVFG010000006.1 coordinate 505, forward strand.
ACGATCGTGCGGGGTTGCGCTATCCGATCGACTCGCTACGATGGAGCCCAACGATGCACGCGGGGCTCGCTCGGACCCCACGCATCTCCCGCTCGGTGGAGGGAATCGTTGAAGCAACTGACCGCACCTACCAGGGTCTCCGTTCCGCTCCCCGTCAGCACGGCGGCCCACCTCCCACCGGTCACCCGCTTCCGAGACCCAGAGCAACCCTACGAAGACCTCATCATGTGCGAGCGCGACTGCATGCGCTGCTCGTACGCGGCGACGCTCGATTGCGACGGCAACTGCGGCGTCTGTCCGCGCCAGAACTACTGCCCGTGCGTGAACCCCGCGAAGGTCCGCACGAAGCAGAACCGGCTGGCCGAGATGGCTGAGCTCCCGATGGTGGCGCTTGGACGCAATTAGGGACGAGGCTCGCCGCCTGGCGCGTCTCGTCGACGAGACGTCGGTGCGCCTTTGACCTCCCCTCGAAGGAATCCGAGCTCGCCGAGCTGACCGAGCGGTCGGCCGATCCGAATCTCTGGGACGACCCGTCCGCGGCGCAGGCGATCATGCGTCGCGCCGAGGAGCTGCGCGCCGAGCTCGATGCGTGGCGCACGTTCCGCGAACGCGCCGACGGGCTCGCCGAGATGGCCGAGATGGCCGCCGCCGATCCAGAGGAGGGAGCCTCGCTCGGTCCCGACCTCGAGCGCGACCTCGCCACCCTCCAGGCCGACTGGGGCCGCATGGAACAGCAACTCCTCCTGTCCGAGCCGTTCGACGAGCGCGGCGCGATCGTCTCCGTCTACGCCGGTGCCGGCGGCACCGAGTCGCAGGACTGGGCCGAGATGCTCCTCCGTATGTACCTCCGATGGGCCGAGCGCAACCGGTTCAAGACCGAGATCCTCGAGGCCACCGAGGGCGAGGAGGCGGGCCTCAAGAGCGTGAGCTTCAGCATCGACGGCCGCTGGGGCTACGGCCGCCTGCGCAGCGAGCGCGGCGTGCATCGGCTCGTTCGCATCAGCCCGTACGACTCCCAGAAGCGCCGCCACACGAGCTTCGCGCTCGTCGAGGTCATGCCCGAGGTCCCCGAGGACGCGCAGGTCGAGATCGACGAGAAGGAGCTGCGGATCGATACGTACCGGTCGAGCGGCGCCGGCGGGCAGCACGTGAACAAGACCGATTCGGCCGTCCGGCTCACGCACCTTCCGACGGGGATCGTCGTCGCCGTCCAGAGCGAGCGGAGCCAGCACCAGAACAAGGATCGCGCCATGGCGGTGCTGCGCGCGAAGCTCGTCGAGCGCCAGATGGAGGAGCGCGAGGCAGAGATGGCCCGCCTGCGCGGCGAGCACGTCGAGGCGGGATGGGGGAACCAGATCCGCTCGTACGTCCTGCAGCCGTACACGATGGTCAAGGACCTGCGCACCGGGGTGGAGACGAGCAACCCGACGGCCGTGCTCGACGGCGATCTCGACGCGTTCATCGAAGGCTACCTGCGCTCCCGCGTCGGCGAGGGAGACCCCACGCCCGCCGCGTAGGTGGCGCCGGCGGTGTCGCCGCCAGCCCCATTCGGTACCATCGGTCGCGAACCGATGACATCCCTCCTGCGACGCCGAGCCCGCACACCCGAACCTGACGCACCGGTCATCCGCATGGTCGATGTCGGGATGACCTACCCGAACGGCAAGGTGGCGCTCGGCGACGTGAGCGTCACGATCCCGTCCGGCGACTTCGTGTTCCTCGTCGGACCGTCGGGCGCGGGGAAGAGCACGTTCATCCGCCTTCTCATCCGCGAGCAGCTGCCGACCCACGGCCACGTCCGCGTGGCCGGCCATGACCTGCTCCGCATGCGGCGGGGGCAGGTGCCCGGACTGCGGCGACGCATCGGGATCGTGTTCCAGGACTTCCGGCTGCTGCCGAACAAGACGGTCTGGGAGAACGTGGCATTCGCGCTCGACGTGACCGGCACCCCGGGGCCGACCATCCGGCAGCGCGTCCCGCAGCTGCTCAGCCTCGTCGGACTGCAGGACCACGCCCATCACCTGCCGACGCAGCTCTCCGGCGGCGAGCAGCAGCGGACGGCGATCGCGCGTGCCCTCGTCCACGACCCGGCGATCCTCATCGCCGACGAGCCGACCGGCAACCTCGACCCCGTCACGAGCTGGGAGATCATCCAGCTTCTCATCCAGATCAACCAGCTCGGCACCACGGTCCTCATGGCGACCCACAACCAGGAGATCGTGAACGCCATGCGCCGCCGAGTGCTCGCCCTCGAGGGCGGGCACCTCGTCCGCGACGAGGCGGCGGCGGCCTACGAGCGCGAGTACTGACCGATGCCCTTCGTGCGCTTCATCGGCTTCAGCGTCGTCCGCGCCTGGCAGGGCTTCTGGCGCAACGCGATGATGAGCCTCGCCGCCACCGCGACGGTGATCCTCATGCTCGTCCTCCTGTCCGGGCTGTTCATCGTCATCAGCGGCCTGAACTCGGGCCTCGAGTTCATCGAGCGCAAGGTGGCGGTCACCGCCCAGCTCGAGGACGGGCTGACGGCGGCGACGCTCGAGCGGCTCACGCGGGAGGTGGAGGCCCTCCCGGGCGTCGCGTCGGTGGCGTACGTCTCGCCAGCGGAGGCGATGCGCCGCCTCGAGGCGGCGTACGCCGAAACGGGACAGGAGCTCGACACCGGTGGCGCCGACATCCGGCTGTTCGCCAGCCTCGAGATCAGCCTCGTCGATCCCGACGTCTCGAGCGACGTGAGCGCCGCCCTCGCCGACGATCGGCGCGTGGAGCGGGTCCTCACCAAGCAGGCCGAGTACGACACGCTACTCGGCATCATCAACGTCATTCGCACGGTCGGGATCATCGGCGTCGGCCTCGTCGGCCTGACGGTGCTGTTCATGATCATCAACACCATCCGCATCGCGGTCTACAGCCGCGCGAACGAGATCGAGATCATGCGGCTCGTCGGCGCCTCGGACTCGTTCATCCGCTGGCCGTTCATCCTCGAGGGAATCCTGTGCGGGCTCATCGGCGCCTTCGTCACGATCCTCCTCGTCGCCGCCGTCTGGGACCCGATTCAGCCGGCGATGGTGAGCATCTTCCAGATGCCGACCGCGGTGAGCGCCCGCTTCCTCACGACCCTTTCGCTCCTCCTGCTCGCGGTCGGGCTCGGGGTGGGTGCGGTCGGATCGTGGATCAGCGTGCGCTCCTACCTGTCCGCCGCGCGGTGAGGGGAGGGCCACGTGAGCCGGTGGGCGAGGCGGAACGTATCGGGAACGTAATCCGTCCGATACCGCGCTCGCGCCGACCATTGCTAGACTGCGCCCTCCGATGACCGAACCGACTGCCCCGCCGCCGTTCCCGGCCACCGCGCCGGAGGCGGCACCGCGTCGCCCCGGCGGCGCCACCATTCCCTGGGTCGTGGCGATCGCCCTCGCGGCCCTCGTCGGCGCCCTCCTCTTCGCCGGCGGCTGGCTGGCGGCTGGCGGTCGTGCCGGATCGGCCGGATGCGCCGCGCCGGATGAGGCCTTCGCCGCATTCTGCGAGGCCTACGGCCGTCTCCAGCGCGAGTACGTCGATGAGCTCGACCCGGAGAAGCTGGCCGAGGGCGCCATCCGTGGCATGTTCGAGTTCGGCGTCGAGGATCCCAACTCGGGCTACATGCCGCCGGAGCAGTACCAGCAGGCGCTCGGTGACCTGTCCGGGTCGTTCAGCGGCATCGGCGCGGAGATGGCGATGACGAACATCGAGGACCCCGCCGACCTGGCCGCCTGCACCGAGCTCAGCGCGGTCTGCCGCCTCGTCGTGGTGGCGCCGCTCGACGGCTCACCGGCGGAGGCGGCCGGCATCCAGGCCGGCGACTATGTCCTCGCGGTGGACGGCACGAGCGTGGACGGCACCACCGTGAACGACCAGGTGTCCGTCATCCGCGGCGAGGCCGGCACCGACGTGACGCTCACCATCGAGCGCGATGGCGCCGAGCCGTTCGACGTCACGATCACCCGCGCCGAGATCGAGCTCCAGGAAGTCGAGACGCGGATGATCGACGACCACGTCGGCTACATCGCCCTCAACGCCTTCTCGGCCCCGGCCAGCGACCAGTTTGCCGCCGGCCTCCAGGAGCTCCTCGACCAGGGTGCCGACCAGATCGTCTTCGACCTCCGCGACAACCCGGGTGGATATATCGACGCCGCGCAGCAGATCGCCAGCCAGTTCCTCGAGGAGGGTCTCATCTTCACGCAGGAGTCGGCCGGCGACGACACGAAGGAATACCGTGCCAGCGGGGACGGGATCGCCACGGATCCGGATCTGCCGGTGGCGGTCCTCATCAACGCCGGGTCGGCCTCCGCCTCGGAGATCGTGGCGGCCGCGCTCCAGGAGGCGGGTCGGGCGACGATCGTCGGCGAGGCGAGCTATGGGAAGAACACCGTCCAGGTGTGGAGCCGGCTCGAGAACGACGGCGGCGTGCGGATCACCATCAGCCGCTGGTTCACGCCGGGGCACAACAGCGTCGCTCCCGACGGGATCCAGCCCGACGTGCCGGCAGCGCGCACCGCCGAGACGCCGCCCGAAGAGGATCCGGTGCTGGACGCCGCCCTCGCGCACCTCGCCGGCGAACCGGTCGACGAGGCAGCCTCGGTGCCCTCGTCCAGCCGCTCGATCGGCCTTCTTGCAGCCCCGCCGGTCGTCGGCATTGTCGGCGCGCGACCCATCTGCTAGCATCCGCGCCAACGAAAGGAGGTGGTGTTGCCGATGGATAGTTCCACGCACGCCACCACCGAGGCGGTTCGCTAACACAGCCTCGCGTGGTGTAGCGACGGAGAGAGCCGGCCCAAGGGTCGGCTCTTTCCATGTCCAGCCGGCGTCCATGCCCAGCCGGGGGATGCCGCCACAGCCGAGAGCGTAAGGACCGATGCCCGACGAGACGATCGCCGTCAACCGGCGCGCGCGCCATGACTACGCCATCGAGGACACCCTCGAGGCGGGCATCGTGCTGACCGGGACCGAGATCAAGTCGATCCGCGCCCACAAGGTGAACATCGCCGAGGCGTACGTGCGCATCGAGCACGGTGAAGCCTGGCTGGTGGGCGCCCACGTCGCCGAGTACGCCCAGGGCAACCGGTACAACCACGCTCCCACCCGCACGCGGAAGCTCCTCCTCCATCGCGACCAGATCAGCGAGCTGCTCGGCCTCCAGTCGGCGAAGGGTCTGACGATCGTGCCGCTCCGGCTCTATCTGCGGCGGGGAACGGCGAAGCTCGAGATCGGGGTGGCGCGCGGCAAGAAGGCGCACGACAAGCGCCGATCGATCGCGGAGCGTGACATGCGCCGCGAGCTCGACCGCGAATCGAAGGAAGCGGGCCGCATCAAGCTCTAGATTGGAACGGGTGTTCTCATCGGCGACGGCGTCTGGTACACTGAACGTCTCAATCGGTTCGTGGGGATGTCAGGTTTCGACAGTGCCCGTGAGCCGGGAATCGCAGGTCGAGGTTGCTCGCAGGCCTCGTTAAACAGCGGGCAATTGCTGTAACTGGCAACGATAGTTACGCCCTCGCTGCTTAGGCAGTGAGCATTGACGTCGTCCCCCCTCCCCGGACGGCGAAGATGTCATTTGGGGAGGTGCGGCATCGCCGACTCCGGTGAGCGGTGTCAAAGAGCCGAAAGGCGCCACCGGATAGCAAGCGAGGCACCCCGCCGGTCGGGGGTCCGTGACGCGAACTCGCAAGTTGGCCGGAAATACCTGTAGGAAGTTCCCGGGGAACGTGTTCTGGACGGGGAGTTCGATTCTCCCCCATCTCCACCATTCCTCCATCCGGCCCGAGCCGGCGGTGATCGCGGACACCACGCGGACCGCCGGCTCGACCGTTTTCGTCCGGGATGGTTGCGACCCTGTGCTACCGTCCGCACGCGGAACCGGGGGCCGCAGCACGTATGGAGGGTGTGCGCTCTCATGGACTTCGCGAAGCTCACGAGCAATGAGAAGCTGGCCGTCTACGGGTCCGCCGCAGTCGTGCTCGCCGGTCTCATCAGCAACTGGGGTGGACTGCTCTTCCTCTCGATCCTCGCGGGCATCGGCATGCTGGCCGTCGTCTTCCTCCCGCAGCTGTCGCCGACGACGAAGCTGCCCGGCTCGAAGGGTTCGCTCATGGCCGCCCTCGGCATCGGAGCGGCGGCGCTGGCGGTGATCGCGGCGCTCCAGTGGATCGGCTACCTCGGGTTCGGCACGCTGAGCGGCATCATGTTCATCGTCGCCGTGGTCGGCGCGCTCGTGATGGCGTGGGCCGGATGGCAGGAGCTCCAGGCGGAGGGCGGTACCTGGCAGTTCGGCTCGTCGACGGCACCTGCTGCCGCCCCCGCCGCAGCCGCCGCCGAGGCGGACGCTCCCGCACCGGCCGGACCAACGGTGGAGACCGTGGCTCCGGTCGAGACGGTGGCTCCGGTCGAGCCGGCCGCTCCAACGCAGCCCGCGGCCGCCGCGGATCCGGTCGAGGCCGATCCGGTCGGTGGCGACGCGGACGGCGATCGCAATGAGCCACGCCCCTCGGCCTGACGCCGTGCCGGTTGGTTCCGCCGGGTTTGCTGGCGGAACCAACGCTCAACCAACTCGGCGCAGCGCCTCCGTGCGACGACGGAGGTGCTCGACCGCGTCGACGCCGTCGCCGAGTGCTCGTGCCAGGCGGTCGATGACGACGTCCGCGGCCAGGCCGTCGTCGATGGCGTCCACCGCCAGGTCGAACGCCCGATGCGCCTCAGGGTCGGTCACTCGTTCAGCCGCGTGCCGAACGATGGCCGCCACGTCACCGAGCGTCGCGGCGAGCGCCTCGGGTGGCTCGTCGAGGGACTCCTCGAACCAGGCCAGCGCCAACGCGGCGAGGTCGTCCGGCCGCGCCGTCAGACGTCCCGCCTCGTCGGGCGCGCCGAGGGTCAGCGCGTAGCCGTCGTCAACGGTCGGGGCGACGCCGATCCACGGTCCGTCCGGCTCGAGCCGGCCGATCGCGCACGCCGGGATCTCCATCCCGCACCCCCGTCATTCGTGACGGGCGGCGCTCGTCAGGCCTTCACCTGCTGAGCCGGCAGGACCACGATCCGGCGGTTCGGCTCGACGCCGACGCTCTGGGTGCGGACCTTCGGGTTCTCGAGCAGGGCCATATGGACGATCCGACGCTCGACGGCGGGCATCGCCTCGAGCTGGATGATCTTGCCGGTCTGGATGACTCGCTTCGCCGCCCGATCGGCGACGTCGCGGAGCTGCTCCTCGCGGCGGCCGCGGTAGTTCTCGACGTCGATCGCGATGCGGTGGTGCTGTCCCTCGCGGCGGCCGACGATGAGGTTGACGATGTGCTGCAGGCTGGCGAGCTTCTCGCCGCGCCGGCCGATGAGCAGCCCGAGGTCATCGCCCCTGACGTTCAGGCGCGCGGTCTCGCCGCCCGTCGCGACCTCGACCGTCCCGTTCACACCCATCAGCGAGAGCATCTCCTCGAGAACCGTCTTCGCCGTCTCGACGGTCGAGCGCTCCTCGCCCGACAGCTCCTCGAGCGGCTCGCCCGACACGAACGGCGCCGGCTCACGGCCCCGATCGGCACG
>DASVFG010000007.1:0-5271 GCA_036380155.1 Candidatus Limnocylindria bacterium
TTCCCAGGCGGTCGCTGTGGCCGACTGGAACTCCTCGAGCACCGGACCCATGTCGGCGCCCTGGAGTGCCTGCTGGAGCACGGCACCCAGGTCGGTGCCCGGCAGCAGGTCGGAGCCGTCGAAGCGCACGGCCTCGGCGGAGGTGACCTGGTCGGCCTCGGCCTGGATGAGGCTCGTCGGGTAGACGCTGGTGTCCACGTCGACGATCGGCGAGATGATCGTCCCGCCCTCGGCCCACACCTGGCCGGCCTCGGCCGTGGTGAGGTACTCCATGAACGCCGCGACGTCGCTGTCGTTCACGAGCGCGGCCATGACGTCACCACCGTAGGTGACGAGACCCTCGCCGTTGCCATCGATGGTCGGGTACGGGAACCAGTTGATCGCGCCCTCGGGGCCTTCCTGGCCGGCGAGGTCGGGATTCACGTCCGCACCGGTCGCGATGCCGCCGATGAACCCACCGCAGCAGTACAGCTCGGCCGAGGGGCTCGTGCTGAAGACCTTCGAGATGGCGTCGACGAAGAGGGTCGACAGCGCGCCATCGATCCCGCCCTCGACGTTCTCCTCGGTGTACAGCTCGAGCATCTTGTCGATGGCCGCCTGCACGGTCGGATCGGTCCAGTCACCCTCCGGGCTGAACAGCGTGTCGTACGCCTCCGGCCCGTTCATCTTCAGGTAGATGATCTCGAAGTTGTCGGTCAGGGTCCAGCTGTCGCTGGCACCCAGGGCCCACGGCGTGCCGCCGGCGGCCTTGATGTCATCGGTCAGGCTGACGAGGCCCTCGAAGTCCTCTGCCGGCTCGACGCCGAGATCGGTGAAGCGCTCGGGGCTGTACCAGATGGTCGCCTTCGAGTTCAGCTTGACCATGATCCCGTAGAGCTCGTCGTCGACCACGCCGACGTCGAGGATGCCGGGGGCATAGTTGCCCTCGAACGAGGCCTGGTCGAGGCCGAGGTCCGCGATCGAGATCAGGGAGCCGTCACGCGCCAGGCTGCGGAGCGTGCCGATGCCCGGGATGATCGCGACGTCCGGCGGATTGTCACCCTGGATGCGCGTGCGGAGCACGGTCGCATAGTCGGTCCGGTTCGGCTCGTACTCGGCCGTGATCCCGGTCTCCTCCTCGAACGCGTCGAGGACGGCCTGGAAGGCCTCCTCCTCGGTGCCGCCCCACAGGCTGGTGACGACGATCGTGCCGTCACCCTCCTCGACGTCGCCACCGCCGCCACCGCTCGACCCGGGGTCATCCCCGTTGCCGCACGCCGCGAGGACGAGCACGGCGATCAGCGCCGGTGTCGCAAAACGAAATGTCCGCATAGTTCCTCCACCTTGCTCCTGGATGGCGTGGGCACCCGCCCACCCATGGTTGTGCGCCGATGCGGCGGAGGGGCCAGTCCGGCTCCCCCCACCGCTGGTGCGTGTGTGATTGGTACGCCGGCCGCTACCCGACAAGCGTCTTCTCTGAGTCGGGATCGAAGATGTGGAGCTTGTCCATCGGCACCGCGAAGTTCACGGTGTCGCCGACGCCCACCTTCTTGTCGGACGGCAGCAGGGCGACGACCTCGTTGCCCTCGGTCTTGGCGTGGATGAGCTCCTCGTTGCCGAGGTACTCGACGACGTCGACCTTGGCCGGGAAGCGCACGGCGTCCCCGCCCTGGCCGTTGGCGAGCTCGATGTGCTCGGGCCGGAAGCCGATGAGCACGTTCGCCCCGTCGGCGCGCGAGTCGGCTGCCTTCGCCTGCTGGCCGGACAGCTCGAGCTTCACACCGCCGAGGAGGAGATCCTTGCCCTCGGACGTCGCGGTCGCGAAGTTCATGGCCGGGGAGCCGATGAAGCCGGCGACGAAGATGTTGACCGGATGGTCGTAGAGCTCCTGCGGCGTGCCGACCTGCTGGAGGATGCCGTCGCGCATGACGGCGATGCGATCGCCCATCGTCATCGCCTCGACCTGGTCGTGGGTGACGTAGATCGTCGTCGTCCCGAGCCGCTGATGGAGTCGGGCGATCTCGGCGCGCGTCTGCACGCGGAGCTTCGCGTCGAGGTTCGAGAGCGGCTCGTCCATGAGGAACACCGACGGCTCGCGCACGATGGCGCGACCGAGGGCGACGCGCTGTCGCTGGCCACCGGACAGGGCGCGCGGCTTGCGGTCGAGGAAGCGCTCGAGGCCGAGGATGCCCGCGGCCTCCTTCACCCGACGGTCGATGTCCTGCTTGTTGATCTTGCGCAGCTTCAGCCCGAACGCGAGGTTGTCGAAGACGGTCATGTGCGGGTAGAGCGCGTAGCTCTGGAAGACCATGGCGATGTCCCGGTCCTTCGGCGCCACGTTGTTCACGACGCGGTCGCCGATACGGAGCTGGCCGTCGCTGATCTCCTCGAGCCCGGCCACGCAGCGCAGGGCAGTCGTCTTTCCACAACCGGACGGGCCGACCAGGCAGATGAACTCGCCGTCGCCGATCTCGAGGTTGAGATCGTTCACGGCGATGACGTCATCGCCGTACCGCTTGTACATGTGGTCGAACGTGACGGTCGCCATGGGGTGTCTCGCTCCTTGCACGGCAGGCTGGAGGGCACGAATGGCCCCTGCTCGGGACAGGCATCATAGTACGAGGCGCAATACCGCTACCCATTCGTATGCACCCTGCAATCCGCTCAGTCCGCGGCGCCGGCAGCCGGCTGCTCGCCCGGCTCCCTATCCTCCCCGTCATCGGCGCCGTCGCCGGTCGTCTGCGTGACGCGCTGCGCGCTCGTCGCCGGTCGGCCGAGCGAGCCGACAGCCGGCGCGTCCTGCCATCGCTCCTCGACGCCCATCCGGAGGCGACCCGGGCTCCACGGCGCGCGATCGGCATCCAGGGCGTGCCGATCGACGCCATCGTCGGGACGATGCGCCATCCCTCGCAGAACACCGCGGACTTCCTTCCGCTCCCGAGCCTGCGGGGCGAGAACTGGCGGGCGCGATGGCAGCGCATCACCCGCGCGACCGATGGGCTCGCGATGCTCCCGGCGGTCGACCTCGTCCAGGTCGGTGACGAGTACTACGTCGCCGACGGCCACAACCGGGTGGCGGCCGCGCGCCAGGTGGGCGCCGCCGAGATCGACGCCGACGTGACGCAGCTCGTCCTGCCGGGCATCACGGCGCCGATCGCCTCGCACGTCGACAGCGGCGCGCTCATCGGCTCGCAGTCGGTGCGGCGTGCCGCCGAGGGTCGCATCACGCGGACCGTGGAGCAGCGGACGGCCGAGGATCACCTCACCCGCGCCGACCTCCTCCGCGACGATGAGCACCATGCCGCGGAGCGGGCCGCGGGCGCGGCCCGGGGCGAGGGAGCGGGCGGGGGAACGGGCGAGGGACCGGGCGAGGGCGACACATGACCGATCGGTTCCGCGTCCGCTGGCCCGATCCCGCCGCGTTCGCGGGACGGCCGGCCGGCGACCCGATTCGCATCCTCGCCGTGTCCGACGAGCCGGACCCGTCGCTGGACTCGCGGGCGACCCGGGAGGGAATCGGCACGGTCGACCTCGTCATCGGCGCCGGCGACCTCGAGCCGGACTACCTCGGCTTCGTTGCCGATGCGTTCCACGCCCCGTTGCGGTACGTCCGCGGGAACCACGACGTCGGTCCGGCGTGGGCGCACACGGAGCGCAAGCTGCTTCCCGAGCCGATGCGCGACGGGGAGATCATCAGCGAGGGGCCGGTACGGCTCATGGGATTCTCCGGCTCGCCGCGCTACAACCAACGCGGCATGCAGGTCTCGGGAGCGGGGATGTGGACAAAGGTCGTCGCGTCGTGGCCCCGTGCCCGCCGTGCCGGGCCGATCATCGTCGTCACCCACGCGCCGCCGCGCGACGTGAACGACGACGATGACCTGGCGCACCGCGGCTTCCCGGCGTTCCGCTGGCTCGTCGAGCGCATCGCGCCACCGCTGTGGCTGCACGGGCACACCGCGCTCGTGCGGCGCGGCATCGACGATCGGATGGCGGCGCACAACGGCACGACGTTCTACAACTGCACCGGCGCCACGCTCGTTGAGCTCATGCCGCCCGACTCGCCCGAGCCCTGCCATGCATGACGAACCGCCGCCGATCCGCCGCGCCCTGCTCGGGTGCCTCGGCCTCGCCGTCGCCGGCCTCGTCGTCGCGGGGCTGGTGCGGCCGGCGATCTTCTTCTTCGCGCCGGCCCGCGACGACGGCGTGGTGACCGTCGGGACGCTCGCCGAGGCCCGCGAGGCGCCGGTGATCCGCGACCTCATCCTGTCGCGGTCCTACGGGTACGACGGCGAGCGCGACGCCGGGGATGGCCGCGTCCAGCTGACCGTCGTCCTCGCCAACGCTCCGGGAGGGTCGGTGACGCTCGTCAATGGCGCGAGCCCCGTCGAGGACGACTGCCCGCTCGAGATCGGCGCCGATCGTCTCGTCGACTGCGAGGGCCGCGCCTGGACGCTCGAGGGGCTGCCGCTCGACGCCGATGACCCCCCGCTCGAGCGCTGGGCGGTCGACATCAGTGGCGGAGCGGTGATCGGCGACTTCACCCGCCTCGCCGGGGAGTGACGGACGTTCCAGGCGGTGGGCACGCGGCCTGCATCCCGTGCCGCGGGAGTGCGATCATCGCGACGCACGCGACCATTCGACATTCGATCTGCACTGGTGAGGAAACGTCATGGGTGACCTCGGCATCTTCGGCTGGATCATCATCGGCCTCCTGGCCGGCGCGCTCGCCGGCGCGTTCATCCCCGGCCGGCAGCGGATGGGCTGCCTCGGCACGATGCTCGTCGGCATCGTCGGCGGACTCATCGGCGGCTTCCTGTGGGTCAACGTCCTCGGCCAGAACGAGGCCGACGGATGGCTCGGCGCACTCGTGATCGCCACGGTTGGCGCCATGCTGGTGCTCCTCGTCTTCCGCGGACGCGGAGGCGGCGACTGACGCTCGGCCGGGCAGGTTGCGCGGCGCGGGGTGATCGGCGACGATACGCGCCGTTCCGCGCCGCCGACCGCGCGGTTCCGTGGTGGCCTTAGCTCAACTGGCAGAGCACTGGATTGTGGCTCCAGAGGTTACGGGTTCGAAACCCGTAGGCCACCCCAACCCGCTCGCTTCGGGGTTCGTTGACGAGCCGGCATTCCCATCCGACCGTGTATCCCTGATATACGGTCGGGACGGCTTCGGGCTCTGCTGGCTATCGGTCTCCTGCGCGCAGCACGAGCGCGGCATTCAGGCCGCCGAACCCGAACGACGTGGACAGCGCCACGGTCGGCCGAGCGGCCATCGCCTCACGCAGCACGGTG
>DASVFG010000008.1:0-9984 GCA_036380155.1 Candidatus Limnocylindria bacterium
GTGATCGCGAAGATCCTGCCCGTCGAGGACATGCCGTTCATGCCGGACGGCACCCCGGTCGACATCGTGCTCAACCCGCTCGGCGTGCCGAGCCGGATGAACATCGGCCAGATCCTCGAGACGCATCTCGGCTGGGCCATGACGGCCCTCGGCCTCAAGGCCGCCACGCCCGTCTTCGACGGTGCGACCGAGCAGCACATCGAGGACGCGCTCGCACGGGCGGGCCTGTCGAAGGATGGCAAGACCATCCTCTACGACGGCCGGTCAGGCGATGCGTTCGACCACCGGGTCACCGTCGGCTACATCTACATGCTCAAGCTCCACCACCTGGTGGAGGACAAGATCCACGCGCGGAGCACCGGCCCCTACAGCCTCATCACCCAGCAGCCGCTCGGTGGCAAGGCGCAGTTCGGTGGCCAGCGCTTCGGCGAGATGGAGGTCTGGGCGCTCGAGGCCTATGGCGCGGCGAACATCCTCCAGGAGCTCCTCACCGTGAAGTCCGATGACGTCGTGGGTCGCGTCCAGACCTACGAGGCCATCGTCAAGGGCGAGGAGATCCAGTCGCCGGGCGTGCCCGAGTCCTTCAAGGTGCTCATCAAGGAGCTCCAGGCGCTCGGTCTGTCCGTCGAGATCCTGAACGAGAACGAAGAGGAGATCCGCTTCATCGAGGACACCGGCAGCTATCCGCTGCCGGACCTCGGCGGAATCAATCTCCAGGGCTTTGAGGAATAACGGCCTCACGCGGGCACGCCGGGGACGGCGTGCTCCGCGTCCCTCCCATCGGTCCATCCTGAGCCGGGGTCTGGTCCACCCCGGCAACGAGCGCAGCAGCGGCGCCGCGAGCCGCTGCAGGAGTCACGAAGCCGCTCATGCTTGAAGTCAACAATTTCGACGCCATCCGGATCAGCCTGGCATCGCCGGAGCAGATCAAGGGCTGGTCGTCCGGCGAGGTCACGAAGCCGGAGACCATCAACTACCGCACGCTCAAGCCGGAGAAGGACGGCCTCTTCGACGAGCGCATCTTCGGTCCCACGAAGGACTGGGAGTGCTACTGCGGCAAGTACAAGCGCATCCGCTACAAGGGCATCATCTGCGACAAGTGTGGCGTCGAGGTCACGCGGTCGAAGGTGCGCCGCGAGCGCATGGGGCACATCAAGCTCGCGAGCCCGGTGAGCCACATCTGGTACTTCAAGGGCACACCGAGCCGCCTCGGCATCCTGCTCGACATCAGCCCGCGCAACCTCGAGCGGATCCTGTACTTCGCGCTCTACGTCGTCACCCGCGTCGACGAGGCGGCCCGTGACAAGGCCGTCCAGCGCGTCGACGAGGAGGTCGCCGAGCGGATCGGCCGCGCGCAGGCGCTGGTCGACGAGAAGAAGGCGGAGCTCGAGGCCACGGTCGCCGACAAGCGGACCGAGGTCGAGGCCGCGCACGCCGCGGAGCGGACGCGCACCGAGGGGCTGCAGGCCACGCGCACCGACGAGCTCATGACGGCCGCCCAGGCCGTCGAGGCATCGATCAAGGCGGCGGGCAAGACGCTCACCGACGACGTCGTCTTCGCCGCGACCGGCGAGGTCATCGGCCGTGGCGGCGAGACCGCCAAGGATGCGCTGGCCAAGCTGCGCGCGGTCGTGAAGGCCGAGGTCGCGGCGGTCCAGAAGGAGGCCAAGGAGGGGCTGGCCTCGGCCGAGGAGAAGTACCAGACGGCGCTGGCCGACCTGACCTCCGGCATCGACGAGGCGACCGCCACCGAGCGCGAGCAGGTGTCCCGCGAGACCGACGACGCCCGCCTCTGGGCGCGGACCGAGAAGGCCCGTCTCAACGACATCAAGGTCATGCAGATCCTCACCGAGTCGGAGTTCCGCTCGCTGACCGAGGCGCACGGCCGGATGTTCGACGCCGGCATGGGCGCCGAGGCGGTGAAGAAGATCATCGAGCAGATCGACCTCGATCAGCTCAGCCAGGATCTCCACGTCGAGATGCGCCAGACCTCAGGTCAGCGCCGGAAGAAGGCCATCAAGCGGCTCCGCCTCATCGAGGCGTTCCGCAAGTCCGGCGCGCGTCCGGAGTGGATGATCCTCTCGACCCTGCCGGTCATCCCACCGGACCTGCGGCCGATGGTCCAGCTCGACGGCGGCCGCTTCGCGACCTCCGACCTGAACGACCTCTACCGCCGCGTCATCAACCGCAACAACCGCCTCAGCCGGCTCCTCGACCTCGAGGCGCCGGAGATCATCATCCGCAACGAGAAGCGGATGCTCCAGGAGGCGTGCGACGCGCTCATCGACAACGGCCGCCGCGGCCGCGCGATCGCGGGCACCGGCAACCACCGGCTGAAGAGCCTGTCCGACATGCTGAAGGGCAAGCAGGGCCGGTTCCGCCAGAACCTGCTCGGCAAGCGCGTGGACTACTCCGGGCGCTCGGTCATCGTGGTCGGCCCGGAGCTCAAGCTCCACCAGTGCGGCCTGCCGAAGAAGATGGCGCTCGAGCTGTTCAAGCCGTTCGTCATGCGCCAGCTCGTCGAGAAGGGCTTCGCGCACAACATCAAGAGCGCCAAGCGCATCGTCGAGCGGGTGCGACCCGAGGTGTGGGACGTCCTCGAGGACGTCATCAAGGACCACCCGGTCCTGTTGAACCGCGCCCCGACCCTCCATCGGCTCGGCATCCAGGCGTTCATGCCGGTCCTCGTCGAGGGCTCGGCCATCCAGATCCACCCGCTCGTGTGCTTCGCGTTCAACGCGGACTTCGACGGTGACCAGATGGCCGTGCATGTGCCGCTCTCGACGGCCGCGCAGCAGGAGGCCAAGGACCTCATGCTGTCCACCCGCAACCTGCTGTCGGCCGCCGATGGGTCGCCGGTCGTCAGCCCGACGCACGACATGGTGCTCGGCTGCTACTACCTCACCGTCCAGGTCGACGACGAGAAGGGCGCCGGGCGTGCCTTCTCGAGTCGCGACGAGGTGGTCATGGCCGCCCAGCTCGGGCAGGTGCACGTGCAGGCACCGGTGAAGGTCGAGCTCGAGGTCTACGACTCGACCGACGAGGACGGCACGGTCCACACGCACCAGGAGGTCGTGGAGACGACCGCCGGGCGCGTGATCTTCAACGGCGTGCTGCCGCGGGAGCTCGGCTTCAGCAACAAGGCGATGGACCGCAAGTCGCTGAAGGAGATCATCGCGCGCTGCTACCGGGACCTCGGTCCCGAGGCGACCGCGACGCTCGTCGACGGCATCAAGTCGGTCGGGTTCCGGTACGCCACGGCGGCCGGCATCACCATCGGCATCAGCGACCTCGCCGTGCCGAAGCAGAAGGCCAAGCTGCTCAAGGACGCGGAGGGCAAGGTCGACGACATCGACCGCGAGTTCCGACGCGGGTTCATCACCGAGGACGAGCGCTACACCCAGACGGTCGACGTCTGGCGTCGCGCCACGGACGACGTGACGGACTCGATGCTCAAGGGCCTCGACGAGCGTGGCTCGATCATGCTCATCACGAACTCGGGTGCCCGCGGCTCGGTCACCCAGGTCCACCAGCTGGCCGGCATGCGCGGCCTCATGGCCGACCCGTCGGGCCGGATCATCGACCTGCCGATTCGCTCGAACCTCCGCGAGGGGATGAGCGTGCTCGAGTACTTCATCTCGAGCCACGGTGCCCGCAAGGGTCTCGCGGACACCGCGCTCCGCACCGCCGACTCCGGGTACCTCACCCGCCGCCTGGTGGACGTGGCGCAGGACGTCATCACTCGCGAGGACGACTGCGAGACCGACATCGGCACGTGGATCACACGTGACGAGTCGGAGCAGATCCCCGAGCCCTTCGTCGAGCGGCTCATCGGCCGCATGGCGGCGATCGACATCGTCGACGAGGCGAGTGGCGAGGTGATCGTCGCGCGCAACGACGAGATCAACGAGGAGGCGCTCCTCAAGATCGAGGCCGCCAAGCTCGACCGGGTCAGCGTGCGCTCACCGCTCACCTGTGCGGCGCGCCACGGCGTGTGCCGGGCGTGCTACGGCCGCAACCTCGCCACCGGCGAGCTCGTCGACCTCGGCCAGGCGGTCGGGATCATCGCGGCCCAGTCGATCGGCGAGCCGGGCACGCAGCTGACGATGCGGACGTTCCACACCGGCGGCGTCGCCGGCGAGGACATCACGCAGGGTCTGCCGCGCGTCGAGGAGCTCTTCGAGGCCCGCATCCCGAAGGGGCAGGCCACGATGACCGAGATCGACGGCACCGTCGAGGTGCCGCCGGCGGCGGGCGACCAGCCGATCACCGTGCGCGTCACCCATCGCGAGGCGTACGACACGAACTTCAAGCTCACCCCGCAGCACGAGATCCTCGTGGCGTCGGGCGACGAGGTCACCGAGAACCAGCTGCTCGCGCGGCTCGGGGAGGGTGACGATCTCGTCGAGGTCAAGGCGTCGAGCGGCGGCCGCGTGACGAAGAAGGGCAACACCCTCACGCTCCACACCGAGGAGGTCGACGTGCGCGAGTACGCCGTCCCGCACTCGGCGCGGCTGCGCGTGTCGGACGGCGACACGGTCTCGGCGGGCGACTCGCTCACCGAGGGGTCGCTCAACCCGAAGGAGCTCCTCGAGATCAAGGGCGTGGACACGGTCCAGCGCTTCCTGGTCGCCGAGGTCCAGAAGGTCTACCGATCGCAGGGCGTGACGATCAGTGACAAGCACATCGAGATCATCGTGCGCCAGATGCTGCGCAAGGTGACGATCGACAACGCCGGTGACACCGAGCTGCTGCCGTCGGAGCTGATCGACCGCTTCGAGTTCGAGGAGACGAACAACCGGATCCTCGCCGAGGGCGGCGAGCCCGCCACGGCGCAGACCGTGCTCCTCGGCGTCACGAAGGCGTCGCTCAACACCTCGAGCTTCCTCGCGGCCGCCTCCTTCCAGGAGACGACCCGCGTGCTGACCGAGGCGGCGATCAACGGCGCCAAGGACCACCTCATCGGTCTCAAGGAGAACGTCATCATCGGCAAGCTCATCCCGGCCGGGACGGGCGCCGAGGCTCGACGCCTCCAGGCCGAGCGGGCGGCGCGGCTGCCCGTCGAGGAAGAGGAGGCCCAGCGCGAGGCCGAGGCGGCCCGCGCCTTCCTGTCCGGCGACCCGGACACCGATGGCGACGGGGACGTCGAGACCGACGAGGCCGAGGCCGCTGCCGAGGCCGAGGGCGACACGATCGCGGACCTCATGGGGGCCGGGGACAACCCGGAGATGGAGGCCGTCGTCGAGGAGCAGGTGTTCGAGGAGCTCACCGAGGATGCCGGCGCCGGCGATGCCGAGCCAGAGGCCGAGGAAGCGACCGCCACGTCCTAGCGCGTCACGCGACACGCGAGCGAAGGGCGGCCTCCGGGCCGCCCTTCGTGCTGCCCGGGAGTCAGTCGGTGAGCCGGGCCGGGTCGATCCGGCAGCGGTCGACCCCCAGCCGCCGCCCGATGCCGTCGCGGTGCGCCGCGACCCAGCGGTAGCCGGCGTCCACGGCGCGGCCTGCGCCCGGCAGGCGTCCCAGCATGGAGAGGGGAGCGAGGATCGGGACGGCCGCCATGATCCGGAGGACCGCGCCGCCTCCGCTCGCCCAGCGGCCGCTCGCGTCGCGGACGTGGAGCCGCTCGGCGAGGTCGGCTCTGACCGGGTCACCGGGCGCCTCGGGCGTGAAGCCCTGGAGCGGGGAGAGGTCCAGGCGGCGCCCGCGGTCGAGGGCGTGGAGCATGCGCGCCGTCATGGTGCAGACCCCGCAGTCGGCGTCGTAGAGCACGGTCAATCGGTCGCCGGGCGGCATGGTGTCAGGCTACCTTCCCGGGAGTGGCGTCGGTTGACGCTATCGGTGCCCATCCCTATACTCATCCATCGGTGTCCCGTGTGCGGGACGCCTTCGTGTGTGCCCTCGCACAACTGTCATGGGGCACCCGTCTGAAGCCTCCTGAAGTGGCATCCGTGCCGCATCGGCATGGGCAGGACGGGACGCGAGCGCAGCTACACAATTTCGATCACGCGAGTACGAACGCGAGGTTCTCGTTGCCAACCATCAGCCAGCTGGTGCGCAAGGGTCGCAAGCCGGCGATCAAGAAGGTGAAGGCCCCGGCGCTGCGCCGGACGCTCAACACCCTCAAGCAGACCACCAGCGAGGGGCGTGGGGCGCCGCAGCGACGCGGCGTCTGCCTGCAGGTCATGACGCGCACCCCGAAGAAGCCGAACTCGGCGCTTCGGAAGGTCGCGCGCGTGCGCCTCACGAACGGGATGGAGGTCACCGCCTACATCCCCGGCGTCGGCCACAACCTCCAGGAGCACTCGATGGTGCTCGTCCGCGGCGGCCGCGTGAAGGACCTGCCGGCGGTCAAGTACCACATCATTCGCGGCACGCTGGATGCCGCCGGCGTGCGGGATCGCAAGCAGAGCCGCAGCAAGTACGGCGCGAAGTCGCCGGGCAAGGCGTAGAGCGATGCCACGACGTCCCACGATCGCGCGCAAGACGAAGTACGAAGACCAGCTCACCGGCACGGCGCTGACGCTCGATCAGTTCACGAACAAGCTCATGCACGGCGGGAAGCGCCACCTCGCGCATCGCATCCTCGAGGGTGCCCTGGCGCGCTGTGAGCAGCAGGCCGGCCGCGCCGGCGTCGAGGTCCTCGAGCAGGCGCTCCGCAACGCGATGCCGCTCATCGAGGTCAAGCCGAAGCGCGTCGGTGGCTCCACGTACCAGATCCCGGTCGAGGTGCGCGCGGACCGCCGCGTCAGCCTCGGCATGCGCTGGCTCATCGAGTCGGCGCGCAAGCGGAACGGCAAGAGCATGTCCGACAAGCTCGCCGCCGAGCTGATGGACGCCAGCAACGGGCTGGGATCCGCGGTGAAGCGCCGCGAGGACACGCATCGCATGGCGGAGGCGAACCGCGCCTTCAGCCACTTCAGGGCATAACGACCATGACCATGCAGGCCACCAAGGGCGCCGGACAGGGGACGAACATCCCCCTCGAGCGCACGCGGAACATCGGCATCATCGCCCACATCGACGCGGGCAAGACGACCGTCACCGAGCGGATCCTCTTCTACACGAAGAAGATCTACAAGCTCGGTGAGGTGCACGAAGGTGCCGCGACGATGGACTGGATGGAGCAGGAGCAGGAGCGGGGGATCACGATCACCGCGGCCGCCACGACGTGCTTCTGGAGCAACCATCGCATCAATCTGATCGACACGCCCGGCCACGTGGACTTTACCGTGGAGGTCGAGCGCAGCCTCCGCGTGCTTGACGGCGCGGTCGTCGTCTTCGACGGTGTCGCCGGCGTCGAGCCGCAGTCCGAGACGGTGTGGCGCCAGGCCGACAAGTACCACGTGCCGCGGTTCTGCTTCGTCAACAAGCTCGACCGCACCGGCGCCGACTTCTGGCGCGTGGTCGACATGATCAAGGACCGCCTCGGCGTCAACGCCGTGCCGCTGCAGGTGCCGATCGGTGCCGAGGACCAGTTCCGCGGCGTGATCGACCTCATCAACATGAAGGCCATCACCTACGGCAACGACCTGGGCGACCAGATCGAGGTGGGTGACATCCCGGCCGACATGCAGACGCTCGCCGACGAGTGGCGCGAGAAGATGATCGAGGCGCTCGCGGACCTCGACGACGACATCGCGCACAAGTTCCTCGAGGGCGAGGAGATCGGCGTCGACGAGATTCGCCGCGCGCTGCGCACCGGCACGCTCGCCTACAAGATCGTCCCGGTCCTCACCGGCTCGGCCCTGAAGAACAAGGGCGTCCAGCCGATGCTCGACGCGGTCATCGAGCTCCTGCCGAGCCCGCTCGACGTCCCGCCGGTCACCGGCTCGGACACGCTGAGCGGCGACGAGATCACTCGCTCGACCGATCCGAGTGAGCCGTTCTCCGGCCTCGCGTTCAAGATCGCGGCGGACCCGTTCGTCGGCAAGCTCGCCTTCTTCCGGGTCTACTCCGGCACGCTCAAGACCGGCTCGTACGTGTACAACAGCACGAAGGGCCAGAAGGAGCGCATCGGCCGCATCCTCCAGATGCACGCGAACCATCGCGAGGAGATCGACCAGGTCAGCGCCGGCGACATCGCCGCCGCGGTCGGGCTGAAGAACACGACGACGGGCGACACGCTGTCCGCCGAGGACAAGCCGATCGTCCTGGAGTCGATCACGTTCCCGGAGCCGGTCATCGAGCTCGCCGTCGAGCCGAAGACGAAGGCCGACCAGGACAAGATGTCGATCGCGCTCCAGCGCCTCGCGGAGGAGGACCCGACGTTCCGGGTCCACACCGACGAGGAGTCGAGCCAGACGCGCATCGCCGGCATGGGCGAGCTGCACCTCGAGGTGCTCGTCGACCGCATGCTCCGCGAGTTCAAGGTGCAGGCCAACGTCGGCCGGCCGCAGGTCAGCTACCGCGAGGCGATCCGCAAGGGTGTGCGCGCGGAGGGCCGCTTCGTGCGCCAGACCGGCGGCAAGGGCCAGTACGGCCACGCCGTCATCACCCTCGAGCCGCTCGAGCGCGGCGCCGGGTTCGAATGGGAGTCGAAGATCGTCGGCGGTTCGGTGCCGCGCGAGTTCTGGCGCGCCATCGAAGCCGGTGTGACCGAGGCGCTGAACGGCGGCGTCGTGGCCGGGTTCCCGGTCATCGACGTCAAGGCAACGCTCATCGACGGGTCGTACCACGAGGTCGACTCGTCCGAGATGGCGATGAAGATCGCGGGCAGCATGGCCGCCAAGGATGGCGTCACCAAGGCCGATCCCTCGATCCTCGAGCCCGTCATGAAGGTCGAGGTCACCGCACCCGAGGACTTCATGGGCGACGTCATCGGCAACCTCAACGCCAAGCGCGGCCAGATCGACGGCATCGACGAGCGCGGCACCAGCCGCATGATTCGAGCGCACGTCCCCCTGGCCGAGATGTTCGGCTACGCCACCGAGCTGCGGAGCATGACCCAGGGTCGTGCCACCTACTCGATGGAGTTCAGCCGCTACGCAGAAGTGCCAACCAGCATCGCCAACGAGCTGATCGCAAAGTCCAAGAGCTAACGGACCGATAGAGGAGCGACGAAGGACCAACCATGGCCAAGCAGAAGTTCGACCGCAGCAAGCCGCACGTCAACGTCGGCACCATCGGTCACGTCGACCACGGCAAGACCACCCTGACGGCAGCGATCACGAAGTTCCTGTCGCTGTCCGGTGGCGCTGACTTCCGTGCGTTCGACCAGATCGACAACGCGCCCGAGGAGCGGCAGCGTGGCATCACGATCGCGATCAGCCACGTCGAGTACCAGACCGCGAACCGCCACTACGCGCACGTCGACTGCCCGGGCCACGCGGACTACATCAAGAACATGATCACCGGCGCCGCGCAGATGGACGGGGCGATCCTCGTCGTGTCCGCCGCCGACGGTCCGATGCCGCAGACCCGCGAGCACATCCTCCTGGCGCGCCAGGTGGAGGTGCCGAGCCTCGTCGTGTACCTGAACAAGGTCGACATGGTCGATGACGAGATGCTCGTCGACCTCGTCGAGATGGAGGTCCGCGAGCTCCTCACCAAGTACGAGTTCCCCGGCGACGACATCCCCGTCATCCGCGGCTCGGCCCTCAAGGCCCTCGAGTCCTCGAGCGACGACCCGGAGAACGAGGACTACGCCTCCATCAAGGAGCTGATGGACGCGGTCGACTCGTACATCCCGACCCCGGCCCGTGAGACCGAGAAGCCGTTCCTCATGCCGATCGAGGACGTGTTCGGCATCAAGGGTCGTGGCACCGTGGCCACCGGCCGCATCGAGCGCGGGATCGTCAACACCGGCGACACCGTCGAGCTCGTGGGCATCCACGCCAAGGCGCGATCGCTGGTCGTGACCGGCGTCGAGATGTTCAAGAAGACCCTCGACCAGGGCCAGGCCGGCGACAACGTCGGGCTCCTCCTCCGCGGCATCGAGCGCGACGAGCTCGAGCGCGGCCAGGTGCTCGCCAAGGTCGGCAGCGT
>DASVFG010000009.1:0-17395 GCA_036380155.1 Candidatus Limnocylindria bacterium
TCCGCCTGGTCGGTCGTCATGTCGAGCGTGTCGCTGATGAACCCGGCGGTGCGCCCGAAGTAGAGCGGGGTGAGTGCCGCGAGGAGCCGCTCGCGATCCGTCTCGGGGCGGTGGTACGCGACGAGCGCGTCGTACAGGGTCCGGATCCAGAGCTCGGCGCTGAAGTGGAACGACGCTGGGTCATCGGTGATCTCGAGGCCCATGACGCGCTCGAGCTGCTCGGCCGAGAGCATCTCGGCCCAGGTGTCGCGCTGGGTGAGCCGTGCCTGCTCGAAGTTGTCGACGAGCTTGGCATGGTTGACCTTCACCTCTTCGGGCGCGACGACGCGCTCGAACCCGTACTCGGGGATCGGATGCGAGCCGCGAACGCGGAGCCAGCGGTCCTCGTAGCGGCCCGCGAGCTTGAAGAGCGAGCCGACGACCTGGCGGAACATCGGCCCCAGGTCGGAGGCGGGATCCTTGGCGTCATGGATCTTCGCGCCGAGGCGCGCCTGGCAGACGGCGAAGCCTTCGTTGATGGCCGAGTGCGTCATCCATATGTCGATCCCGAAGCGCGCGGTCAGCTCGTCGAACGTGTCGAGCTCGAGGTAGCGGCTCACGAGGTCGCCGGAGATGGCGAAGTCGCCGCCGATCGGCTGCCGGATGCGGGTCCCGTACAGCGCCCGCGTGAGCGGGTAGCTGATGTTGTTCGTGATCGTGCCGTCGTACTTGTAGCGCGCGTACATCGGCGCCACGAAGTCGTAGCCGCCCTTGAGGATCGGCCCGGCGAGCAGCTCCACCCATTCCGGGACGATGGACCGCAGGTCGGAGTCGACCATGACCATCGCCTTCACCTTGAGCTCGTGGGCGACCTCGAACAGCGCGCGCACCGCGGTGCCCTTCCCGCTCGTGCCCTGGTACGTGAAGCTGATGCGCTGGAGCTTGTGCTTGGGGCTGACGAGGATGACCTTCTCGAGATAGTCCGGGCTCTCGGTGCTGACCGCCACGCGCGGCGTATCGTCGGGTGAGCCGCCGTCGCTGTTGACGAGGATCGGCTTCAGCTCCGGGAAGTACTGGACCATGCCGGCCGTCGTCGCGCGCACCACGTAGCCGATCGTCTCGGCGTTGCCGAAGCTCGGGATCCCCACCATGAGGTCGGCGGTGCCGACACGACGGACCTCGGCCATGCCCTGGGCGTCGAGCGCCGACGGGAGCGCGTCGGGTGGGTTGGTCGACAGGACGGAGCCTCCTCGATCGTGCGGTGCCGGATCGCTCGGGTTTGGAAAGCCTAGCATCGGAGACCGGGGCTCAGTCCCGGATGCGGCGGACGCGCTCCCTGCTGCCGATGAGGCGACCGACCATGCTGCGCGGCGCCTCGACCCGGATGCTGAGCTTGAGCCAGTCGTCGCAGCGCTCGCCGATGGCGTACTTCGAGTTCTGGTGCTTCGCGAGGTAGTGGGTGAAGCCGTTCACCCGCCACCCCGTGAGCCAGCCGGCGACCGGCGCCTTGACGAGCGGGCTGAGCCGCAGCTGGATCCCCTCGTCGACGACCGACTCGAGGAGGCGACGTCGCTCGGCGAAGGGGACGTCGTAGAGCTCCTGGTCGTCGAGCTCGACGAGGTCGACGGCCACGAACGCACGGCGTCGCTCCGCCTCGAGCGGGTCGGGGAGCTCGTCGGCGAGGCCCTCCTCCGCGATCGTCTCCGCCCACGTGCGGGCCAGGCTGCCGTCGCCGACGAACGGCTGCGCGGTCCAGACGCCGTCGATCACCGCGCCGCGGGCGAGGATCGAGCCGCGCAGGACGTCGGCCACCTCGGCGAGGTCCTCGCCGACGGGCTGACCGCGCTCGTCACGCACGTCCACGTCCCGGTCGCTGACGCGGGCCATGAGCCGATCCCCCGGCCACATCGGCTCGAAGAGCCACTCGACGGAGAGCACCTCGGCGCGGGCGTCGACGGGTCGCTGCGGGATGAGCACGTCGTTCGTCATGTCTCGCAAGGCTACTGCGCCGAGCGGGCCGAGGTTCACTCGGTGGCGTCGCCCGGGCGGTAGAGCGTGAGCTGTCCTTCTTCCACGTTCGCGCCGACCTCGTTCTTGATCGCCTCCCAGGCGTCGAGGTCCCACTCGCCGACGAAGGTGATCGCGGTCCCTTCGCGCCCGGCGCGACCGGTGCGGCCGATGCGATGGACGTAGGTGTCGGCGTCCTCCGGGATGTCGAAGCTCAGGACGTAGGGGAGATCTTCGATGTCGAGGCCGCGGCTCGCCACGTTCGTGGCGATGAGGAACTGGATGTGCCCTTCCTTGAAGGCGGCCAGCGTGCGGTCGCGTTCGCGCTGCGACAGTCCGCCGTGGAGCGCGGCGACGTTCTTCCCACGCCGCTTGAGCGTCGCCGCCAGCCGATCGACGCCGATCTGCGTGTGCCGGAACGTGAGAAGCCGATCGAACCCGTACGTCTCGTTGAGCTCGATGAGGGCCGCGACCTTGTCCTGCTCTGCCACGAAGTAGACGAGCTGGCGAACGGTCTCGACGGTGCGGAGATCCGGACGCACCGTCACGTGCGCCGGGTTGCGCTTCATGAAGCGGTCGCAGATGCGGAGGATGGCGTACGGCATCGTCGCGCTGAACAGCGCCGTCTGCCGCTCGCGCGGGCAGCGGGAGAGGATCGTCTCGACGTCGACGATGAACCCCATGTCGAGCATGCGGTCCGCCTCGTCGAGGATGACGGTGTGGACGCGATCGAGACGGAGCTCGCCGCGACGGATGAGGTCGAGGACGCGACCCGGCGTGCCGACCACGACCTGCGCGCCGCGCTTGAGGCCCTCGATCTGGCGATCCATGCTCGACCCGCCGTAGATCGCCACCGTCCGGATCCCGCGGAACATGCCGATGCGCGCGATCTCATCGGTCACCTGGACGCAGAGCTCACGGGTCGGGGTCAGGACGAGGGCCTGGACGTGCACCTCGGACGGGTCGATGCGCTCGACGATCGGGATGCCGAACGCGGCGGTCTTGCCGGTGCCGGTCTGCGCCTGGCCAATGAGGTCCTCGCCGCGTCGCAGCGGCGGAATGGAGCGCGCCTGGACCTCGGTCGGGGTGACGAAGCCCATCTTCTCGATGGCCCGCGCGATCGTCGCCGGGACCTCGATGTCGCCGAAGCGGTAGGCGCCGGCCGCGGCCAGGACCGACTGCTCGAAGGCCGATGGCGCCTCGGCGCCGCCATCCCCGGGTGCGGCGACCTCGATCGCCACGGCATCGCCAGCCACGGCGTTGCCGGCTGGCGGCGCGCTCGAGCGCCGGCGGCGACGACCGTTGGATGAAGCAGATTCGGGCAAACAGGTCTCCGGATTGGGCGTGGCGGGGACCGAAATCGTACCACGCCCTCTTGACAGCACGGGTAAGGTGATACTCAGTATCGCTAAGGGCATCCCGTCGTGCCAATGCAACTCGTCGCCGTCCTCGTGTCGCTGGGTGCCTTCGCGTCCGCCTTCGCCGGCGGCCTGCTGGCCCTGCGCGCGGTGGCGCAGGTCGGGCCGCTCATCGCGCTCGGAGCGGGAATCCGCATCGGTGCCGCCTACTTCGACCTGATCCCGGAGAGCGTCGAGCACCTCTCCGGCTCGCTGAACTCGGCGATGCTGGCGACCGCCATCGGCTTCCTCGCCTTCTACGCGATCGAGAAGCTGACGACCGTGCACGTCGGCCACGAGGCGGCGAGCGAGCTCGACCACGGGGAGGTCGAGCACCGGCACATCGGCTTCGTCGGCGCGGTGGGAATGAGCCTCCACAGCCTGCTCGACGGGGTCGCCCTTGCGGCGGGGCTCACGGTGGGAGGCGGACTCGGCCTGGTGATCGCGGTCGTCGTCGTGGTCCACCGCTTCAGCGACGGGATCGGCGTCGTCAGCTTCCTCGTGGCGAGCCGGACGCCACGGCGCGAGATCTACCGGTGGGTGGCGCTGGTCGCGCTGGCGCCCGTGGTCGGGGTCGCGGTCGGGCTCATGCTCCAGCTTCCCGACGCGGCGCTCGGGACGATGCTCGGCCTGTTCGCTGGCTTCTTCCTCTACATCGGCGCCGCCGAGCTGCTGCCGGAGGCGCACCGCACCGATCGCTCGCGGCGGGTCGTCCTCGCCACCCTCGTCGGCGTCGTCGCGATCTACGGCTTCTCGCTGCTTGCCGGCACGGTGGACTTCCATTGAGGGGCGTCGACTCGGTCGCCGACCGCCTCCACGCCGCGGGCGAGCGGGCGACCCCGCAACGGCTGCTCATCGCCGATGCGCTCGCCGCGCACGGGCGCCGCATCACCGCCCAGGAGCTCTACGAGCGGGTCCGTCGCCGCCAGCGCGGCATCGGCCGCGCCACGGTGTTCCGCACCCTCGAGGCGCTCGTCGCGGCCGGCGTGGCCCGGCGATTCGAGGAGGCCGGCAACGTGTCCGGCTACGTGGCCTGCCGCCCCGAGCATCACCATCATCTCGCCTGCGACCGGTGCGGCCGGGTCGAGGAGATCGACGAGGCTGTCGTGCGGCCGCTCGCCGACCGCGCGGCCGGCGAGTTCGGCTTCGCGATCAACGACGCTCGCCTCGATTTCTACGGGATATGCGCCGACTGCCAGGCCCTCGAATCGGCGGCGGCCGGGCTGGGCGAGATGGATCGGGTGGGAGCCTCCGACAGCCGAGGCTAGCTCGCCGAGGCGGCCACCGGGGTGCTCGGCATCGGCCCGACGCCATCCTCGGACGGCGCGGCATAGCCGTTCGGGTGCGCCTGCTTCCACGTCCAGGCGTCGGTGAGCATCTGCTCGAGCGACGAGTGGCGCGGCTGCCACCCGAGCTCGCGGCGCGCCCGACGCGACGACGCGACGAGGACCGGCGGGTCGCCGATGCGGCGCTTCACCGGGCGGGCCGGGATGGCGCGGCCGGTGACCTTGCGGGCCGCCTCCACGACCTCGCGGACGCTGAATCCGGCGGCGGACCCGAGGTTGTAGACCTCGAGCGACGGGTCGCCCTCGCCGGTCGCCTCGAGCGCGAGGAGATGCCCCTCGGCGAGGTCGCGGACGTGGATGAAGTCGCGGATGCAGGTGCCGTCCGGCGTCGGGTAGTCCTGGCCGAAGATCTGGACGTGGGTCGCCTCACCGGCCGCGACGCGCAGGACGATGGGCAGGAGGTGCGTCTCCGGCTGGTGGTCCTCGCCATTGCGCTCGGTGGCGCCGGCGACGTTGAAGTAGCGCAGGCTGATGGCGCGGAAGTCGTGGGCGGCGCAGAACCAGCGCATCGCACCCTCGAAGGCGAGCTTCGTCTCGCCGTACGGGTTGATCGGCTGGGTGCGGTCGGCCTCCGCGATCGGCACGCGGCGCGGCTCGCCGTACACCGCCGCGGTCGAGCTGAAGACGAGGCGCGTCACGCCGGCCTCGCGCATGGCCTCGAGAAGGGTGACCCCGCCCGCCACGTTCGTGCGGTAGTAGAGGCCCGGATCGGTCATCGACTCGCCGACCAGCGACCGTGCGGCGCAGTGGAGGACCGCGTCGACGCCATCGGCCAGGACGCCGGCGATGCGCTGGCGGTCCCCGATGTCGCCCTCGACGAACCGCGCGCCGTGCGGGACGGCCGCGCGATGCCCGCTCGAGAGGTTGTCGTAGACGACGACGTCATGGCCGGCCTCGACGAAGCGCTCCACGCTCGTCGAGCCCACGTAGCCCGCGCCACCCACGACGAGGATTCTCAATCGACCCTCCCGGCGTCCATCAGCGGGCGGCGCCGGCGAGCGGCTCGGTCGGATCGGCGACCCCGCGGATGAGCGAGGCGGTGAGGAGCGCCGAGACCCGGGTGGCTCCCTCGCGCACCGCGTCGAGGATCTGCTCCGGACGGCGGAAGCGGCCCGACGCCTTGACGCCGATGCGCGGGCCGACCGAGTCCCGCAGGATCCGGGTGCGCGCGATCGTCGCCGGGATGGTGGCGAGGCCGCCGCTGGTGACGACGTAGTCGGCACCGGAACGCTCGGCCAGGCGGCACGCGCGGCGCACGAGCTCGTCGGTCTGGGTGGCGGCCTCGACGATGACCCCGGCCGCGGCGAGCGCCGAGTGGGCCATGTCGACCACGGCGAGCATGTCGTTGAAGACCGTCTCCTCGTCGCCCGACGCGAGCGCGCCGCCATTGAGCACGAAGTCGATCTGGGTGGCGCCCTGCTCGAGCGCCTTCGACGCCTCGAACGCCTTCACGCTGAGCAGCTGGCTGCCGTGGGGATGGCCGACGACCGTGCCGAGCGTCACCCGGGACCGCCCGAGGTGGCGTTTCGCCGCCTTCACGAGCCACGGGTTCACGGTCAGCCCGGCCAGCTCGTGCTCGGTGGCGAGGGCCACCGCCGACTCGAGATCGCGAAGCGTCGCGTTCGGCAGGGTCAGCCGGTGCTCGAGCCGCACGGCCCGACGCACGCTGGCGGTCATCGGAGCGCGGGTCCCTCCGCTCGGTGCTGCGTCGATGATGACGATTCCAGGTGGTAGGTCAGGGACCGCCGATTGTAGCAGCGTGCCCCCGGGTGTCAGCCCTCGGGCGCTGGGCGATCCACGTCACCGGTGCGGCCCGGCACCGCCTGGCGCATCAGCGCGGCGGCATGCGCGAGCAGCGTGGCCCGCACGTTACGGCTCGGATCGTCGGTCGCGAAGTCGACGAGGGCCTCGAGGATGCGTCCCAGCTCCGGACCGGGAGGGATGCCGAGATCGCGCTGGAGGTCGTTGCCGTCGACGGCGACGCGCCGCTGGAGCAGGAGCGCGGGCTGCGCGGCGATCTCGCGCTCCACCCGTGCCTCGAGCTCGTCCTGCACGTGGCGGCCCTCGTCCGCCGCGCCCGACGCGGCGTCGTCCGCTCGGCGCAGCGCGAACAGGAGGGACCGATCCGTCCCGTCGATGCGCCGGATGAACCGGCGCACCGCCGCATCCGACCATGCCGTCTCATAGCCGTACATGTGGTGCGCGACGGCCCCGACGACCGCCTCGACGTCGTGGCGTGGGAAGCGCAGTCGCTCGAGGACGGTCCGCGCCAGGACCGCGCCGACCCGGTCGTGACCGAGGAAATGGCCGTCGGCCGCCGTCGTCGCCTTCCCGACGTCGTGGAGGAGCGCCGCGACCCGGGCCATCGGCGGCTCCGCCGGGGCCGCGTCGACCGCGGCCAGGGTGTGGTCGAGCGCGTCCCCCGGCACGCGTTTGGCCTGCGCCACGCCCCGCAGCGCGGCGACCTCCGGCAGCACCACGGCGAGCAGGCCGAGCTGCTCGAGCAGGCGCAGCGCCGTCGACGGCCGGGGGTGGGCGAGCATCCGGCCGAGCTCGTCCCGCAGCCGTTCCCCGGAGATCGAGGCCACCGTGGATGCCAGCTCGCTTATCGCCGATTCCGTGGCGGGTTCGATGGTGAGGTCGAGGCGCCCGGCGAAGCGCGCGGCGCGGACGAGCCGGAGGGCATCCTCGGCGAACCGACGGCGCGGGTCCCCGACGGCGCGGAGCACCCGGTTCCGCAGATCCCGGCGACCGCCGTGCGGGTCGACGAGCCGGCCGAGGCCGGAGTCGAGGTCGACCGGCTCCCACGCGAGCGCGTTGATGGTGAAGTCACGACGTCCGAGGTCCTCGTCGAGCGAGACCCCGAAGCGCACGTCGTCGGGGCGGCGCGCGTCGCGGTAGGCGCCCTCGGCGCGGAACGAGGTGATCTCGACGGCTGGCTCGCCGAGCACCGTCACCGTGCCGAAGCGGTTCTCCCAGCTCGATCCCGGGAAGAGGCCGGCGACCGTCTCCGGATCCGCGGAGGTCGCCGCGTCCCAGTCACCGGGGGCCACGTCGTCCGCGGCCCAGCCCTCCGAGCGCAGGATCGCGTCGCGCACCGTGCCGCCGACGAGCACCGCCTCGTGGCCGGCGTCGCGCAGGCGGGTGAGCACCTCGACCACGCTGTCGGGCAGGGTCCCGAGCGCCAGGCGCTCGGCATCGGCCGGCCGGTCCATCGGCCGCGGTCAGCTGGCGGGCTGGGGCCGGACGAGCGGAGCCGGAGCGACGGCGATCGGCTCGAGGAAGAGGAACGTGCGCCAGGCGTCGTTCCGGTCGTCGGCGAGGTAGCCGCCGAAGAGGTAGCGCAGGTCGGCGCGCGGAGCGCGCGGCTCACGCAGGAGGCGCATGCGAGCCTCGGCGACGGTCTTGCCGCCCTTGCGGTGGTTGCACGGCCGGCACGCGGCGACGAGGTTCTCCCACTCATGTCGGCCGCCGCGATGCTTCGGTGTGACGTGGTCGATCGTCAGGTCGCGGCTGGTGAGCCCGCAGTACTGGCAGGTGTGCCGGTCCCGGACGAACACCTCGCGACGGCTCAGCTTCACACGCGGCTGGGGCCGCTTCACGTGGTACTGGAGCCGGATCACCGACGGCGCGGGGATCTCGATCGTCGGGGTGTGGATGACCTGGTGGTTGCGGGCCAGGAGCTCGGCCTTCATCGCGCCGAGCAGCCGGAAGGCGCGCCTGATGTCGCAGACGTTGAGTGGTTCGTAGTTCTGGTTGAGGACCAGGACCGGTGCGTTGATCATCGTGCGTGCTCCCTGCGGCGGATGATACCAACGGCGCGACCTCGTGCCGAGGGAAGCGCAGGGTTCGTATCGCAACGTATATCCGGTATATACGATCTGGTCAGCAACGGAGCAGGAGTAGAATGCGAGGTCGAATCCGAGCCGCGCGGAGCGCGGCATCGGTCCCGCGCAAGGAACACGAATGACCACCATCGAACGCAGCACCTGGGCCACGAAGGTCGGGCTCGCCCGCATGCTCGCGGGGGGCGTGATCATGGACGTCGTGACCGCCGACCAGGCGAGGGTCGCCGAGGAGGCGGGCGCCGTGGCCGTCATGGCGCTCGAGCGCGTCCCGTCCGACATCCGCAAGTACGGCGGCGTGGCCCGAATGAGCGACCCGAAGCTCATCGAGGAGATCAAGGCCGCCGTCACGATCCCCGTGATGGCGAAGTGCCGCATCGGCCACTTCGCGGAGGCGCAGATCCTCGAGGCGCTCGAGGTCGACTACATCGACGAGTCCGAAGTCCTCACGCCGGCCGACGAGGAGCACCACATCGACAAGCACGCCTTCCGCGTGCCGTTCGTGTGCGGCTGCCGCGACCTGGGCGAGGCGCTGCGTCGCATCGGCGAGGGTGCGGCGATGATCCGGACGAAGGGTGAGGCCGGCACCGGCGACATCGTCGAGGCCGTGCGCCACATGCGTGCCGTCCAGAAGGGGATTCGCCAGCTCCAGACGATGCGCGAGGACGAGCTGTTCGCCGCCGCCAAGGAGCTGCGCGCGCCGCTCGACGTCGTGAAGCAGGTCGCCGAGCTCGGGTCGCTGCCGGTTCCGAACTTCAGTGCCGGCGGCGTGGCCACCCCGGCCGATGCGTCCCTCATGCGCCAGCTCGGCGCCGAGGCGGTGTTCGTCGGCTCCGGGATCTTCAAGAGCGAGAATCCCGAGCGCTACGCGCGGGCGATCGTCAAGGCCGCGACGCAGTACGACAACCCGGAGATCCTGGCCGAGGTGAGCGCCGGGCTCGGTGAGCCGATGCGCGGCCAGTCGCTCGGCGAGATCCCGCCCGAGGAGCGTCTCGCCTCGCGCGGCTGGTAGCCCTCGACCGATGACCGACGCGACTGCCCGCCGGCCCCGCATCGGCGTCCTCGCCCTCCAGGGCGCGGTGCGCGAGCACGTGGCCGCCATCCGCGACGTCGGAGCGGAGCCCGTGGAGGTGCGGCTGCCGCGCGACCTCGTCGATCTCGATGCGCTCATCCTGCCGGGCGGCGAGTCGACGACGATGCGCAAGCTCATCGACACCTACGGCCTGCGGGAGCCGATCGCGTCGCTGGCCCGAGGGGGCGCGCCGATGCTCGGCACGTGTGCCGGCATGATCCTCCTCGCCGAGCGGATCGCCGACGGCGACGAGCCGGTCTTCGCGCTCCTCGACATCGAGGTGCGGCGCAACGGCTACGGACGGCAGCTCGACTCGTTCGAGGCCGACCTGTCGGTCCCGTCCATCGGTGACGACGCGCTCCACGGCGTCTTCATCCGCGCGCCGCTGGTGAGCGACGTCGGGCCGCGCGCCGAGGTGCTCGCCCGCGACCCCGATGGCCGGCCGGTGGCCGTGCGCCAGGGACGGGTGCTGGCGACGGCCTTCCATCCCGAGCTGACCGGGGACCGACGCATCCACCGGCTGCTGGCGGCGATGATCGGCGAGGGAGCCGCGCAGCCCGGGTGATCGACGCCGATCCCGGGATCCGCACCGCGCGACTCACCGACCGCCAGGCGCTCGCCGACCTGTCGCGCCGCGTCCACGGCTCGACCGACGCGCACCGCCGGAGCCTCGGCGTGCCCGCACCGAGCGCCGAGACCCCGCGCATCAGCCTCTCCACCCTCATCCCGTCGTGGCTGCCGCTGCGGGCACCGTCGGTCCATCTCGTGGCAGAGCTCGACGGCGAGCTGGTCGGGTCGTGCCGCGCCATCGAGGAGCCGCATCGCGACGATTGGGTCATCACCGAGCTCGACGCGGCGGACGGCCCGCTCGCCGCCGAGATTCGCTGGTCGCTGCTCTCCGCCCTCGTCGAGGAAGGGGCCAAGCACGACGTCGGCCGCTTCCACGCCGCGTGCGCCGACGTTCGGGAGAACCTCGAGCTGTTCGGGCAGGCCGGCTTCACCGCCTACGCCCAGGAGGAGATCTGGTGGCGACCGCCGGAGCCTGTCCGCGGCCCACGCTCGTGGCTGCGCTCCGTCGTGTCGCGCGACGGACGGGGCCGGCAGCGCGACGGCACGCTCGACCTGCCGGACCTCCAGGGCGCCGGTGCGCCGGACGCCTGGCACCTCTTCGACCTGTGGACCCACACCACGCCGCCGGCCATCGCCCGCATCGAGGGCTACGGCGCGACCGACTGGGAGGGAACCGGCCACGAGGCGATCGTGCCGCGCTCGGCGCTGAATCCGATCCTCCACTTCAGCGAGGTCGACGCCTGGCTGCTGCCGGGTGAGCAGCGTGCCGCCGGGTTCGCCCAGCACGGGGCCACGCGCCACGGACCGCATTACCTGCGCTTCCTCATCCGCGAGGGGACCGACGGCGCGCGATTCCTGCGCGCGGTGCTCGCGCGTGCCGGAAGCGATGCGATCGCTGCAGGCATCCTGTCGCCGGTGCGAACATATGAGTCGGCTGGCATGCGCGCTGCGGATGCGACCGGCTTCGAGCCGATCGGCCGCGTCACGCTCCTCGTCCGCGAGGTGCGCGCGCAGGTCCGCCAGCCGGCGATGGTGCCGGCGACCACACGCTGAGCATCCGGTGAGGAACGAAGGGGAGGCACGGCCGAACGTGGCACGTCGCGAGACTACCGACGACCTCGATGCCCTCATGGAGGCGCTTCCGCCCGAGATCTGCGATCGGCTGCGGGGCCTCGCCAACCGGACCGATCTGCTCGAGGTCGTGATGGACCTCGGCCGACGGCCGCAGGCGCGCTTCACGACGGGCGAGGAGGACCTCCTCGACCGCGAGATCACCGAGGCCGACATCGCCCACGTCATCGATCACATCGGCGTGTTCGGCGACGACAACCGGGCCGGCATCGAGCGCACCCTCCACCGCATCAGCGCCATCCGCAACCGCTCGGGCAAGGTCGTCGGGCTCACCTGCCGCATCGGTCGCGCGGTCTTCGGGACGATCGACATCATCCGCGACATCGTCGACTCCGGGCAGTCGGTGCTCCTTCTCGGCCGGCCGGGCGTCGGCAAGACGACGATGCTGCGCGAGGTGGCGCGCGTCCTCGCCGACGACCTCGGCAAGCGGGTCATCGTGGTCGACACCTCGAACGAGATCGCCGGCGACGGCGACATCCCCCACCCCGGCATCGGTGACGCGCGCCGCATGCAGGTCCGCACGCCGACCGAGCAGCACGGCGTGATGATCGAGGCGGTCGAGAACCACATGCCCGAGGTCATCGTCATCGACGAGATCGGGACCGAGCTCGAGGCGGGCGCGGCCCGCACCATCGCGGAGCGTGGCGTCCAGCTCGTCGGCACCGCGCACGGCAACACGCTCGACAACCTCATGCTCAACCCGACGCTCTCCGACCTCGTGGGCGGGATCCAGCCCGTCACCCTCGGCGACGAGGAGGCACGGCGGCGTGGGACGCAGAAGACGGTCCTCGAGCGCAAGGCGCCGCCGACGTTCGACGTGCTCGTCGAGATCGTGGAGCGCGACAGCGTCATCGTCCACCGCAACGTCGCCGAGACGGTCGACGCCATCCTCCGCGGCCACATGGTCCCGCCCGAGGCGCGCTACCGGAACGACGCCGGCGAGGTGAAGGCGCAGACGAAGTACGACTACCGCATCAGCGAGACGGCGAGCGGCACGCCGACCTTCGCGCCGCTCGAGCCGACCGGCGGGTTCGGCGCCTTCGGCCGCGGCCGCGGTGCCGGTGGCGGCGGGGGCGCTCGGTACGAGCGTGGCCTGCGCCCGCTTCCCGGTGCCGACGGCGGACCGTTCGGCGGTGAGGCTGGACCATTCGAGCGCGGCGGCCGTGCCGGACGCACGCTGCCGGGCGAGCGCATCTCGGGCAGCACGTCCTCGCCGCCGCCGGGCGCGGAGCGCGGGGCGCGCCGCGAGCTCGAGCAGGCGATCGCCGAGATGGACGAGAGTGCCGCGGTGAGCCGGCCGATCGGCGCCGGCCGACCGGGAGGATCGCGGGCACAGGGCGCGCGACCGATGAGCGTGTTCGCCTTCGGCGTCAGCCGGAAGCGCCTCGAGCAGGCGGTCCGTGAGCTCGGCGTGCCGGTGAACGTGGCCCGCGACCTCGACGAGGCCGATGCGGTCGTCACGCTGCGGAACTACTACAAGCGCAAGCCGGCCGCGCTCCGCGACGCGGAGTCGAACGGCGTGCCGATCTACGTCCTCAAGACGAACACGACGCTCCAGATGGAGAACATGCTGGCGTCGCTGTTCGACCTCGAGGCCGATCCCCAGGAGGCGGCGCTGCGCGAGACGGCCGAGGCGATCGGCCTCGTCCAGGCCTCCGGCCGCCCGGTCGAGCTCGCCCCGCAGAACGCCTACGTGCGACGCCTCCAGCACCAGCTGGCGGAGCGCAACGCGCTGATGTCGCGGTCGCGCGGGTCGGAGCCGAACCGCCGCGTCGAGCTGCTGCCCGAGGAAGGGAAGGCCTGGCGGTGAGCGGTCGCGGCGGCCGCGTCGTCATCGTCGCCATCCTGGCGCTCGTGCTCCTGGCGATGGTCGCGACCTCCGTCCTTCCACCGGCGTGACCGAGGCCCCGGTCGGCGAGCGCGGACGGTTCATCACCCTCGAAGGACCCGAGGGCAGCGGCAAGACGACCGCCGCCCGTCATCTCGCGGAGTGGCTGCGGACGCGTGACGTGCGGGTCGTGCTGACCCACGAGCCCGGCGGGACACCCCTCGGCGAGGAGGTGCGGCGCATCGTGCTCCACATGCGGGGCATGAGCGACGACCTCGATCCGCGCGCCGACGCGCTCCTCTACGCCGCCGGCCGTGCCCAGCACGTGGCACGCGTCATCCGTCCCGCCCTCGAACGTGGCGACTGGGTGGTCTGCGCGCGCTTCATCGACTCCTCGCTCGCGTACCAGGGTGCCGGCTATGGCAACGACCTCGAGGAGCTTCGCCGGCTCCAGGACTTCGCGACCGGCGGGCTGCTGCCCGACCTCACCCTGCTGCTCGACGTGCCGGTCGCGGTCGGGCTCGACCGAACCCGCCGCCGCGCGGAGTGGAACCGCTTCGAGGACACCGAGGCGGTGACCTTCTTCGAGCGCGTGCGATCGGCCTACCTCCGGTTTGCCGCGGCCGAGCCGGACCGGTATCGGGTGGTCGACGGCTCCGGCACGGTCGCCGATGCCGACACCGCGATCCGGCAGCTCGTCGAACCGCTCCTCGCCTAGCCGCCGGCCGATCGTCGATCAGGGGAGCAACGGCGGATCGATCGCGTCGACCCGGTCGAAGTGGATGATCGATTCCCCATTTGTCGTGACCAGCGCCACGTCGATCTGATCCGGGTTGTCCCGCGTGTCGCCGATGCGGACCTCGACCTCCAGCGGGCCGCCCTCGGCGCCCGGCGGGATGGCGAAGCGCACGGCGTGACCGGTGATGGCGGCGGGATCCTCTCCCTCGCGGATCGCGGTGACCGATGCCGGGATGTGCCCGACTTCGCCCCCCCGGGACAGGCACTCGGCCGGCCCGTCCGGATCGAAGCTGCCCGGCTCCCACCACCGGACCGTGGCGGCGCCCTCCGCTCCCGGATCGGCCGGGTAGGACGCGTCGTCGAGGTCGAGGACGAGGCACGGGCCGTCGTCGCCGAGCCGGCCGGCGAGAAGGTAGAGCCCGACGGGGCCTGACGTCAGCGGGACCGGCGTCGGCAGCGGGTTGAGCGGAGGATCGACGGCCGGCACCAGGTCGAGCACGTACCCCTGGCCGCTGCCCGGAGCGTCCTCCACGGCCTGGAGGAGCTCGGCGGTGCTCTGGCGCGCCAGGATCGTGAGCGACGCCTGGACGGTGGGCGTCTCGCCGCCGGCGAAGCTGTTGTCGAAGAGCGGCGCGCTGAACTCGACCGTGTACCCGACCGGGGGTGCGTCCGGATCGCCAGCGTCGGGGACCACGTGGGTCGTGCCGGTGCGCGACTCGACCTCGCCGCTCCGGCTGTCGCAGCCCGTCATGCCCCGTTGCCAGACGAGGACCGTGGCCGTCCCCTCCGCGCCCTCGGCCACGGGATACGACGGCGGGGCGAGCTCGAGCGCGAGGCACGGGCCGAAGCTGAACGGCGTGCGCATGAGGAAGAGGCCCATCGGCGGGATGTCGGGTGCGGCGCTCGCGCTCGGCCGAGGCGTGGGCTGGGGCGGTGTCGGGACGGCAGCCGTCGGCATGACCCACGGGGCCGCGAGGAGGAACGCCAGCATGACGGCCGAGAGGACGGCGGCGAGCGCGACGCCGGCCTCGACGAATCGGGTCCCCATGCCGCACAGGATGCCGTGTCGCGGCAAGTGGTTGCACGGGTCGCGCGGCCCGCGCTCGACGGACGGTCCGTGCACGCGCCGCGGGATGCTGACGGGTGGCCCTCGGCCGCTCCCCTGCGCCATACTGTCCATCGGGGTGGTCGTGCCCGATGCCGCCGAGAACGAAGGAGCCCGCCCGGATGAAGCTCGTCACCGCCATCGTCCACAACGAGGACGCCGCGACGCTCGTCGACGCGCTCCTCGAGAAGGAGTACCGCGCGACCCGCTTCAACTCCTCCGGCGGGTTCCTCAAGCAGGGCAACGCGACGATCCTCGTCGGCGTCGAGGACGACCAGGTCGAGGCGGTCCTCGAGCTCATCAGCGCCAACTGCCACTCGCGCAAGCAGTTCGTGAACCCGATGCCGCCGATCATGGAGCCCGGCGAGTTCTACATGCCCTACCCGGTCGAGGTGGAGGTGGGCGGCGCCACCGTCTTCGTCCTCCCCGTGGAGCGCTTCGAGCGCCTCTGACCTTGCGCGATCTGCGCCCGGCGTGGCTCGAGTCCGTCGAGGCCGATGCGCCCGATGTCGTCGCCTGCTGGCGCGTCTTCGACTGGGACGAGCCCGGGCTGCGGCGACTTCGCGCGGAGCTCGCGATCCGCGTCCACGCCGGTGACGCTCCCCGGTTCCTCGCGCAGCAGGAGGCGATCGCCGGCGAGCTCGAGCGCGCGATGCGCTCCCTGCCCGAGGCGCTGCTGCGCGTGCCCGGCGGCGAGGGCGACTGGAACGTGGCGGAGACGTTCGCCCACACCACCGCCGCCCGACGGTTCCTGGCCACCTGGGCGTCCCTCGACGCGGCCGGTCGCTGGCCGGAGCATCGGACGCCGGAGGTGACGCCATCCGTGCCGGGCCGCCCGGATGCGTCGCGCGACGACCTCCTCACGCTGCTCGAGAAGTCGCGGCGCGCCCAGCGCGACGCGGCGGCGGCCATCGAGGGCCACGAGCTCGACCGATGCCGGCTCGAGCACCCGCTCATCGGCGAGCTTCGCTGTGGTGACTGGCTCCTGTTCGTGGGCATCCACGACCTCGGTCACCTCGAGCAGCTCAGGGCGCTCGAATCCGGTACCACCCCGAGCCCGCGCGGTGGCTGAGCGACCGGCGCCGCTCGTGCTCGTCACGACCCCTCGGGCCGAGCAGCCGTTCGGGAGCCACGCGGCGGTCGCCGCCGAGGGGCAGCGCCTGCTCGCGGCGGAGCTGTCGCAGCGCCTGGGCCGGCTCGGGGCCGCCGTCGCCCCGCTCCATCCCGCATCGGCGGACGGATTCCATTGGGGCCGGTGGTTCACGTCCGCCGCACGGACCGCGCTCGCCGACGCGCCGGGGTCGGTGGACGCCATCGGCTACGCGGGAGGCGCGTCCCTCGCCCTGCTGGCGGATGAGCACCTCGACACCCTGCTCTCGCCCATCGCCGGCGAGGTGGTCGCGAACAACCGCTTCAGCGCCGATGCCTTCGTGGTCGCCGGTGATCTCGACGCCGCGTTCGCTGCGCTCGCCACCTGCGAGACCGATAACGTCGCCGCCCGCCGACTCTCCGAGGCCGGCTTCGCGTGGCGCGACCTGGGCGCCGCGCCCTGGACCCGGTTCGACGTGGACACCACGCTCGACCTCGCGCTCCTGCGCCTGGCGACACGGCTCCCCGGCATGCGGCCGCTGGACGGTGGCGTGCGCGGCTTCCTCGAGATGGCGCGCCTGCCCGGCGACCGCCGGCTCGAGGTGCCGGAGCTCGAGTCGCTGGGTGCCGTGATCCGCGATCGTCAGGCCGAGCTCGTGGTCGCCGGGCGCATTCCCGGCGCCACGCTCCAGGCGCTCGAGACGGACGCGGCGTGCCGGGTGCGCTCCTTCGTCGAGGAGCGCGGGATGCGGTCGGCGCGTGGGGCGGGAAGCGGACCGCGGTCGCTGCTCGCGTCCTTCGCGGCGGCGACCTCGCCCGCTGCGCTGGTGGACGAGCTGTGCGGGCTTGGCGACGCGGTCGTGCTCGACAGCCGTGTGCTGATGGCCGCGCGCGCCGGATCGGCCGATGCCGCCGCCTGGCCGCCCGAGGAGGAGCGGTTCGCCTCCGACTTCGGGGACGCGCAGCGGATCGAGACGCCGTGGCTACGGGAACTGACCGAGGCGGCCGCGACCGCATCGGTCCCGGTGCAGCTCGGCGGACACGCGCTCGTCAGCGACGGTCTGCGGCTGATCCTCGACGCCGCCTGGCTCGGCCGCTGACGACCACGCTGCGGGAGGCCCCTGCTAGACTGCGAGTGAGCAGCGACCGACCTCGGGTCGCGCTGCCCGAAACCGCGAATGTTTGAGAATCGTCGGGCACGTCCCGACGGACAGCACCCCAACGTGCGACCGGAGTGGAGATGGATCACACCGGACTGCTCTACGTCATCGGCTTCGCCTTCGCCGCG
>DASVFG010000010.1:0-8798 GCA_036380155.1 Candidatus Limnocylindria bacterium
GGGCGTGACGATGGGCCTCGTCCACGATCGACGCACCGCCAAGGCGCTGGGCGAGACGTCGACCGGCAACGCCGTTGCCGGCGCCGGCCCGTGGGGCGCCATTCCCGCCAACCTCGTGCTCGATGCCGGCGACCAGCTCCCCGAGCAGCTCGTGGCGGGCATGGAGCGCGGCCTGGTGGTCACCGACTTCTGGTACACGCGCATCCTCGACCCGAGGACGCAGGTCGTCACCGGGCTGACCCGGAACGGGGTGTGGCTCGTCGAGGACGGCAAGGTCGTGCGGCCTGTCACGAACCTGCGCTTCACGCAATCGTTCCTCGATGCCCTTGCCCCCGGAGCGGTGAAGCAGGTCGGATCTGACCTGACCCTCATCGCGGGTGGGACGTTCGGGACGGGCGCCTACGCGGTGCCGTCGGTCCACCTCGCCGCCTGGAACTTCACGGGGGGCGCCAAGGGCTGATCTGCGTGCGACCTGCCGTTCGAACCGCCGCGGGGCCGCTGGCCCCCCTGTTCCTGGCCATGGTCGTCGCGGGGTGCGCGAGCCCGTCGGCCTGCGGCGGTCTGTTCGGTCCCGGCTCGTGTGGCTCGACGATCGAATTCGCGGGGAGCCGACACACTGGGATGTCCGCCCAGGACCTCGAGATCGAGGAGGCTGACCTGGACCTCATCGGCACAGCGGACTCGGTCACACCGGCCGTGGGCGGGCCGGAGGTCTACGCGCTCGAGGGAGTGAGCCCCGACAACCTCGTGGTGATGCGCACGCCGGAAGGATCGGACCCGGCGTACATCATCTACCGGCCGGGCGAGCTGGAGTACAGCGCCGCACTCTGCGAATACTTCCGAGATCCGCCGGCCGAGTGCCGCTGACCACGCGGAATCGAATGTTCAAACGCTGCTGCCCGGCTTGCGCAGTGGGGCGCCGGCAGCACACAGGGGGCAGGCGTCCGCCTCCCAGGACGGAATCTCGATGCGCCCCAGCGAGTGCACCGGAAAGCCGGGGTCGTACGGCGTCACCGAGCGGTCGACGATGACGGCCGCCGCGACGGGTTGTGCCCCAGCGTCGCGGACCGCCTCGACTGTCTCCGCCAGCGACGCCCCGGTGGTGAGGATGTCGTCGACGAGGACGACCCGTTCATCCGGGGCGATCGGCCAGCCGCGGCGGAGCGCCCGACGCCCCTCGCCCGCCGGCTCCGCGAAGGCGGCGCGAACCTCGCCGCCCAGCTGGCGCGCCGTCTCGAACGAGAGCAGCACGCCCCCGGTGGTCGGACCGATGACGAGGGTCGGAGCGAAGGGCGCCAGTTCCTCAGCGAAGCGGCGACACAGCTCGACCCCGATGGCCGGATGCTGGAGGACGAGGAACTTCTCGAGATAGCGGCCCGCGTGGCGTCCCGACTTCAGGAGGAAATGGCCGTCGAGCAGCGCACCGGAGCGCTCGAACAGCGACTCGACCGACGCGTCGGCGAGGGACGCGTCGGTCATTCGTAGACGGCGGTGAAGTCGACCGCCGGATAGCGTTCGGCCAGGGCCTCGGTCACCCAGTGGAGAACGTCGGCGGGGTCGTAGAACTCGGCGATCGTGCGGGCCTGGGTCACGGACAGCCCGGAACGGCGAGCCTCGACGTCACCCAGCACGTCCTGCGGCCGGTCGCTGAGGTCGAGCGAGGTCTCGAACCGGCCATCCGCGCGCAGGACGAGGATGTCCTCCGGCTCGTCGAGCAGGGCGAGGTCGCCGGTGCGCCGCAGGACCTCCTCCGCGTTCGCGCTGAACTCGCGGAGGATCTGCGACTGGGCGGCCCCGAGCTGCGACCGATACGCATCGGCCAGCTGCCAGAGCCGCTGCGCGGCGAGGGTCTCCTGCTGCGTGGCCGGCAGGCCGGACTCCCAGTCGTCCTCGCCCACCGGCACCAGCTCTTCCTCGCGGGCCAGCTCATCGGCCGCGATGAGATGCGAGACCGGGTCCTTGGCGGCCTCGATGAGCCAGGCGAAGATGTCGGCCGGGTTGTAGAGCTCGATGAGCTCGCTGATGGTGTCGACGACCTGCTCCTGGTCGTACCACTCCTGGTCGGCCGGGTCCTGGTAGGTGAGGCGCGTCGTCCATGTCTCGTCGACCGGGTG
This sequence comes from Candidatus Limnocylindria bacterium, assembly GCA_036380155.1. GTDB lineage: Bacteria > Chloroflexota > Limnocylindria > QHBO01 > QHBO01 > JACDBZ01. Next base: position 2,115 of record DASVFG010000010.1, read on the forward strand.
GTAGAGCAGGTAGTCCTGCTCGTCGTCGACGAGCTTGATCGGACCGATCTCGCGCAGTCGGTCGCGCTGCTGGTCGAGGAAGCGGCGCAGCTGCTCGGTCGCCTCGTAGAGGAAGTCGCGCCGCTCGAGATCGGACTCCGCGGCGAGCTCGCGGAGCGCGGTCAGCCGCGGCGAGCCGCTCGCGTCCTTCGATCCGCTCATGGCTTGTACACGAAGTCGGGGCCCATCCGTTCGCGCAGGAAGATCGTGTGCTTCGAGTCGAAGATCGACTCCGCCACCCGGTGCCCGAAGCCGCGCATCCCCGGATCCGCGTAGAGCTCGTCCAGCACCGCGTAGTTCGGCAGGTCGAGGATGAGGACGTTGTTCCAGGTCGAGCCCTCGGTCACGTTGAACCAGCCGACGAACCGGATCCCGTACTTCTCCTCGGTCTGGCGTGCCTGTCGGGGGAAGACGTGCCGCATACCGCGCTTGAAGAGCGTGTCGCGGCCCTTGCGGACGTTGAAGAAGGTGACCATGAGAGGCACGAGGCGTTACTCCGAGCGGGTTCGAGCAGCTGTGACCGCGCTGATCGCGCCGCCGACCGCCAGTCCCAGGGCGATCCCGATCGCGATGTTGTCGAGCGCGACGCCGAGGGCGGCGCCGACACCGATGCCGATCGCGATCCAGGCGCCGGTCATCGCCGCTCGCCGATCATCGGTCATCGGTTGCCTCCGGCCCCGGGGATGGTTCGGTGTCCACCGGGTCCGTCGTGATGACCCGCGTCGGCGGGCGCGCCACGCCCGTCGTGCGGCCGCGACCGCCGCGCCGATCGGCGAAGAACACGCGCAGCAGGAAGACGCTCGTCATCGAGACGAAGAACAGGAGGATGAGGTCGACGAAGAGGAGGGCGGCGAGCACCCAGACCGGCCAGTTGAAGGCGAACAGGCCGACCGGGATGAGCAGCAGGATGAGCGCGAACAGGATCGCCTGCGTGACGAAGCACCCAAAGCCGGGACCCTCGTTCGGGTCCAGATCCTCGTTGTATCGAACGGACACGCCATTCCTCGAACTCATCAGGGCGGCGGGGGGCGAGTGGCTCGGCGCATGGTCCCACATCCGGTCCTCGATCGCCGGACCGCGGCCGGCTCATTCGGCCCGGTAGGTCACGCGGCCGTCGGCGACGGTCAGCCGCACGACGCCCGTCAGCTCGAGGCCGATGAGGGGCGTGTTCGCCGACCGGGAGACGAGCGTCCTGCGCTCCACGCGCCAGTGCGCCTCCGGGTCGAAGCACACGAGGTCGGCCGGCTCCCCGACGGCCAGCGACCGGGTCTCACCGATGATGCCTGCCGGTCGAGGGCCAAGCGCCCCGAGCAGCGATCCCAGGCGCAGGTGCCCGGCAGCCACCGCGGCCAGCCCGACGGACAGCGCCGTCTCGAGGCCGATCAGCCCCGGCGCCGCCTCCCCGAACGGCACGAGTTTCACCGGGGTCGGGTGCGGCGCGTGGTCCGTGGCGATCGCGTCGATCGTGCCGTCGTCGACGGCCGCCAGGAGCGCGAGCGCGTCCTCCCGTGTGGCCAGCGGCGGATTCACCCGGCACGCCGCGTCGTAGGCGAGCAGCGCATCCGTGCGTGGCTCGTCCCACGCGAACGCGCGATCGCCCGCCACCCAGGTCTCCGCCAGCGCCAGGTGGTGCGGCGTCACGTCGCACGTCACCTGGACCCCCTCGCCGCGGGCGCGCCGGACCGCCTCGACGGAGGCCGCGGTCGACAGGTGGGTGAGATGGAGCCGTGCCCCGGTCCGGGCGGCGATCGCCAGGTCGCGCTCGACGACCGCCACCTCGGCGCGCGGGTCCCAGCCCGTGAGCCCGAGCGCCGCGGCCGTCGCGCCGGCCCGCATGACGCCCCCGGCTGCCAGGCCCGCGTCCTCGGCGTGCTCGATGAGCGGCCGTCCCAGCCGGCCAGCGGCGACGAGCGCCGCCTCGGTGAGCTCGTCGGTGGCCACCGATGCGCCGTCGTCCGACCACGCCACCGCGCCGGCCGCCGCCTGCGCGTCGAGGTCGCCGATGCGCTCGCCGCCGCGGCCCACCGTCGCCGCTCCGATGACCCGCACCCGGCACGCAGCATCGGCCCCCGCCGCGAGCACACGCTCGATTCGTTCCGCGTCGTCGAGTGGGGGATCGGTGTTCGGCATCGCGCAGACGGTGCTGAATCCGCCCTTCGCCGCCGCTCGCGCGCCACTCGCGATCGTTTCCGTGGCCGCATCGCCCGGCTCGCGGAGGTGCACGTGGAGGTCGCAGAAGGCCGGGGCCACCACGAGCCCGTGGCCGTCGATGCGCTCCGCGTCGGATGGCGCCGCCGATACCTCCGCGATGCGCCCGTCCACGACCGCCATCTCGCGCACCTCGTCCGTGCCGGCCGCTGGATCCACGACGCGAGCCCCGATGATGACGAACGTGGCGACCGGGTCGCGCACGCCGCCGAACACCTCGCTCACGCCACGCCGGCGACGAGCGCCAGCACCGCCATGCGCACGGTCACGCCGTGCTCCACCTGGCGTCCGATGAGGCTGCGCGGCCCGTTCGCGAGGTCCGCTGTCAGCTCCACGCCCTCGTTCGTCGGCCCGGGATGCAGGAGCGGCGCGTCGGGTGCGGCGAGGCGCATGCGATCCTCGTCGAGCCGCCAGGCGTCGACGTATGCGGCGAGGGATCCGATCCCGGCGACCGCGGCGCGCTCGGTCTGGACACGAAGGGTCATCACCGCGTCCGCATCGGTCAGGGCGTCGGCGAGCGTGGTCGCGACCTCGACACCCGGGATGCCGTCGAACCCCGCCACCCAGGCCGGTGGCCCGCCCACGCGGACGTGGGCGCCGAGCGCGGTGAGGGCGTGGACGTTCGAGCGGGCAACGCGCGAGTGGGCGACGTCACCGACGATCGCGATCCGCCGGCCCTCGAGCGGCCCCAGCGCCTCGCGCAGCGTGACGGCGTCGAGCAGGGCCTGCGTGGGGTGCGCGTGGGTGCCGTCGCCGGCATTGACGATGGACAGGTCGGTCTCGCGCGCGGCGAGGTACGGCGCTCCCGAGGACGCGTGACGCAGGACGACGATCGTGGCACCGACGCGGCGCAACGTCCGCAGCGTGTCCACCAGCGACTCGCCCTTGCCCGCGCTGCTGCGCTCGACGGCCAGGTCGACGACCGTCGCGCCGAGCGCCTTGGCCGCGAGCTCGAAGCTGACCCGCGTTCGGGTCGACGGCTCGTAGAACGCGAGCGCCACCGTCTCGAGGTCGAGCAGCCGCCGATGCGCCCGCGTCTCGCGCGCCTCCCGCATGACGAGCGCGAGGTCGAGGACGCGCTCGATCTCGCGGCGCGACAGCGCGTCGACGTCGAGGAGGTGGCGATGGGCCCAGGTCGACGGCCCGGTCCCGAGCGCCATCACGCCCGCTCGGGCTGCTCGATCACGACCTCGTCGACGTCGTCGGTCTCGCTCAGGCGGACGTGGACGATCTCGTTGGCACTGGTCGGGAGGTTCTTGCCCACAAAGTCGGCGCGGATCGGGAGCTCGCGGTGGCCACGATCCACGAGGGCGGCCAGGCGGACCGCCCGTGGCCGGCCGTGGTCGGTCAGGGCGTCGAGCGCGGCGCGCACGGTGCGGCCGGTGTAGAGGACGTCGTCGACGAGGACGACGGTGCGACCGCCCACGTCGGCCTCGAGGTCGGAGCGTTTCACGATCGGGGCGTGCGCGATGCGCGTCAGGTCATCGCGGTAGTAGGTGATGTCGAGCGACCCGACCGGGACGGCCACGGCCTCGTGCTGCTCGATGAGGGCGGCGAGGCGCTGGGCGATCGGGACGCCGCGGCTGCGGATGCCGACGAGGACGAGGTCGGCCGCGCCACCGTTGCGCTCCACGATCTCGTGTGCGATGCGGGTCAGGGCCCGGCGCAGCTCATCCGCGCCGAGGATGCGGCGTTCGCTCAACAGACGTTCTCCTTGGCGGCCTCGCCGGACCGCGTTAAAGGGCTCGGGTCACAGGATACCCGACCGCCTACTCGGCGAGGAGATCGTTCCAGGAGGCGTCGTCGAAGATGGCGGGGCCGAACCAACCGTCGTCGCCGGACGCGAGCTCCTCGACCTCGTCGGCAACACGGCCCGTGTTGCGGGTGATGAGCAGCAGATCCGCGGATCGCGGCGTGAGGTCGCCTGGCGTCGGACGGCCGGCGGTGATCACGAGGTGGCGCCCGGTCGGGGCGACCTTGACGTCGACGACGCGTGCATCGTCCGGCACGTCGCCGATGTCGATGGCATGAACCTCGGTCAGGCCGCGCGGGTCGGTCGCGTGGCCGAAGTACACCCGCGTCGCGTCCGGATACTGCCCCTGCGACCCCTGCGACGCCCCGGTCCAGCTGGCGTTCCAGAGCGCATAGGCGACGCCGTCGGGGCTCCAGGCGATCGACGCCCAGGTGAATGCGTCGCGGTCGATGACGAGGTCGCCGAACAGCGAGCGCGCCTGCGCGAACGGCTCATCGCTGCCCGGAGCATGCGCGGCCAGGATCGGCTGTCCGCCCTCCGACAATGCCCAGTGGTCGCCGAGGACGGCCATCCGGCCGGTCCAGGCGATGACGAACGCGCCATTCGGGCTGACGAGCGGCTGGAAGGCCCGGACGCTGGCGATGGGGTCCTGGGCGGGGTCGACGACCGCGATCTCGGCGTCGTTGGCCAGCTCCACGAGATGCGACTGCGGCTCGTCGCCGGCGAGGCTGACCCACAGGCGAGCCGCGCCATCGGCGTCGTCCTCGGTCGCGGGGACGAAGCTGCCGGCGAAGCCATTCCCGGTATCGGTCAGGCGATGCGACGTGCCGTCGGTGACGTCGAAGATCCACACGTCGCTGTCGACCTCGAGCGTGTCCGGGTCGGCGATCGTGACGGCCAGCCAGTGCCCATCCGGCGACCAGCTCATGCGATCCACGAATGGGCTGCCGGCCACCGAGCGGCCGATGGCGAACGAGCTGCCGACCTCGACGTCGCTCTCGACCGGGGTGATGGCATCGCCGTCGGCGGGATCGAGCGCGTCGCCGATCCGGGTGACGCGGACCTCGTTCATGCCGCTCTCACCGAGCGAGGCGATGTAGGCGAGCCACTGGCCGCCGGGGGAGAGCTCGGCGCTGGTGGGCACGCCGACCGCATCTGTCTCGCTCGGCTCGGCGATCACCGCGACCTCCTCGTCGGTCGTGCCGTCGATGACCGACATCGTCGGGCTCTCGAGCGGGCCGGCGACCGCGACGTAGCCGTCCGGATCCGGGGCCGGCTCGTTCGGGGGCGGAGTCGGCTCAGGCCCGGTCGAAGGCACGGGCGTGGCGACGGTGCCGGACGGGGCGGGGGTCTGAGCGGGTGGGAGCGTTGGCACCACCGGGGCGCCGGTCGGAACGCTGGATGGCTCGACGGAGGGCGGGGCGACGCTCACGCTCGGGACCGGTGTCGGGCTGAGCTGGCCAACGTCCGGCGGCGTGGGCGAGTCGAGGAGGACGATGGCGAGCAGGGCGCCGGCCACGACGGCCAGCCCGCCCCCGACGCCCGCGAAGATGGCCGCCGGCCGCCGCCACCACGGCACTGCGCGTCGCTGCTCGAGCTCGACGAGCGTCCGCACCCGCGCACCGAGATCGCGTGGCGGGGCGACGTGGCGGAGCCCGGACATGATCTGTCGCTGCGCGGCGAAGGCATCGGCGGTGGCGCGGCACGCGGCGCACCCGGCGAGGTGCGCATCGAGGCGGTGCTGCTCGTCGAGCGTGATGTCGCCGCTGATCGCGGCGCTGATGAGCTCCTCGAAGTCGACGTGGCGGTCGCGGTCGAACGTCATCGCGCGTACCCCTCGGCGGCGAGCGCCTTCCGCATCTCGCCCCGCGCCCGGCAGAGGAGCGTGCGGACGGCGGCGTACGAGAGGCCCATGACCTCGCCGATCTGCTGCGGCCCCATGTCCTCGAGGTCGCTGAGGAGCAGGCACTGGCGGTGATTCGGGCGGAGGGACATGAGGGCGCGCTGCACGCGCTCGTCGAGCGTGCCGGCCATCACCTGGGCCTCGGGCCCAGGCCCCTCATCGGCGCGGTTCTCGAACACCGGGCTGTCGTCGCCGACGCGCGTCAGCATCCGCCGCCGACGCATGTCGTCGATGGCGGTGTTGGTGGCGATGCGGTAGAGCCACGAGCGGCGAGCGGCGAGTTCGGTCACGGTGTCGAGCTTGCGATAGGCCTTGATGAAGGTGTCCTGGGTGATGTCGGCGGCGCGGTCCGGGTCGGACACCATGCGCAGCACGTAGTTGTAGATGGGCGAGGCGTACTCCTCGAAGAGCTGCGCGAACTCCTGCTCGAGGCGCTCGTCGGGGGTACGGCTCACCGCGGAAGGACTCCACGCGACCGGACCCGGGAGCGCCATCGAATGCACACGGACCTCCGCACCCCCGACCCCCCGTTGGTCCGCCCCTGACGCATCACGCCCCCCAGGTGTTACCGATTCAGCCGATCGCGCAGCACTTCGGCTGCATATTCGGGCGCCGCGGGGTTCACTGCCAATGCCGTGGCGCGCTCGAGGCCCGCGATCACCCGCAGCCGCGGGTGGATCTCCCAGTGCCAGTGGAACGTGCCCTCCAGCCGCTCACCCGCGGGCGAGGTGTGGAGGAAGAGGTTGTAGGGCGGATCGCCGAGGGCGTCGAGCGCGTGGAG
>DASVFG010000011.1:0-14535 GCA_036380155.1 Candidatus Limnocylindria bacterium
AGGGGGCGCGGACCGCCACCGGCATCGGGCTGGCGCTGGGCTGGCACGGCGCCGGGTTCACCGGTTCCGGTGAAGTGCGGCTCGCGTCGGTCGCGTCGCTCGAGCTGACCGATGACGGCCGCATCCGGATCCTCACCGCCAGCACCGAGATGGGTCAGGGCACGAAGACCATCTTCCCGCAGCTCGTGGCCGACACGCTGGGCGTCGAGTTCGGCGAGGTCGAGCTCGCGCCGCAGGACACGTCCCTCGTCCCCGACTCCGGGCCCACGGTGGCATCGCGAACGGCGATGGTCGTGGGTGGCCTCCTCATCCGCGCCGCCGAGCGCCTCCGCGACCGGGTGGAGGCTGCCACCGGGCAGCCGTTCGCCTCGTCGTACCGTCACGCCGGGCCGATGCGGATCGACGAGCGCTTCACGCCCTATCCCGGCGAGCCGTTCGACGACACGACGTACCGCGGCGACGCGTACCCGGCCTTCGGGTGGGCCTGCGCGATCGCGAAGGTGGACGTCGACCTCGACACCGGGGAGGTGACCGTGCGCGACTGCGTATCGGCCGATGACATCGGCACCGTCATCCACCCGATCATGGCGGAGGGCCAGGTCGAGGGAGGCACGTTGCAGGCGATCGGCTACGCCACCATCGAGGAGATGAAGCTCGTCGACGGCCGCTACCTCAACGACCGCCTGGCGACGTACCTCATCCCCACCGCCCTCGATGCCCCGCGCCTGCGGACCGTCCTCGTCGAGAAGCCCTACTCGGGCGCGCCGCACGGCGCGAAGGGCGTCGGCGAGCTGCCGATGGACGTCGGCGCGCCGGCCGTGGTGGCGGCCATCCACGATGCCACCGGCGTCTGGATCCACGACCTGCCGGCCACCCCGGAGCGCATCCTTGCCGCGTTGACCGGCGGTGACCCGCCCCCGGCCCCCGGCATCTCGCTCGACGCGCCGGAGCCCGCCGTCCCACCCGTCGAGGACCTCCCCGCCGGGGGCGATCCGATGCCCTTCCGCGCGCCGACCGATCCACCGCAGGACCGCGACCGATGAGCTTCGCGTTCACGGTCAACGGCGCTCCGGTCGAGGTCGAGGTGACCGGCATGCGACGCCTGCTCGACGTCCTGCGCGAGGACCTGGGGCTGACCGGGACGAAGGAGGGGTGCGGCGAGGGCGAGTGCGGCGCCTGCAGCGTGCTGGTCGATGGCGCCGTCGTCGACGCCTGCCTCGTGCCCGTGAGCCAGGCCGCCGGTCGCGACATCACCACCGTCGAGGGCCTCGGTGCCCCCGACGCGCTCGGCGTGCTCCAGCAGGCGTTCCTCGAGACGGGCGGGGCGCAGTGCGGGATCTGCACGCCCGGCATGCTCGTCGCGGCCGAGGCGTTCCTCGCCAGCGGGGCCGATCCGACCGAGGAGGCGATTCGCGAGGCCATCGCCGGCAACCTCTGCCGCTGCACGGGATACACGAAGATCATCGACGCCATCGCCCTCGCCGCCGACCGAAGGAGATCCGCATGACCGATCAGCCCGAGCCGCTCGAGGAAGCGCTCGCCGACCACGACATCACGCTCGCCCTGACGCCCGGCCAGCTCGTCCTCGCGGTCATCGGCATCTGGCTGCTCCTGCGGTTCATCCGCGGGCTGCGCGGCTGAGCGGCGCAGCCGCCCGCCCATGCCGAACGCCGTCGAACCTCGTTCCGTCTCGCCGCGCACGCTCGCCGAGGCGCTCGACCTGCTGGCCGCGGCCGATGGGGAGGCTCCCTGGCGCCCGATCGCCGGTGGCACGGACCTCATGGTGCAGCTCACCGGCGAACTCGTCGAGCCACCCGAGCGCATCCTCGATCTCTGGGGCCTCGACGAGCTGCGCGGTATCGCCCGAGAGGACGACGCGCTGGTCATCGGTGCCCTGACGACGTACACCGAGCTGCGGCGCTCGCCCGTCGTCGCCGAGTTCCTTCCCGGGCTCGTCGAGGCGGCGGCCACGATCGGTGCCGCGCAGATTCAGAATCGCGGCACGATCGGCGGCAACGCGATCAACGCCTCGCCGGCCGGCGACACGCTGCCGATCCTGCTCGCGCTCGGCGCCGAGCTTGTGCTCGCCTCTGCCGGTGGCGAGCGAACGGTCGCCGCCGACGACTTCTGGCCCGCCTACCGCACCACCGCGCGCCGCGACGACGAGCTGCTCGTGCGCATTCGCCTCCCCCTCGCCACGGATCGTCAGCTCCGGTTCCGCAAGATCGGCACGCGTCGCGCACAGGCGATCAGCAAGGTCGTCGTCGCCCTCGCCTGGCGGATGCCGGCCGACGACGGTCCATGGACCGATGTGCGGCTCGCCCTCGGATCGGTGGCGGCGACCACGGTTCGTGCGGCCGCGACGGAGGCCATCCTCGAGGGCAGCCGACCGACGCGCGACACCGCCGACGCGGCGCGCGACGCCCTCGAGGCCGAGCTCGCGCCCATCGACGACGTGCGGTCCACCGCGGCCTATCGGCGCCTCGTCGCAGGCCGAGTGCTCCACCGGCTCATCCGCGACGAGGGCAGCTGGTGAGCCCGGTGCGGCGACCGAAGCGCAGCGAGGTCCTCGTGTTCGCGACCCCGGAGGACTTCCGCGACTGGCTCGAGCAGCACCATGCGGCCGTGTCCGAGGCCTTCATCGGCTACTACAAGAAGGGCGTCGATCGGAAGGCGATGACATACGCGGAGGCCGTCGACGAGGCGCTCTGCTACGGATGGATCGACGGCATCACCTACCGGGTCGACGACGAGATGACGACCACCCGGTTCACCCCGCGCCGCAAGGGGAGCAACTGGAGTGCCGTGAACATCGGCAAGGTCGCAAGGCTCCGCGCCGCGGGTCGCATGCGGGAGGCCGGCCTCCGCGCCTTCGAAGCCCGCGACGCGGACACCGTCGCGCCGTACTCGTACGAGCAGCGTCCGGCGGAGCTGCCCCCCGAGTACCTCGCCCGGCTCGCCGGGAATCCCGGCGCGGAGGCGTACTGGGCGAGCCGCAGCCCGTCCTACCGCCGCGCCGTCACGTGGTGGGTGATGAGCGCGAAGCGCGAGGAGACGCGCGACCGCCGCATGACACAGCTGATCGAGGACTGCGCCGCCGAACGGCCGATCCGGGCGATGTCGTACGGCCGCCAGACCGTCGAGCCCGGATGAGCATCGCCCACCGCGGGCGTGCCGAGTGAGTAGGCTGGTGGGATGAACGCTGCCACACACGGGATCGAGATCCTCGGGCCTGACGTCCCCCACCTCGCCGAGGTGCTCACACCCGACGCCCTCCGCTTCGCGGCCGACCTCCACCGCGCGTTCCGGGTGGAGCGCCATCACCTGCTCGAGGATCGCGCGCGGCGTCAACGACGGCTCGACGGCGGTGAGATGCCGGACTTCATGCCGAACCCGATCGAGAGCCGTGACGCTGATTGGCGTGTCGCGGCCGCACCCGCGGATCTCGACGATCGCCGCGTCGAGATCACCGGTCCGGCCGAGCCGAAGATGATGATCAACGCCCTGAATTCGGGCGCCTCGGTCTTCATGTGCGACTTCGAGGATGCCCTCTCCCCCACCTGGGACAACGTCGTCACCGGCCATTGGGCGGTCGCGCAGGCGGTGCGACGGACGCTCACGTTCAGTACCGACGAGAAGGACTACCGGCTGAACGAGACGACCGCCACGCTCTGCATCCGGCCGCGCGGCTGGCATCTCGACGAGCGGCACGTGCTCGTCGACGGGTCCCCCATCAGCGCCAGCATCTTCGACTTCGGGATCTGGTTCTTCCACAACGCTCGCGCCCTGCTCGACGGCGGCTCCGGCCCGTATCTCTACCTGCCGAAGCTCGAGAACCACCTCGAGGCGGCGCTCTGGGACCGGATCTTCGTCGCCGCGCAGGAGGCGCTCGACATCCCGCACGGGTCGATCCGCGCCACCGTCCTCATCGAGACGGTCCTCGCCGCGTTCGAGATGGACGAGATCCTCTTCGAGCTCCGCGACCATGCGGCCGGGCTGAACGCCGGTCGCTGGGACTACATCTTCAGCGTGATCAAGAAGTTCCGCGGGCGTCCCGAGATGGTGCTTCCCGACCGGGCGCAGGTGACCATGACGGTGCCGTTCATGCGTGCCTACACGGAGCTCCTCGTCCGGACCTGCCACCGCCGCGGCGCGCATGCCATCGGGGGAATGGCGGCGTTCATCCCGTCGCGCCGGGACCCGGAGGTGAACGAGCGCGCCCTGGCGGCCGTCCGTGCGGACAAGCAGCGCGAGTCGGGCGACGGGTTCGACGGGACATGGGTCGCGCACCCCGACCTCGTCCCGGTGGCGCGCGAGGTGTTCGACGGTGTGCTCGGCGACGCACCCCATCAGAAGCACCGCCTGCGACCCGAGGTGCGGGTGACGGCACGCGACCTCCTCGACGCCCAGGTGCCGACCGGCGGGGTGACCGAAGCCGGGGTCCGGTCGAACGTCTCGATCGGACTCGCGTACCTCGCGTCGTGGCTGAGCGGCAATGGCGCGGCCGCGATCAACAATCTCATGGAGGACGCGGCGACCGCCGAGATCAGCCGATCGCAGCTCTGGCAGTGGCGCGTGCACCGCATCCCGCTCGACGACGGTCAGCCGCTCACCGCGGGTCGCTATGCACGGATCCGTGACGAGGAGCTCGGCGCGTTGCGGGCCGACGCCCCCGACGCTCCATGGGACGCCGCCGCGGAGCTGCTCGACGGCCTCGTCCTCGACGACGAGTTCGCCGAGTTCCTCACCCTCCGCGCCTACGAGCGGCTCGCGTAGGAAGGCGATCCGCAGCCTGACCTACGCGATGAGTTCTCGGGCCGGGCGCCGTCTGATCGGCAGGACATCGTCGGTTTCGACCAGCACAGGAGCTCACCCATGCTTGCCACCAGCCGCGCCTTCTCCGGCTTCTCGAGCGATGACATTCCCGCCGCCAGAGCGTTCTACGCCGAGACGCTCGGCCTCGAGGTCTCCGAGGACAACGGGATGCTCACCCTGCACTTCGCCAACGGCGGCATCGGGCTGATCTACCCGAAGGACGACCACATTCCGGCCACGTACACCTGCCTGAACTTCCCGGTCGAGGACATCGACGCGGCGGTCGACGCACTCGTCGAGCGGGGCGTCACCTTCCTCCGCTACGACGGCATGCCGCAGGACGAACGTGGCGTGATGCGCGGCGAAGGCCCGCCCATTGCGTGGTTCGCCGATCCGGCGGGCAACATCTGCTCGGTCCTGGAGGATGGCGCCTGAGGCCTGGAGCTACCCCTGAGCGCCGATGCGCCGGATCGTGTGCAACGGCTTCGGCGGCACCAGCTCATACGCCTGGAGGTAGCCGTCCAGCGTCGGCCGCAGGTCGGCGTCGGTGAACGCCTGCAGATGGCCGAGCAGCTGGCCCTCGGTGACGAACCCGCCGCGTCGCTGTTCGAACCACCGCCGCATGGCGCGGAAGAACGCATCGTCTCCCATCCGCTCGCGAATGGCGGTGATGAGCTCCGTCCCGCGGTAGAACACGGCGTGGAAGTAGCCGTCGCAGCTCGTCCAATCGCCGCCGCTCGTCGCATCGGCCGGCCACGCGAACACGTCACTGTCGACCGGCCGTGACGAGCACTGGTTCTCACCGACGCCGAGCAGGTCGCGCGCGCTGAAGTCGGCCCATGCCTCGTCGAGCCACGGCTCGGCCTGCTGGTCGTTGCCGACCTGCGCGTAGAACCACTGGTGCGCGACCTCGTGGAACACCACGTACGGGTCGACCACCTTGTCACGGGTGAGATGGATGGCCCGTGGGTACTCCATGCTGAAGCCGCCGGCCGATCCGACCTCGGCGAGCACGAGATCGGGCCACGGATAGGGGCCGAACCGCTCCTCGAGCCCGCTGAGCGCCTGCGTCGCGAGCTCGGCGGTCGCCGAGCCGTCCACCGTCTCGGTGTAGACGCGGACCGCCACGTCGCCGGCGGTGGCCTCGGTGCGCACGAAGCGCGGGTTGACGACGAAGCTGAAGTCGCGGACGTCGGTCGACTCGCACGTCCAGCTCGTGCCGCTGGCAGCCGGAGCCTCGAGAAGTCCCGGGCAGGCCACGGCATCGCGCGGCAGCGGGACGGTGGTGGTGAGCTCGAGACGAACGGATGCCGCGGTGAAGCTGATCTGCGGGTCGCCGAGTCCGTAGACCTCGTGCTCCGTCGACACGATCGGGTACCACTGCCCGAAGCTGAGCACCCCGTTCGCGAAGCTCGTCCGTGCCCGGAACGCGTCCGGGGCCAGGCCCACGTCGAGCCGGAACGGGACGTGGACGAGCGCCGCGGCACCGTGCGCGAGGCCTTCGAGCGGTACGCGCAGGTTGATCGACGTCGTCCAGGTCGGCTCCACGGCGCGACCGTCCACTTCCACCGAATCGCCGAGCGTGAAGAATCCGAGCGCCTGCGGCACGACGCTGAGGTCGACGTGCTCGAGCGTGGCACCCGACCGGTTCGTGAGCTCCAGGTCGAGCACCGCCTCGAGCCGGCCGGCGCCGGGATCGAGCGTGGCGCTGATGGTCGAGCGCTGGCTGACGTCCCGCGGTCCGGTGGCGGACGCGGGCGCGGGCGCCACGAGGGCGCACGCGAGGATCGCGAGTGCAGCGCGGGCAGCCATCCCCCGGCGGTCGGACATCGACCCATGTTGCCGGTCCGGGGTTGGACTGTCATCCTGCCCGGGACCACCATGCGTGCTGCACCGCCGCGGGGGACGCGCGGCCGCCTCGGCCTCGCCGCTCTCGCGCTCATCGTCCTCTTCGCGACCGGGTTCGCCGCCGTCGAGACGAACCTGCTCGGTGTCGGCGAACGCTTCGAGCGGCTCGTCGCACGCATCGAGAACTTCGTGGATCCGCCGCCTCGCCGCTCGACGCTTCCCACGGTCGTCGTCACGCCTGCGCCGAGCGCCTCCTCGACGGTCATACCGACCTCCGATCCGTCGGGCGGACCGACTGCCGACCCCGTCCCGTCCGCCACGCCGATCCCCCGCGAGCCGGTGGATGTCGCGCTCGTCGACGACCACGACGCGGTGTTCACGTCGCAGCTGACCGACAAGGACTGCGCCGTAGCCGCGACGCAGATGGTCCTCACCATCCTCGGCCTCGGCACGCCGAGCGAGGCGTTCCAGCAGGAGATCAAGGACCGCATCGGGGAATGGGAGGCGTTCGACGACAGCCAGAACGGTGGGTGGGGACCGGCCGCCGTCGGCCTCGCCCTCAGCGCGTACGGAGCAACCGGCTACGAGGTGCGGGCCTACGACACGTACACCGCCGCGCTGCGGGACGCGGCGACCGCCATCAGCGAGCTCGACAAGCCAGTCGTCATGTTCCCGTGGTGGGGTGCCCACTCCTGGGTGATGACTGGCTACCGCGCCGATGCCGATCCCACGATCTTCGACGACGCCCGCATCACCGGCGCCTACATCCTCGACCCGTGGTATCCGCGGGTGTCGTCCATCTGGGGAGCGTCGGACGGGCCGGGCAACTTCGAGGACCTCGCCGAGCTCGAGCGCAACTGGCCCGCCTTCGAGGGGCCGCCCGGCTACGAAACGATCGGTCCGGGCTGGACGCGCCCCGAAGGCGCCTATCCGGACCGCGACGGCCGATTCGTGGTCCTCATGCCGACGACGCCCCGGGGCCCCTGAGCTCGGCGCGCCAGGCGCGCATCCGGACGCCGAGCGCGAGGGCCAACAGGGCCGTCTTCGATGCCTGGCCGATCGCGAACCCGAGCGGCAGCCCGACGAGCCCGATCGCGCCCACGAGCGATAGCGTCGCGACGACGGTGACGACGAGGCCGACGATCGAGGCGAGCACCTGGAGCACGGTGTGGCGGGTGGCATAGATCGCCCGGCTCAGCAGGTGGCTCAGGCTCTCGAACGGAACCGAGATCGCGAATGCCGCCAGCAGCGATCCGGTGAGGGCCACGTCGGCGGCGTCGAAGGAACCGCCACCGAGCAGGATCCCGATGCCGAGCTCGCCGAAGACGGCCATGACCACCGCCGCGGCGATCGTCACGAGGCCGATGCGCGCGGCGTTGAGCACCACGAGGTGGCGGAAGCCTCCGCGATCGCCCTCCGCATGCGCCCGCGCGAGGGCGGGAAAGACCGCCACCGCGAAGGCAACCCCCACGAGGCTGACCGGCAGGCTCTGGAAGTTCCGCGCGAAGTTGAATGCCGTGATCCCGCCGGCCGCCATCGACGACGCGACGGCCGTGAAGAACCCGAACGTGATCGGCTCGACCGGTTGGCTCACCGCCTTCGGCAGCACGAGCCGGACGAACTCGCGCAGCGCATCTCGCCGGGCGGACCAGCCGAGGCCGGGACGGAACGAGCTGGCACGCAGACCGACGAACCGCGACCCGAGGTGGATCCCGGCGCCGATGACGGCACCGATGGCCGGTCCGTAGATGCCGAGGCTCGGCGCGAACGCGACGGTCCCGACGATGATCCCCAGGTTGTAGAGCAGCGGGGCGACGCCGTACCAGAAGTAGCGCTGTTCGGCGAGGAGGACCTGGCCGAGCGTCAGCGACGCGGCGAACGCGACCTGCGTGATGAGCATCGTGCGGAACAACCCGAGGTAGAGCTCACGCTGCTCGCCACGGAATCCCGGGGCGATGGCACCGACGGTCGCCTCGGCGAAGACGAGCAGGAGCAGGGAGGCGACACCCATGACGGCCACCGCCGCGGAGAGGATCGTCCGGGCGAACCGATCGGCGTCGGCGGCGTCATTGCCGGCGCGGAGGCGGAGAAAGATGGGGATGAACGGTGCCGCCAGCCCGGCCTCCACGAGCACGTCGAGCAGGAGCTCGGGGAGGACGAACGCCGCGTTGTAGGCGTCGAGCTCGCGACCGGCACCGAACGTTCCCGCGAACAGCCGATCGCGCACCAGCCCGAGCGCGTACGAGACGAAGATGAGCGCAGCGAGGATCGCCGCCCCGCGAGGCAGCAGCCGATCGACCAGGCTCCTGGTGCGCTCGATGCTGCCGGTCACCCTGCGTGGAACACGCCCTGGTGCCGCGCGCGGCTCAGGCCGGTGCCGACCCCTCGGATCGACCACGTCGGGCGGCCAGCTCGGCCTCCACGGCGTCGCGGATCTCCGGGAACTCGTCCATGAGCGCGTTGAACTCGCGATGGCCGATGACGAGGAGGCGCGTCAGGCCCTCGGCGCGGACGGTCGCCGTTCTGACGTGGCCGTCGAGCAGGGCAATCTCGCCGAAGAAGTCGCCGCGGTGCAGCTGCGCGATCGGCTTGCCGTCCTCGAGCACGGAGACGTGGCCATCGAGCACGATGAAGAACTCGTGCCCGATGTGGCCCTGCGCGGCGAGCACCTTGTCGAGCCCGACCTCGACCTCGTCGGCGAGCTGACCGATGCGCTCGAGCTGTCGACGGCCGAGCTTCGCGAAGAGCGGGACACGGCGGAGGTGGTCGAGCTTCTCGTCGGTGGCCATGGCCAGCAGTGTACCGAGCCAGGCAAGGGGTCGGCTGCGAGGCGGGACGGCAGGCACGGATGGCGAAATACTGGTCACGCCACGGAATCCGTGGTATGCTCGCTGAAGCAATGTCCCCACGGGGACTCAATTACCCGCGCGGCACCACGAACGCTCCTCTCACGGTCTAACGGCGAGATGGCTCGCTGAGGCCGCACGAGAAGGAGTGTTTCTCTTTGTACACGTTCACGGACAAGACGCTGACCTGCGTCGACTGCAACACCGAGTTCGCCTTCACGGCGAGCGACCAGCAGTTCTACGCGGACCGTCAGTTCAGCGAGCCGCGCCGATGCCCGGCCTGCCGCGCGACCCGCAAGGCGCAGCGTGGTGAGAGCGGCGGCGGCAGCAGCTACGGTGGTGGCGGCGGCTACGGTGGCGGCGGAGGCGGCTACAGCGATCGCCCGCGCGAGATGTTCAGCGCGACCTGCGACAGCTGCGGCAAGGAGGCTCGCGTCCCCTTCCGCCCGACCGGCAGCAAGCCCGTCTACTGCAGCGACTGCTTCCGCCGCTAGGCGCCAGCACTTCGCATCACAAACGACCCGGTGGCTTCGGCCCCGGGTCGTTTGCATTCCAGGCCGTTCGCTATTCGCCGGCTCGGTACACGAGCCCGATCCCACCCGGATCGGTCAGGGTCAGCAGCTGGCCCTCCACCGTCGGCACGAACCCGTCGCCGATCACGCTGACGACGTGTGAGTCCTGGCCCGCTAGGTCGGCAGGGCACTCGGTCTGGTCCATCGCCATCGAGGTGGCCTGGATCTGGCCGGTGGCCTCGATCCATGCCCCGTCGAACGCGCGGCAGCCCGTCGAGCCGGAGAACGTGCCGTCCTCCCGCAGGAGCAGCGTGGCCGGTTCCCCCAACGGAGATGCGGCGACGTCGCCGACGAACACCGACTCGAGCGTCCAGGTCGTCCCGACCAGCTCGGCGGTCGGCACCTCGGGGAGCCGGCCGAAGCGGAGCGAGATGCCCGGTCCGGTGAGTACGAGTTCCTCACCCTCCATCGCGATGCGACGCACGCCTTCCAGGGCCGCACCATAGGCGGCCTCGGCGGCCATGATCCGCTCGTCGACACAGGCCATCGCGGTCATCGCGAGCTCCCGCAGCTCGATGCCGTCACCGACGGGCACGATCGTCGCCCCGTAGTCGTTGCAGGCGCGCCCGGTGATCCTCGATCCGATGACCTCGAGGGTGATCGGGAAGTCGTCGACGAGGACGATCGGGCCTGCCGGGCCGCTGCCTTCGCGAAGCGCCCAGGACCCGATCGGGTCACCACCGCTGCTGCCCGATGGTGACGGTTCACCGCCCACCGATCCCGTCGGCGTCGGGACCGCTCCCCCGCCCCCGCAGGCGGTGAGCAGCATCACGGCGGTCGCGAGGACGCCGAGAACGGGTCGGATCGGTCGATGCACGCCGCCACGACGCCCGTGACCCCGCTTCGGGTTCCCTCGGATCATCGCGCGAACGACACGCGCTCGAGGAATCGGCCCGCGCGCAGCGACGGCGCGGCGCCGCGCGAGAGCACGACCCGGGGTGCGCCACGCACCGCACGACCCTCGTACGGGGTGTAGTCGCTGGTGTGGTGGAGGCCGTCCTGGCGCAGCACGCGCGTCGCGCCGGGATCCCAGAGGACGAGGTCCGCGTCACGCCCCGTCTCGACGGCGCCCTTCGAGGGCAGGCCGAACAGGCGCGCCGGCGTGGTGGCCAGCACGTCCACGAGGCGCTCGACGCCGATGCGGCCCTCCGCCACGCCGGCGTCGTACACCACCGACAGGAGCGTCTCGATGCCCGGCCCGCCGTTGCTGATCTCCGGGAAGGGTGGCGCGGGAATGGACTTCTCCGTGTCGAGACGGTCGGGGACGTGGTCGCTGCCCACCACGTCGAGGATGCCGTCGCGGAGCGCGGCCCACAGTGCCTCCACGTCACGCGCGGTGCGCAACGGCGGCGAGATGACCCGCTTCATCACCTCGGCGTCATCGGGATCGTCGTAGAGGTCCGCGGTGAGCGTCAGGTAGTGCGGGCACGTCTCGGCGAAGATCGGCTCGCCGCGCGCCTTCGCCTCGGCGACGGCGTCGACCGCCTCCTCGCACGACAGGTGGACGAGGTAGAGCGGCGCCTCCGCCCGGCGGGCGATCTCGATCGCGGCACGCACCGCGCGGCCCTCGGCGCGGGTCGGTCTCGTGAGGGCGTGGTGCCGCGGCCCGATGTCCCCCGCCGCGAGGGCGGCCGTCACGAGCGGATCGATGGTCGCCGGATCCTCGCAGTGCAGCTGGAGCAGGCCACCGTTGGATGCCATGGCAGCGAGCACCTCCGGCAACCGATCGGCCGGGAGCGCGAAGTCGTACACCATGAACGCCTTCGCGCTCGGGACGCCGCGCCGGATGAGCTGGGGGATCTCGTCGATCGCGTCGGGCTGGCCGTTCGTGATGACGGCGCACAGGCCGACGTCGATCGGCATCTGTCCCGCCGTACGCGAGCGGAATTCGTCGAGGCCCGCGAGGAGCGAGCGCGACCCGGCGTCGCTGATTCCCGTGCCCGGATTGTTGAAGGTCAGCACCGTGGTCGTGCCGCCTGCCGCTGCGGCGGCGAGGTCCTTCGCGAAGCGATCGGGATGGTCGTCGTCCGCGAGCCGGAGATGGGTGTGGACGTCGACGACACCGGGCAGGATCAGCAGGCCGGTCGCATCGATGACGTCTGCGCCATCCGTCGGGAGGTTCTCCCCCACGGCCGCGATGCGGCCGTCGCGGATCGCCACGTCCGCGGGCCGGCTGCCGGTGGCCGCCACGACCCTGCCGCCGACCACCACGCGATCGGTCACGGGAAGGGCCGGCTCAGCCGGCGCGGATCTCGATCGGCTGCGCGCCCTCCCAGAGCACGCGGCGACCGACTTCGGGCAGCTGCTCCTGCCCGCTGGTGAGCGTCGCGAAGTGGTTCCCCGCCAGCGGCCCGACCCGTGAGGCGAAGCTGCACGCGCCGTACGGAAAAAGGATCTCGCACTCGCTGACCTCTCCGGTGTAGATGAGGATCTGGCCCGGGGCGGGATGCGCGGTGTGATTCTCGAAGCCGACGTCCGGCCGCCGGTCGCCGAACGGGATCCACGTCGATTCGCCGCTCCATCGGCAGTGGATGAGCTGCGACCGGATCGGCAGCCATGGCGCGAGCGCCTCGCGAGTGCGGGGCGCATCGGGCTCCCAGCGGGCGGTGAACTCGAGGTCGTCGCCGACACGGATGATGAGGTCTGCCATCGATGGAGGATACCCGGACGGCCCGGTGTCCCATCGGTCATCATGCGTCCCATGGCCGAATCTCAGCCGACGATCAGCACCCACGTCCTCGACCTGGCGACCGGCCTGCCGGCGGCCGATGTCGGAGTGACCCTGTTCCGCCTGGACGCGCAGGGGCGTCCGGAGCTCGTGGCCGACCTGCGGACCGATGCCGACGGGCGCATCCGCGACCTCCTCGACGGCGACGAGCTCACCGCCGGCGACTACCAGCTTGCCTTCGACGTGGGCGGCCACCTCGAGGACGACGATGCCTTCTTCCAGAGCGCCGCGGTCGCCCTTCGCATCACGGACGTCGAACGCTCGTACCACGTCCCGCTGCTTCTCAGCCCGTACGGCCTGAGCACGTACCGCGGCAGCTGAGCGAGCACGCGTCGTGAGCGTCGACATCCGCGACTTCGTCGCGTCCGATCGCGCATGGGCGCGGACCCTCATCGGGGGCGCTCAGGGAGGCGATCACCACGTCGCCCGACTGGGCGAGCTGCTCGACCCCACCGAGCACGAGGGCATCGTGGCGGAGGTGGACGGCGAGCCCGCCGCGCTCCTCACCGTCGCCGAGTCGGAGGGCGGACTCGAGATTCTCACCATCCACAGCGCGATTCCCCGGCGCGGGGCGGGGACGCGGCTCCTGGAGACAGCGGTCCGCGTCGCGGCCGCGTCCGGACTCCCCCGCGTCTGGCTGGTGACCACGAACGACAACACCGACGCGATCGCCTGGTACCTGCGGCGCGGCCTCCATGTCGCTGCCGTCCACCCTGGTGCCGTGACCGCTGACCGGGCGGCGCTGAAGCCGGCGATCCCGGAGACGAATGCGGAGAACGGGCTCGCGCTGCGCGACCTGGTCGAGCTCGAGCTGACGGTCGATGCCGATGGCGGGGGCCTCCGGTTCCCACGCTTCCCGGCGATCGCGGACCTCGACGCCCTACCGGCCGACAGCGCCGCGCCGCTCCTGGGACCGCTGTTCGAGCACGCCCCGCGGACGCTCGCCGCCGTGGTCGCGCGTCGGCCGTTCGAGGACGATGCCGGCCTGATCCGCGCCGCGCAGGACGTCGCCCGCGAGCTGCCGGAGGACGCCCAGATCGAGCTCCTCGACGCGCATCCGCGCATCGGGGCCGACCCGGCGAGCGTCAGCGCTCTCTCGCACGCCGAGCAGGGCTTCGACACACCGGACGACGGCGCGCCGTGGGTCACGGAGGAGCTCGCCTTCCTCAACGACGCCTACGAGCGAATCTTCGGCTTCCGCTTCGTGATCTTCGTCGCAGGACGGCCCCGCTCGGAGATCGTGCCGCTCCTCGAGGCCGCCCTGCGCAACGAGCGCCCGGCGGAGCTGCGGCGCGGGCTCGACGACGTCGTGTCGATCGCGGCACACCGGCTCGCGACCCTTCGCAGCGCGAGCGCCCCCGGCTAGACTCGCCGGGTGCAGCACGAGATCCGCTACGGCAAGGCCGACGTCAAGGTCTACCGCACGTACGCCGAGCCGCTGACCGACGTCACGCCGATCCCCGAGTCCCCGTTCCGTGGCCGCGACAACGTTCTCACCGCGGCCGAGATCGAGGTGGTCGTGCACGGCACCGAGTTCCTCGACTCGTACACGATCGGGGACAACCGTCGCGTCGTGGCGACCGACACGATGAAGAACTTCATCCACGCCATCTCTCTGCGGGCGCGGTGCCGGACGGTCGAGGAGTGGCTGCTCGAGGTGGGCACCGCCTTCCTCGACACCTACCCGCACATGGAACGCCTCACGATGCTCGGCCGCGAGCTCCCG
>DASVFG010000012.1:0-15951 GCA_036380155.1 Candidatus Limnocylindria bacterium
GAGGCCGTGCCCCGCGGCCAGCGACTCCCCGGCCACGACGCGGCCGATGCGGGGCGCCACGAGACCGGCAAGGAGCAGGGCGAGCGTCGACTTGCCGCTCCCGTTCGGGCCGACGATCGCGAGGGCCTCGCTCGAGCGGACCTGGACGTCGACCGGGCCGACGGCATCCCCGTCCGCGGCGGGATAGCGGAACGCGGCGCGCTCCGCGAGGACGAGCGTGGACGACGCCGGCCGATCGCGCCGCGCGGGGGCGGGCGGTGGCACGTCCGGCACCCAGACGCCCGCGGCCGCGAGCTCGGTCCCGCGTGCGCGGAACACCTCGTACGGGTCGCCGTCCGCGATGACGCCGGCGCCGGCCGCGATCACCACCACGCGGTCGACGAGGGGCAGCGCGGCGTCGACCCGGTGCTCGACGAGGACGAGGGTCGCGCCCGACCGCGCCAGGATGCGGCCCACGACGTCCCGGACGTCATCGGCCCCGACCGGATCGAGGTTCGCCGTCGGCTCGTCGAGGAGCAGGAAGCCTGGCCGCAGGGCGAGCGTGCCGGCGATCGCCAGCCGCTGGCGCTCGCCGCCGGAGAGCGCATCGGTCGAGCGATCCGGACCGTACGGGAAGCCGACGGCCGCCAGGGCGGCGGTGACCCGGTCGGGGATCGCCTCGGTCGGAACGCATCGGTTCTCCAGGCCGAAGGCGACGTCGTCGCCGGCGCGGGCCATGACGATCTGCGTCTCGGGGTCCTGGAAGACGAGCCCGCTCCGGTCACGCGCCTCGCGCGGGTCACGGCCGTCGACGAGAAGCGTTCCCTCCGTCTCGACGCCACCGGCCGGATCGATGAGGCCGGCGAGCGCGGCGAGGAGCGTCGACTTGCCTGCGCCCGACGTCCCGAGCAGGAGGACGCGTTCGCCCGGCTCGATCCGCAGGTCGAGGCCGCGCAGCGCCCACGCGCGGCGACCCGGGTGCCGGATGCCCCAGCCGCGTGCCTCGACCGCCGTCGGACGGACCGCCATCTCCATGGCGGCATTGTCGCCGCGGGCGATCAGACCGGGCGTTGCTCGCGCCCGACGGCGAACGGTGCGAGCACGCCGGTGGCGGCCAGCGCGCGGACGAGAAGCCAGGCCCCGACCCCGGCGACGAGCGCCCCGCTCACCATCGTGGCGGCGGCATTGATCACCCAAAACGCCGGGTCCAGGGTCGGATACCAGAGGACGGTGTCGTGGATCGCGGCGCCCACGCCGGCGAGCACCGCCGCCAGGACGGCCCACGGGAGGGTCCATCGCCGATAGCCACCGAGCGCGAACGCGAGCTCGGCGCCCCCGCCCTGGAGCAACCCGGACAGGATGGCGTCGCCACCCCACTGCGAGCCGATGAGCGCCGACACCATCGCGGACACGACCCCGGCGAACAGCGCGGCGCCGGGCCGCCGGACGATGAGCCCGACCAGCACGCCCGGAAGCAGCCAGACCCCGTACAGGACGGCCTGCGCCGGCGGGAGGGCGACGAACAGCGGCGTGACGGCGATCCAGAGCGCGTTCCAGGCGAAGAAGACGACGCCGAACGCCGCCGAGACGACGGCCGCCACGAGGATGTCGACCGTGCGCCAGCGGACGCCGCCGGCATCGGTGGATGAGGTCATGGATTCGCTCCCTGTGTGGTGGTTTCGACGACGAGGAGCGTCCCGCGCTCCAGCGAGACCGATGCGGGCGCGCTGTCGACGACGTTGCTCAGCCCGCGCGACCCGCCGAGCGTCAGCGTCGCGTCGCGGAGTGCCCAGCGCAGGCCGCCGGTCGTCACGCCGTGCGCCCCCTCGCCCAGCGGCAGGAGGGTGACGAGGTCGCCCGCGGTGCCGACCAGCTCGAGGTGCCGCCCACCGTGGACGGCCCGGACGGTCGTCCCGCCCCGCACGGCGCGCAGGTCACGCGAGGCGTGGTCGCGGTCGGCGACGAGGAGGAGGTTCGCAAGCTCGTGGTCGAGCCGCGCGCCGCCGATCGCGCCGAGCAGGACGAGCTCGGTGCCGCCGGCCGCGATGGCCGCCGCGAGCGCGAGCTCGGTGTCCGACGCGTCCTTGTCCCGTGGATATCGGTCGACCGGGACGCCGTCCGCCTCGAGGCGGACCACGAGCGCAGACTCGACCGAGTCGAGGTCGCCCACGAGCCGATCCGGCCGGCGCCCGAGCGCGTCGAGCGCCGAGGCGCCGCCGTCCGCGGCGATCACGAGGTCGGCTCCATCGAGCCGGTCCGCGTCACCCGGGTCGAGCTCGCCACCCGCGACGATCACGATGCGCATCGGTGCCTTCCTGCCTGGTTCCTGCGTGGTCCATCGGTCCCGCGAAACGACGACGGCGCGCTCCGGCGCCTCTCGGGAGGCGGTGGGGCGCGCCGCGGCACGTGCTGCTTCGACTTCCTTCGCCGGCATGACCCGGATCAGGTTCGAGGGTCTGCGGCCACCGTGGCGTCCGCACTCTCAGCGCTGTCGCGCTCCCCTGTCGTTCGTTGGGTTGTGCCGGCAAGCGTAGCACGCACTTTATGATCGATCGATGCACCCCAATGTCGATCGCGTGGCCGATGCCGCCCGCGCCGCCGGCCTCGAGATCAGCGTGGAGCGTTTTCCGGAAGGCACCCGCACGGCGGACGACGCGGCGCGCGCCGTCGGCTGCGAGGTTGCGCAGATCGTGAAGTCGCTCGTCTTCATGGCCGGCGACGAGCCGGTGCTCGCCCTCGTCTCGGGGGCGAACCGCGTGGATCTCGCGCGTCTGGCCTCCGCGCTCGACGTTCCGAGCGTCCGACGCGCCACCGCGGACGAGGCACGCGACGCCACCGGCTTCGCGATCGGTGGCGTCCCGCCGTTCGGGCACGCCTCTCCGGTGAGCGTCGTGATGGATGCCGATCTCCAGGGCCACGCCGTGGTCTGGGCCGCGGCCGGCCTTCCCGATGCCGTGTTCGCCATCGAACCCGGGGCCCTCGAGCGCGTGAGCGGCGCCAGCGTCGCCGCGCTCGCGGAACGCGGCTGATGCCGCTGGGCGCCGCGTTCGCGGCGATGGTCGTCGCGGGCCTCCTGCTCGCCGTTGCCGCGCTCGTCGTGCTGCGGACGAGCGGCGCGTCCCCGTCCCTTGCCCGGCGCCTGGCCGGCCCGCGCCAGCACCGCGTCGGCGAGCTGCTCGATGCCGATCCCCTTCCACCGCGGGCGGTCCGCGTGACCGGGCGCGTCCGGTGCCGCGACCCGCTCGACGCCGGCGACGGGGAGCGCCTCGTGGCCTTCCACCGTGACGTCGAGGTGCGCATCGGCGGCACGTGGCGCACCGTCGAGCGCCTGCGCGAGACCCGATCCTTCGACCTGTGGGACCACGACGGGTCCACGCCGCTCGACCCGGCCCGCGCGGCGGAGCCGCTCATCGCGATCCCCAAGGTGTGGCGAGGCGTCCCGTCCGCCCTCGAGGAACCCCACGCGTCCGCGGTCGCCCGTCTCGTCGAGCGCCACGGGCCGGCCACCGAGGCACGCGCCGTGACGCGCTCGATCAACGTCACCGACCGGCTCCTCGTGCTCGCCCGGGCGACGCGCACCGAGGCGGGCGACCTCAGGCTGGAGCCGCCGGACGGCGGGTTCGTCATCAGCGCCCTCGCCCTCGACGACGCGATGCGGCTGCTCGGCGGCCCGCATCGGCGCCGCGCGGCCATCGGAGTCATCGCGCTCGCCGTGGCCGTCGCCCTCCTCGCCATTGGCGGGGTCGGGGCATTCCTGTCGGCCATGCTCGCCTGACCAGTACCGGGACCCCTGGGACCATCGAGGCATCGCGGGATCGACCTGCCGTTTCTATCGTCCGATGCACGGGACCTACCAGAAGCTCCATCCGGACCGGGAGCTCGTGGGTCGCGCG
This sequence comes from Candidatus Limnocylindria bacterium, assembly GCA_036380155.1. GTDB lineage: Bacteria > Chloroflexota > Limnocylindria > QHBO01 > QHBO01 > JACDBZ01. The sequence goes on from DASVFG010000012.1 coordinate 3,873, forward strand.
GGGGAGGGATGGAACGCCAGATGCCGGGACCCGACACCGAAGCCCTGCTGAGCGTCGCCCAGGCGGCGGCACTCCTCGGCGTGCATCCCAACACGATCCGCACCTGGACCGATGCCGGCCGGCTGACCGCCTATCGCATCAACGCGCGGGGCGACCGGCGCTTCCGGCGCACCGACGTCGAACGACTCCTCGTGGAGGGCGGCGTGGCCGGCGACGTGCCCCCGGCCTCGGCGCCGGCGCACGACCTCACGATCTTCGGCCGCATCGCCACCGGGCTGGCGACGACGCCGACGAGCGCCTCGGTGGCGCGCACCGTGGTCGAGGCGTTCCGCACCGAGCTCGCCGCCGACCGCGTCGCCATCTATGTGCGCACCGATGACGCGATGACGCTCGCCGCCCACGCAGGCTATCGCGAGCCGCCCCCGGCAACGCGTCCTGACCCGGCCGAACCGGTCGAGCGCGAGGGCGACCAGGTCGTCCATGAGCTCGCCACGCGTCGAGGTACGGTCGGCGCGCTCGTCGTCGACATCGCGACCATGGACGCGCTGCCGCCGGCCCTCGTCGGCTCCCTCCTCGCCACCGCCGCCACCGCGCTCGCCAGCGCCCGGCTGCTGAGCCGCGCACGGCGCGAGCTGCGACGCGCCCAGGCGCTCACCTCGGTCGCCAAGGAGCTGGCCGGGGAGCTCGACCTCACCCGCGTCCTCGACGACATCATCGAGCGCACGCGTTCGCTCTTCGGCGCCGATCGTGCCGGCCTGTGGCTGTTCGACGACACGCCACATCCCGTCATGCTCGCCTCGCGCGGGCTGAGCGACCGGTTCCTGGCCCGCAGCGCCGCGCTGACGCACTCGAGCGAGACGATCTCGCTGCGGGCGATGGCCCAGGGCCGTCCCCAGTGGAGCCGGGGCGCCCACGACGACCCGGCCATCGGCGAGATGCGCAGCGCGTACGCCGAGGAGGGCATTCACACCGTCTGCATCGTTCCGCTCGTCAGTCGCGGGCGCGGCATCGGCGTCATCGGCCTCTACCACGACGCCGATCGCACGTGGCCGGACGAGGAGATCGCGCTGGTCCAGGCCTTCGCCGACCAGGCGGCGGTCGCCATGCAGAACGCGCGGCTCTACCAGTCCGTCGCCGAGTCCGCGACCCGCATGCGCTCCATCCAGGACCTCTCCGCGCGCCTCAACCGCCTGACCGATGTCCAGGCCATCGGCGAGGCCATCGTCACGGAGGCGAAGACGCTCGCCGACTACCACGACATCCGCATCTACCGCGTCGACCGCGAACGCGGCATGTGCGAGCCGATCGCGTTCACGCGCGAGATGCTCGAGGGCACGGTCGACGATGCCGTCGCCCTCCTGCGCGTCCGGGTCGGCGAGGGGTTCACCGGATGGGTCGCGGAGCACGGCGAGCCGCTGCTCATCAACGACGCCCTCGAGGACGACCGCGGCAAGACGATCGACGGCACGGAGGACGTGCCGGAGTCGATGCTGCTCGTGCCGATGCTCTACGAGGGCGAGGCGCTCGGCGTCATCGTCCTCTCGCAGCTCGGCTTCAACCGGTTCACCGATGACGATCTCCAGACGATGGCGATCTTCGCGGGCTACGCGGCGCAGGCCATGGCGAACGCGACGAGCTACGAGCGCCTCGTGGCGCAGTCGAACGAGCTCTCCCGGCGGGCGGACTCGCAACGCCGGCTGCTCGAGATCAACGAGCGCCTCCTCGCCACCCTGGACCAGGCGAGCGTCCTCGAGACGATCGCCGACGGCCTCCACGACGTCGTGCCCTACGACAACCTCTCGATCTACCGCGTCGACCACGCGCGCGAGGCGATGGTCCCGGTGCTCGCGCGGGAGCGGCACGCCGAGCAGGTCAGCCAGTACGTGATCCCCTTCGGCCGCGGCCTCATGGGCTGGGCGGTGGAGCACGCCGAGCCGATCCTGGCGAACGACGCGCTCGCCGATTCGCGCGCGCTCCAGATCCCCGGCACACCGAATGAGCCGGAGGCGATCATCGTCGTGCCGCTCGTCGCCGGCGGCGAGGTCCTCGGCTCGATGAACGTGTCGCGCGTCGGCGGCGAGGAAGTCGGCTTCTCGACGAGCGAGTTCGAGCTCGCGCAGCTGTTCGCCGGCCAGGCCTCGATCGCGCTTCGCAACGCCGACGCGCATCACGCGGTCAGCCGCCGCGCCGACACCGATGCGCTCACCGGCCTCGGAAACCACGGCGCGTTCCAGCACGACCTCGGTGCGTTCGTCGAGCGTGCCGTCGTCGGCACCCGCGCCGCCGACCGTCGCGCCGCGATGCTGATGATGGACCTCGACCGCTTCAAGGCCTACAACGACCGCCACGGTCACCCGGCCGGCGACGCGCTCCTCCACCGGGTCGCCACCGCGATCGCCGGGGCGGCGCGCTCGGGCGACCGCGTCTACCGCTACGGCGGCGACGAGTTCGCCCTCATCCTGCCGGGGACCACCACCGCCGATGCCGTCCGGCTCGGGGAGCGCATCCGCAAGGCCGTCAACCGGATCACCGTTGGCGAGGCTGCCGAGGTGACGATCACCGTCGGCGTCGCCTCCCTGCCGGCCGATGCCACCGACCGAGCCGGGCTCATCGCCGCCGCCGACATGGCCCTCTATCACGGCAAGGGGGCCGGCGAGGACCGCGTCGTCCGCGCCGATCGCGTGCCGGCCGCCCCGCCGCTGCCGGTTGCTCCCCCAAGGGCATCCGCTCCCCGACGCCCACGCGGCCGGCGGGCGAAACCGGTGACCGAGGAGGCGCGCGGCGCGGCCTAGGCGGTATCATCCGCGGCGCCGATGCCGATCCCTCGTCCTGCCTCGCCGCGCCTGCCGGCGGCCCGTTCCGCGCTGATCCTCGCGCTCCTCGCGTCGGTCGTCGCCGCGTGCTCGACCGCCACGCCATCGTCGGAGGAGCCGACCGCCGCTCCCTCGAGCGCCGGCCCCTCGAGCACGCCGGCCATCACGCCCGAGCCGACCGCGACGCCCGCGCCGACGCCGCGCTACACGAACGAGCCGGACGCCGAGCTGGCCGGCCTGATCCCCACCGACGCGAACGGCGTCCCGGTCATCGTCGCCCCGTTCGACGAGTTCGCCCTCACACCGGGCGACATCGGCCGGGCGTACGGCGAGATCGGCGACCGCTTCGCGTCGCTCGCCCTCGCCTATGTCGAGGAGCCACGCGCGACGCTCTACGCGATGCGCGTCGACGGGGAGGACGTGTCGACCGAGGACCTCGAACCGCACCTTGCGACGGCCGGCCGCTACGTGGGCATCTCCGGACTCGATCCCGATCCGTGGGAAGCGGCGTCGGTCGCGGGGACCTCGGTGTGGGTGCGTCCCGAGGACAACGCCACCGCGGCCGGCACGATGATCTACACCTGGTCGAGCGGCGAGTTCGTCTTCCTCCTCATCGGCGTCGACGACACCGTGAACCGCGCGATCATCCAGCAGCTGCCCGGCGAGCCGGCGCCGACTCCCCGACCGTCGCCATCCCCGTCCGGGAGCGGCTCGCCCGCCCCATCCAGCTCCGGGGGCTAGCCGCCCCGACGGCCCATCCGCCGCTGCCCGAGCCCGGCCATCGCCTTCTTCGTCCTCGCCCAGGGCCGATCGCGCGACCCGGCCGGATCGCCGGATGCGACTAGAATCCGCCCGTGCTGCGCCTTCCCGGGCCGCTCGTGACGGTCGACTGGCTCCACCGATCGCTCGGCGATCCGTCGCTCCGGATCGCCGACGTCCGCTGGGCGCTGTCCGGTCCGCCGGGTCGCGAGCGGTATGACGCGGGCCACCTGCCGGGCGCCGTGTTCCTCGATGTCGACACGGAGCTCGCCACGCCCGGTGCCCCGACCGACGGTCGCCACCCGCTGCCGTCAGCCGCCCACCTCGCGGAGGCGCTGGGCACGCACGGCATCGGCGACGATCACGTCGTGGTCGCCTACGACGACGCGAGCGGCAGCATCGCGGCGCGGCTGTGGTGGCTGTTCCGCCACTTCGGGCGCGGATCCGCCTGTGCCGTGCTCGATGGCGGGATCGCCGCCTGGGCCGACGCCGGCCTGCCGCTCACGACCGACGAGCCATCCCATCCGCCGGCGACGTGGACGCCGCGCGCCGCACGGGACGACGTCGCCGATGCCGATGCCGTGGCGGCGGCCGACGAGCGCACCCTGCTCCTCGACGCGCGTGCCGCCGAGCGCTACCGCGGCGAGATCGAGCCGATCGATCCGCGAGCCGGTCACGTGCCCGGGGCGGTGAGCGCGCCGTGGACCGGGAACATCGGCCCCGACGGTCGCTTCCTGTCGGCCGACGCGCTCCGCGCCCGGTTCGGGGAGCTCGGGGTGGAGGGCCGCGAGGTCGTCGCCTACTGCGGCTCGGGGATCAACGCCACGCACGACCTGCTCGCACTGGAGCTGGCCGGGATGGGCGACGGCCGGCTCTTCGCCGGCTCGTGGAGCGCCTGGTCCTCGGATCCGGCACGCCCGGCCGCCACGGGACCGCGGCCGTGAGCGAGCGCGACGACTGGGACGGCTGGGACGATGACGGGGCCGCCCTCGACCGCATCGGCCGCAAGCGCGATCGGCTCGCCCGGCTGCTGTCCGTGGCGTCGATCCTCTACTCGCGCGGCAGCGGCGAGAGTGGCGTGGCGGTCAGCGAGATCGCGAAGCTCACCGGCATGACGACGCGCACCGTCTACCGCGACATCAACGCCCTCGACGAGGAGCTCGGGGTGCCCGTCTTCCAGGCCGGCCGCGGCCGCTACGGGATCGACCGCAAGTTCTTCCTGCCGCCCCTCCGCCTCAGCGTGCCCGAGGCCATCGTCCTCTTCCTCGCGTCCCGACTCATCGCCCGCTGGTCCGACCAGTACGACGCGGCGGTGGTGAGCGCCTTCACGAAGCTCGCCGATGCCCTCCCGCAGCCGATCGCGCGGCACGTCGCCGCCACCATGGTCGCCTTCGGCGAGCACGATCCGAACGAGCCGTTCAGCCGCACGTTCTCGGCCGTGGCGCGCGGCTGGGCGGAGGGGCGCGTCGTCGAGATCGACTACGACCCCGGCAGCGGCCCCCGCAAAACGACCCGCGTCCACCCGTACGCGCTTGAGCCCGACGCTGCGCTCCGCAGCGTCTACCTCATCGGCTTCGACGAGCCGGCCGGCGCGATGCGCACCTACAAGGTCGAGCGCATCCGATCCGCGACCTTGACCACCGATCGCTACGAGATCCCCGAAACCTTCGATCCCGATCGGTGGCTCGCGAACTCGTGGGGCATCTGGTCGTCGGATTCGACGCCGACCGTGCGCGTCGAGCTGCGGTTCGCCGAGCGGGTCGCGCATCGCGTCCGGGAGGCGGTGTGGCACCGGTCGCAGGAGCTCGTCGAGCGGCCGGATGGCGGCGTGGACCTGGCGGTCACCGTGGCCGGGATCGTCGAGATCCAGCCGTGGATCCTCTCCTGGGGGGACGGGGTCGAGGTCCTCGGCCCGCCCGAGCTGCGATCGGCCGTGGCCGACGCCGTCCGGGCGGCGGCGGCGACCTATGGCGATTGAGGTCGAGGCCAAGCTCCGCGCCGACGGACCCGACGTGCTCGATGCGCTGGCCGCCATTCCGGCGCTCGGCCGGGCATCCCTGGGGCCTGCCGCGATGGTGGCCGAGGTGGACCGCTACCTCGACACCGAGGACGGCGCCCTGGCCGCCGCCCGCTGGGCCTGCCGGCTGCGCGAACGCGAGGGCCAGCTGCGTGTCTCGCTGAAGGGACCGCCGGATGCGCCAACCACCGAGGCCGGTGTCCATCGCCGGCCGGAGGTCGAGGGTCCCGCCACCGACGTCCTCGACCCATCAGCCTGGCCCGCCAGCGAGGCCCGCGACCTCCTCGCCGAGCTCGCCGGTGGCGCTCCCCTCCGCGAGCGGCTCCGCCTTCGCCAGCAGCGGACCGAGCGCGCGGTGACCCTGGATGGGACACGACTCGGAACGCTGACCCTCGACGTCGTCGAGATCGAGGCCGGCGGGCGATCCGCGGGCGCGCTCCACGTCGTCGAGCTGGAGATGGACCCGTCGTCGAGCGACGAGGCGGCCCTGGCAGAGGCGGCTGCGCACCTCGGGCGCATGCCCGGCCTCACGCCCGAGCCGATGACGAAGCTCGAGCACGCCCTCGAGCGGCTCGCTGGCCGATGACCGCGTCTGGCGCCTGGGCCGATGCGGTCCGCTGGGTTCGGGCTCGCTCCTGGGTCGAGTGGCTCGCGATCGGCCTCGGCCTTGCCGTCTTCGCGTACCTCGGCAACGACGCCGCCCTGTGGGACCCGCGCTTCCAGGTCGCCCTCCATCTGGCCGGCGCCGGGGTCGTGGCGGCCGTCGCCGTCGCCGCCCTGCGAGGGCTTCCGCTTCCCCGCACCCCCATCGACGTCCCGTTGCTCGGGCTGCTGGCGGCCTTCGCGCTCGCCACGGCATCGGCCATGAACACGGGCATGAGCCTCCGCGCGATGGCATCGATCGTCGGCTTTGCGGCCATGCTGCCGGTCGCGCTGCTCGCCATCCGTCATCGGCCGTCGTGGGTCGGACTGGTCGTCAGCATCCCGACCCTGGTCCTGGCCATTCCCGGCCTGTTCGTGCTCCTCGAGCGACGCGTCGAGTGGATCCTCGTCGGCGCGCCCGGCCTGCCGCCGATCCGACTCCCCAGTGAGGGCAGCCCGTTCGGGTCGGTCGCCGTTCCCCCGTTCGTCCTGTGGCCGGCGTGGGCGATCGCCGGGCTCATCGAGCCGCCGTGGCTGAGGAGGACGGTGCGGACCGGCCTCGTCGCCGTCGCGGTGCCGTACACGATCCTGTCCGGCTCACGCTCCGCGTGGCTGGCCATCGGCGCCACCGCTCTCATCGTCGGTGCGCCATGGGCGTGGGCGAACCGCGGCCGGGTGGCCGACCGCCTGCGCGGCCATCCGACCGCGACGTGGGCGACGGGCATCGGCGGAGCGCTCGCGCTGGTGGCCATCGCGGTGCTCGTCGCGCCCCGGGTCACGGCGGTCGCGTCACTGCTCTACCGGGTCAGCCTGTGGCGTGACACGCTCACCGCCTGGGCCACGGACCCGCTCACCGGCATCGGCCCCGGCTTCATGCCGATCGCCCGCCAGGCCGCCGCGGCAGACGGGACGTTCCCGGTTCGTCAGCCGCACTCCCACAATCTGCCGCTCGGCGTGCTGGGTGACGCCGGGCTCGTCGGCCTCGCGGCCGCCATCGTGCTCGTCGTGATCCTGGCCATGGTCGCCGGGCCGTGGCGCAGCCGCACGCCCACCGGTCGCGCCGCGGCGACCGTCCTGCTCGGGCTCGGCATCGGCGGCCTGTTCGAGGACATCACGTTCATGCCGAACTTCGGGTTCCTCGCGATCGTCCTCGTCGCGATGGCGCTGACCGATGCCGGCGCCGTGCGGTGGGCACCGCTGTCCCTTCCCTCGCGACTGCGCGTCGCGGCGCCGCTGGCCGCCGCGGTCGGTGGCCTGGCGCTGCTGGCCGGGATGCTGACCTCCGACGCCGGAGCCGTCGCGTACCGCCTGGGATCCGACGCCGTCGTTGCCCGCAACCGGGTCGAGGCCGCCGCCCGATTCGAGCAGGCCGCGGCAATCGACCCGTGGCATCCGTCGCCCCCGAAGGCCCTGGCCATCGTCGCCGGCCAGCTCGGGGAATGGGAGGAGTCACGGTCGGCGGCGGAGACCGCGGTCGCCCGCAATCCCGGTGACGGCCAATCGTGGATCGACCTCGCGCTCGCCTGCAGGGAGCTGGGCGACGACGCGTGCAGCCGGCGGGCGGCCGATCGAGCGGTGGCAACCTCGGAGTTCGCGGGTGCCGAGCTCATCACCGCCGCGCTCCTTCTCGACGACCTCGGCGAGACGGCCGCCGCGGACGACGCCTACCGGCAGGCGCTCCTCGGGTCACGGCTCGCGACCTTCGGCGTCGACTGGCCCCGAGCGGTGCCGATCGGCGACGCGGCCCTTGCCGAGGACTTCGGCGCGCTCGGCGAGCTCAACCGGCTGCTGGCGCTGCGTGCCGCGGGCGAGCCCTTCGTCGCGGACGAGATCGCCGACCCCAGCGTCCGTGCCCTCGCCCATGCCATGGACGGGAATGACGAGGAGGCTCGCGACGCGATCGACAGCGCGATCGACGCGGCCCCGGACCAGCTCTTCACCTGGGAAGTGGCGGTGATCCTCGCCCACCACCGCGGCGACCCGATCGACGAGCTGCTTCGTATCGGCGAGCTCGTGCGCGGCCGCGAGTTCCCCGATCCGGACCGGGCCACCCCCACGCCGCGGCTGAGCTACGACCTCGCGGTGTTCCGTGCCGTTCCGGCCGATGGAATGCTTCCCGCCGCGGAGCGCCTCCAGACCCGACCGCCGTGGCCCTGGATCCTGGAGTCGGCGCTCCCCTGAGCTCCGCGCCGCTCAGACCTCGAGCGGCAGACGCTGGATGAGCGAGAGCCGCGGCCGCTCCGGCCGTGGTGCCGGGACGATCGGGACGCGCAGCCACGCCTCGCCGGCGGGCCCGGCGCGGTACCGGGCATCGAGCCGGCGCGCGGACAGCCCGTCGAGCCCGAAGCGGGCGAGCGCCTCCGCGAGGAGCGTGCCCTCGGTGCGCAGGCTGTGGGAGACGACGCAGCGGTCGCCGTCGAGGAGGACCGCCTCGAGGCGCTGCCGCCGGGCGAGGAACGGCCGCCGGGTCCACGCGACCCCGCCGCACCACAGGAGGTCGGAGGCGACGAAGCCGGGGCGTCCCGCATGCGCATCCCCGCCCAGTCGCGCTCGCAGCAGCCCGGTGTCGAGCCAGCCGCCCTCGTCGAGGGCGAGCAGCCAGCCGTCCAGCAGGACGCCGTCCTCCATGAGGCGCTGCGGGAGCTCGTCGGCGAGCTCCGCGAACGTCTCGAGCGCGTCCGCCAGGCCTGCCGCCCGCAGTCGCACGAGGCGTCCACCTTCGACCCACGCCTGTGCTCGGACCCCGGGCCACCAGGGCTCGAAGAGATACGCGGGATCGTCGAACGGTTCGAAGCCGGCCGAAGCCTGCATCGGCTCGATGCGCGCCGGGAGGCCAGTGCCGCCGGCGGGCGGCATCGACAGGTCGAGCTGGTCGCGGGGCACGGCCCGGGACGTCAGGCCGTCTTGCGGCGGCGTTTCGCCGGGGCCTTGGTGTCCTTCGCGGCCTTGGCGGGCGTCTCGGCCTCGTCGTCCGCCTTCGCGCTGCGGCGGTCCTGGCGGGCAGCAGCCACGGACGCCTCGAGGGCGGCCATGAGGTCGGTGATGTTCGTCGGCTCGGCGCGCTGCTGCGGCTCCGGCTTCTCGCCCGCCACCTTCTTCTCGATCACCGCCATGAGCGCCTGGCGGTACTCGTCGGCGTAGTCGGCGGCGTCGAACTCGCCGGTCATGCTCGCCACCAGCTGCTCGGCCATCTTCTTCTCCGACGGCTTGATGTCGATCTCGTCCTCGGGGAGCGACAGCTCGTCGGTCGCGCGCACCTCGTCCGGCCAGTGAAGCGTGGTGAGGAGCATCGTCTTCGTGAACGGATTGAGCGCCGCGAGCTGCTCGCGGTCCTTGAGGACGATCTTGCAGATGGCGGTCTTGCTCTGCTCGGCGAGGACCGACTTCAGCAGGTAGAACGCCTTGGCCCCGATCTGCTCCGGCTCGAGGTAGTACGCCTGCTTCACGAACTGGATGCCCGCGTTGTCGCGATCGGCGGCAACGAACATCTCGATCTCGATGGCCCGCATCGTCTTCAAGGGGACCGAGTCGATGTCCTCGTCACTGACGACGACGTACTTGCCCTTGCTCCACTCGTAGCCACGCACGGTCTCCGAGCGCGGAATGACCTCGTCGTGGTACGGGCAGTAGACCTTCATCTGGATCCGGTTCAGGCAGCTCGCGTGGAGCAGGTTGAACCCGATGCTCGTGCCCTCGGTCGCGAGGTAGAGCTTGACCGGGATGGTGACCAGTCCGAACTGGATCGCCCCCCGCCACATCGATCGCGCCATTGGACGTGCGGTGCTCCTTGCGTCGCGGTCGTGACCCCCGGTGTGCCCTGCGGTGCGGTCCGATCGCGGGCGGTGATGGTACCAAGGGCCTGCAAGGCACCCGTCTAGCCCATCGGTACCATGCGGATGGGCCATGGACCGATGCGGTCGAGCGGCCGACACTGCCCCCGATGACTGACGCGAACGGCGCCCTTCGCGCCTACGTCCTCGAGGACGATCCCGACATCGCCGCGCTCGAGGCCGATCTCCTCCGTGAGATGGGCTTCGTGGTCGTGACCTGCACCCGTATCGTCGAGCTCGGCGACCTCATGGACGTTGCGCTGCCGCATCTCATGGTCGTCGACGTCATGCTCCCCGACGGGGACGGCGGCGATATCACCGAGCTCCTGCGCACCGCCTGGCCCGGCATCCCCGCGGTCTTCGTGTCGGCCGCCAGTCGAGAGCGGCTCGCGGAGCTGGAGCCGATCGGTCCGGTCGTCGCCAAGCCATTCGATCTCGACGCGTTCCGCGAGGCGATCGGCCTGGCGCTCGACGGCGCCCGGGAGCTCCGCAGCGCCTCGTGACCGGGGCGCACCCCTCAGAGGACCCGGCTGCCCTCCGGACCGGTGACGGCCACGAGCGCCTCGACCACGCTGCCGTCGTCGCCGGTCAGGCGATACCAGTGCTCGATCGTCGCCGATGCCGAGAGCATCGCGTTCACCGGGCAGTAGCGCGTGGCGGACAGCTCGATGGATCGACGCAGCGCCTCTGCCTGGACGTTGCCGGCGACGCGATGCTCGACCGTGATCGTGCGGAGCACCTTCGGATGCTCGTCCGCGGATTCGCCGCTCACCGCCACCTCGTAGCTCGTCGCCACCTGCCGCTTCTTGCGGAGAATGCTCGCGACGTCCATCGAGGTGCAGCCCGCCAACGCCGACAGCAGCGCCTCCTTCGGCTCGGCTGCCGTCCCCTGCCCCTCGGGCGGACCGACGTCCATGGCGATGCGATGGTCGTCCTCGGTGCGGGCATCGACGCGGCTGTGCGCCGGATCGACGGTGGCCAGGATGCGGATGGACATCGATCCAGCCTAGCGGAGCCGGGAGGAGTCGACCGATGCGGGTGATCCGACCGGCCGCCCTCGGCCCGACCGAGCGCCGCCGCGCACTGCTCCTGGCGGGGTCGATGCTGTCCGTCGGGGTCATCGCCGCGCAGCTCGCCCTCGTCGTTCACGGCGCGGCGGGCGCCACCGGCGCGATGGCCGGCACGGCCGCCCTGGGTCTCGGGGTGGGGAGCGCGTGGCTGCTCCGGGCGCTCCGACCGGACCGCACGCGCGACCTCGGCGCGGCGCTGGCGTCGCTGCTCGCGCCGGCGTTCGACGACACGTACACGCTCATCGTCGCGCCGCGCCTCCCGGTGCGGGACACGGCGCGCCTCGACGGCCTCCTCGTCGGGCCGGGCGGTGTGCGGGTGATCACCGCCCGCAACTGGGAGGGGCGGTACCGCGTGCGAGCCAAGACCTGGGAGTTCGACGCCCGCGGCCGTCGCGGCTGGATCCCGTGCCGCACGAACCCGAGCTTCGACGCCGTCGCCCTCGCCGAGGGCGTCGCGCGTTGGGCTGTCGAGCAGCGCATCGGCGAGCTCCCGCTGCGCGCGGCGATCGCCTTTCCCCTGACCCGGTCGCGGATCGTGCTCGAGGAGCCGGCCGACGAGATCGTCACCTCGGACAACGCGCCGTGGTGGGCGAACTCGATCGGCCGCGTCCGGCGGCTCGACCCGCAGGTCGGCAGCCGGCTGGTGGAGATGGTGCTCGATGCCGCCGAACGCGAGTCCGCTCGCGTGCCGCGCCGCGCCGAGCGCGCCGGCTAGCGAGCCGGTTCTTCGCCCGGTCCGAGCCAGGAGCGGGCCGTCCCCTCGTCGAGGACGTCGGCGAGCAGCTCGTCGGATTCCTCGTCGTCGGCCACGATGAGGACCTGGGCCCGGTCACGGCGGAAGGCCAGGACCGGGACCGAGGCGTCGAGCTGCGGGTGGGCGCTCGAGCTGACCGTCACGTCGGTCATTGGCAGGAAGCGATCGGGCACGTTGAGGAGCCCGTCGATCGA
>DASVFG010000013.1:0-3998 GCA_036380155.1 Candidatus Limnocylindria bacterium
GCCGTACCAGCGCGACACGCCGCGCAGCGCGAGGACGCTCACGTGGCGAGGCTCCGGTAGCGGAGGGTGAGGACGGCCCAGCTGATCGCGACGAGGACGAGCGTCGCCAGGCCGTAGATCGGCAGCGGCAGCGCGGCCGTGTCGACCGGCGAGCCCGCCACGCTCCCGCCCCACAGCCACTCCCGCGCGCCGTCGAGGATGGCGAGCGGGTTCGTGAAGGGCGCGTAGGTGGGCAGGTCCGCCGCGCCCTCCTCCTCGAGGATGCTGCTGATGACGCCGCCGACGAGGAAGATGGCGAGCACGCTGGCCGCCGCGTAGGCGCGTCGGCCAGCCACCGCGCACACGGCGAGGCCGATGCTGGCGAGCACGACCGCGTGCAGCGCGCCACTGCCGAGGATGCTCGGCAGTGACCCGATCTCGTCGCCGAGCGCGCCCAGCGCGTCCTGCGAGCCGAGCACGCGGCCGATGAAGAGGACGAGCACCGGGAGGAGGCTGAGCGCCAGGAGCGAGATCGACAGCGCCACGAGCTTGGCGACGACGTAGTCGAGGCGCCCGATCGGCCGCGAGAAGTAGAGCGGCAGGACGCGGTGGCGCATGTCGTTGACGACGAGCTCCGGCGCCTGCGCGGCAATGAAGATCGGGAAGAGCGCCCCGATCTCCCACAGGTAGTTCTCGTAGCGGTAGAGATCGATGAGATCGCCCGCGAGGACCCGGATGGCGACCGCCACGACGGCCGGGATGAGCCCGAGGATCACGGCGCCCCACGGCAGGATCTTCGACTTCCCGCTGCGACCGAGGCCGAACACCGCGCGCAGACCCGCGGCCACGATCGCGCCGATCGCCCCGCGCCGTCCGAGGCGCGGGCCATCGTAGTGGCGGTAGCCGATGTCGTAGATCGTGCCGGCGGCCTCAGGCGGCGGTGGCATCGGGCGCTCCGTCTCGGAACAGGTCTTCCAGCTGGTGGCGCCGCTGCTCGATCCGGACGAGCGACAGACCGAGGGCCACCGCTTCGTCGCGCAGCGCATTCTCGATCGCGAAGTCGCCCGGCGGCCCCGACGCGAGGTCGATCACCACGCTCCGGCCGTCGGCGATCACGGCGATGTCGCGGGCCGCGAGGCGCTCGGCCAGCGGCCCGGCATCCTCCTCGGTCTCGACCACGAGCTGTCCCGTGCGCTCCGTGAAGCTCGAGAGCGGCGCGGTGCGCAGCAGCCGTCCGGCGTCGATGGCGACGAGCCACGAGGCGACGCGCTCGATCTCGCCGAGGAGGTGGCTGGCGACGACGACGGTGATCCCGAACTCGCGGCCGATCTTCTCGATGAGCCCCAGCATCTCGTCCCGGCCGGCGGGATCGAGCCCGTTCGTCGGCTCGTCGAGGAAGAGGAGCTTCGGGTCGTGGACGAGCGCCTGCGCGAGCTTCACCCGCTGCTTCATCCCGGTCGAGTAGCCGCCGATCGGCCGGTAGCGCTCCTCGTAGAGACCGACGTGGCGGAGCGTGTCTGCCGTGCGCTCGCGCGCTGCGCCCGCGGGGAGCCCCGACACGCGTGCCATGTGGGCAACGAACTCGGTGGCCGACACATCGGGCGGCAGGCAGTCGTGCTCCGGCATGTAGCCGACCGCGGCACGGATCTCGGGACCGCGGGTGGCGGTGTCGAGCCCGAGCACCTCGGCACTCCCCTCGGTCGATGGCAGCAGGCCGAGGAGGATCTTCAGCAGGGTGCTCTTCCCCGCACCGTTGGCACCGACGAGGCCGACGATGCCCTCGGGAATCTCGACGGACAGCCCGTCGAGGGCCGTGACGCCACGGGGATAGCGCTTCGTCAGCGCTCGGGTGCTGATGAGGGGCATGGACCCCGAGTCTAGCGCCCGCCCCGGTGGGGCTACATGCTCGGGGTGTAGTCGGGGGACAGCACCCGGCCGGGATCCTCGTCGAAGTCGAGCTTGCAGCCGCGGCCGCAGAAGTGATACGTCGTTCCCTCGTGCTCGCTGGTGAGGCCCTGGGCGGCGGCCACCTCCGGGCTCACCTCCATGCCGCACACCGGGTCGGTCGCGAGGGGTGCCATGTCGAGTTCCTGCATCGGTGCTCCTTCGTGGTTCGTGACGGTCAGGCGGCCCGGAACGAGCGGAGCCGCAGCGAGTTGGTGACGACGCTGACGCTCGAGAGCGCCATCGCGCCGGCCGCGAGGGCCGGGCTCAGCAGGAGGCCTGCCAGCGGGAAGAGGACGCCGGCCGCGACCGGGATGAGCAGCACGTTGTAGCCGAACGCCCACGCCAGGTTCTGGCGGATCGTCCGCATCGTCGCGCGCGACAGGCGCACGGCAGCCGGCACCCCGCCGAGGTCGTCGCCGACGAGCGTGACATCCGACGCCTCCAGGGCGACGTCGGCGCCGGTGCCGATCGCGATCCCGAGGTCGGCCTGCGCGAGCGCGGGCGCGTCGTTGATGCCGTCGCCGACCATGGCCACCACCGCCCCGCCCGCCTGGAGCTCCGCGATGCGATCCGCCTTCGCGTCCGGCAGCACCTCGGCGATGATGCGGTCCGGACCGATGCCCACCGATGCGCCGATCGCCTCGGCCGTGGCCCGCCGGTCGCCGGTGAGCATCCAGACGTCGATGTGGCTCGACCGCAGCCGTTCGATCGCGGCGCGCGAGCTGGGCTTGACGGTATCGGCCACCGCGATGAGGCCGAGGAGCCGCGTCCCGCGCGCCACGAAGACCGGCGACGCGCCGCGCGAGGCAGCCTCGGCCGCCGCCGCGGCGAGCTCCGCGTCGATCGCGATGCCGGCGTCGTCGAGGTAGGGCTCGGTGCCGATGCGGACCGTCTCACCCTCGACGGTGGCGTGCACACCGCGTCCGGCGACGGCCGCGAAGTCGGTGGAGGTGCCGGGCTCGATGCCCCTCGCCGTCGCATGGCGAACGATGGCCTCCGCCAGCGGATGCTCGCTGCCGCGCTCCGCCGTGGCGGCCACCGTCAGGAGCGTTCGTTCGTCGATGCGGGCCGCGGGACGGACGAGGGTCACGGCCGGCTCACCGCGGGTGATCGTGCCGGTCTTGTCGAGGACGACGGTCGTGACGCGCTGCGCATGCTCGAGGGCGGCGCCATCGCGGATGAGGATCCCATGCTCGGCGCCCTTGCCGGTGCCGACCATGATCGCTGTCGGCGTGGCGAGTCCCATGGCGCACGGGCAGGCGATGATGAGGACGGCGATGGCGGCTGCCAGGGCGTAGGTGAGCGAGGGCTCGGGTCCGAACGCGAGCCACGCCAGGAAGGTCGCGACCGCGATCACGAGGACGGCCGGGACGAACCAGCCGGTCACGCGGTCCGCCACGCGCTGGATCGGCGCCTTCGAGCCCTGGGCGCGCTCGACGAGCGCGGCGATCTGGGCCAGGGTCGTGTCACGGCCCACCCGCTCGGCGCGGAAGACGAAGGTGCCGCTCCCGTTCATCGTGCCGCCCACCACCTCGGCGCCGCGTGCCTTCTCGACGGGCATCGACTCGCCGGTCAGCATCGACTCGTCGACGGTCGACGTGCCCTCGAGGATCCGGCCGTCGACGGGGACGCGGTCGCCGGGGCGCACGCGGACGAGATCGCCGACCACGAGGTCGCCGAGCGGGATCTCGCGCTCACCGCCGTCGCGCAGCACGCGGGCGGTGTCCGGGCGGAGGCGGAGGAGCGCCTTCACGGCTCCCGCAGCCTGTCCCTTCGCGCGCGCCTCGAGCCACCGCCCGAAGAGCACGAGGCCGATGATCACCGCCGCGGAGTCGAAGTAGGTCTCGTGCCCGATGCCGGCACCCATGAAGAGGTCGGGGAGCAGGGTGAGCGCCATCGAGTAGCCATAGGCCGCGAGCGTGCCGATCGCGACGAGCGTGTTCATGTTCGCCTCGAGGTGCCGGGCGCCGCGCCAGGCGGCCACGAGGAAGCGACGTCCCCAGACGAACTGGACGAGCGTCGCCGGGGCGATGAGCCAGCGGTTCACGTCGGTCATCGGCCACGGTGTGCCC
>DASVFG010000014.1:0-25495 GCA_036380155.1 Candidatus Limnocylindria bacterium
GGACGGCAACCCGGCAACCGCCACCGTCCCCGGCTGGGAGCCGTTCCTCACCAGCCCGCCCTACCCCGATTGGCCGAGTGGGCTCTGCTCCGTCGTCAGCGCAGCGGGACGGGTCCTCGAGCGGCTGAACGGCGACGGCACGCTGGGCTTGACGATCACCTCCGGCGCGGCCGGCGTCACCCGCACCTACGGCACGACGGCACAGCTCTACAGCGACGCCGTCAGTGCGCGGGTGTGGTCGGGGATCCACTTCCGATCGGCGGACGAGGCCTCGATCATCATCGGCAGCAGCGTCGCCAACTACACGTTGGACCACTACTTCCAGCCCACCGACTGATCCATAACCTCGCGGGCCGGGCAGGCACGAGCTTGCCCGGCCCTTCTGGTTCGCTCTCAGATCGAAGAATGAACAGATTGGGAGCGGTCGGCACTCTTTAGGGGGTAAGCGCGTGACGACCCGTGGCGGATGGCCACCGCATGCGCACCACGCGGAGGATTCCCGATGATCTCGCGATCCATCTCACGGTCCACCACTCCTCGCCGTCTCTGGGTGCTGCTGGTCGCTCTGACGGCGGCCGCGGCCGTCGCGGGAGCGAGCTGGATGCTCATCTCGCCGCAGTTCGCGCGCGCCGACCACGGCCTGCCGCACGGCACGATCCTCGCGCGTGGCGCGTTCGCGAACCCGACCGACGTCAAGATCAAGTCGACGCTGGGCGGCCACTTCCGCGTGACGCACGTGCAGGACTCGGCGGACGCCATCGTCCAGCAGGTGACGATCGCTCCCGGCGCGGTGACGGGATGGCACTCGCACCACGGTCCCGTGTTCGTGGTCGTGGCCGCCGGAACGATGACGCTCTACCAGGCGGACGATCCCACCTGCACCGGCGAGACCTACACGGCGGGCCAGGTGTTCGTCGATCCCGGCCAGGGGAACGTGCACAACGCGCGGAACGAGGGAAGCATCGGCGTGGTGCTGTACGCGACCTACCTCGATGTTCCGTCCGGTGCGGGGCCCGCGATCCCCGCGGCCAACCCGGGGACCTGCGCCGGCCTCTGACGATCCGTCAGCATCCGCCCGCGCACACACGGCCGCCGGATCGAACCGGCGGCCGTGTGATCACCAGCGCTCGCGGCGAACGACCTCCGCGAGGGGCAGTCGCCCGCCCGCGCGGTTCGGTGCCGTCAGCTCCGCGGGATCGGCCGGATAGCCGAAGGAGAGGAGGAAGTCGCAGCGCCGATCCTCCGGCAGGCCGAGCAGGGCGTGGGCACGGTCGTGCTCGTAGACCGTGGCCGGCACACTCCCGATGCCGAGCTCCCACGCCGCGAGCACCATGTTCTGCGCGGCGCGCCCCGAGTCCCACATGACCGATGGGCTCGCCGGGTTCGGCGTGACGAGGGCGATCGCCACCGTCGCGCCGGCGAGATGGCCGGCGTACTTGCCGATGGTGGACAGCTCCCGCAGGTGGTCCCGGTCGTGGAGCGTGATGAACACCCAGTGCTGCTGGTTCTTCGAGGAGCCGGCGCGGCGCCCCGCGTTGAGAATGCGCTCGAGGTGCTCGGGCTCGATCGGGCGTGCGTCGAAGTCGCGAATCACCCGCACGGTGTTGATCGCCTGCCATGCACCGATCGGCGTCGGTCGTGCGTCGTCCATCGCTCGATGATGGCACGCGGTCGCGAAAATTGAACGAAACAGCGTGCGACCTCCTCACTACGGTGAACGCGGGCGCAGCCGCTGACTGACCCGTGACCTTGTGCTGGGGTGGAAGATGGTGTCCTGCCCTCAACTAACGCCGCAGGCGCGATGGATCGGCCGCCCCACGGCCGTCGTGCGCGGAAGAGGCATGGACTCCGAGCTGGTGATCCGAGCTCAGCGCGGTGACGAGTCGGCATTTGCGGCCCTTGCCCAGTCCGCGGCCGATCGGCTGCACGCGGTCGCACACCGGATCCTGCGCGACCTGGAGCTCGCCGACGACGCCACCCAGCAGGCATTGCTTGCGATCTGGCAGACCCTCCCGCAGCTCCGGGACCCAGAGCGATTCGACGCGTGGTCCTACCGGCTGCTCGTGCGGGCCTGCTACGCGGAGCATCGCAGGGTGCGCGGACGGGCACCGGTGCGCCGCCTGCTCGCCAGTGATGGTCCGTGGCACAACGACGCCGCAGACCTGGTCGCGGATCGAGAGCAGCTGGAGCGCGGCTTCCAGCGGCTGTCGATCGATCATCGTGCCGTGATCGTGCTCCATCACTACCTCGGGATGTCGCTCGAACAGGTCGCGGAGGCGCTCGGCGTGCCGCCCGGCACCGTTCGGTCGCGGCACCATCACGCGCTGCGCGGCATGCGCGCGGCGCTCGAAGCCGACGCGCGGCCACCGAGACGAGGGGTCCTGCGATGAACCGCCAGGACCTCATCGATCGCGATGCGTTTCCGGAGAAGCTCGATGCCTGGCTGCGCGAGGGAAGCACCGCGGCACCGGATTACGTCCTCGACGCCGTGCTCGACCAGCTCCCCGGCAGGGCCCAGCGGCGAGGGCGCGGAATCCCCCTTTCCTGGCTGGCGCCGTCGACGGCGGCGTGGGGTGCGGCCGCTGCCGCCGTCATCATCATCGCGATGGTCGCGGGGGGAACGGCGCTCCAGGGCGCCCCGATGGGCGCCGGCCCGTCGGAGCCGCGCGCCACGCCGATCAACGCGGTCGATCTGGCGACCGCCCGCTCTCTCGCCCCCGGGCGCTACGCCGTCCCCGACCCGCTTCCGGAGGGACTCTCGTTCGAGGTTCCGACTGGATGGTTCGGCTGCACGCCGAGCCGCTACGAGCCGGGTGTCTGCACGTCCCTGGGCCAGGCGGAGATCGGCGTGAGCTTCCTGATCGTCGATGACGTGGTTGCCGACCCCTGCACTGGCGAACTTCGCGGCGCGCCGGTCGGGCCTGGCCTGGACGACCTCGCCAGTGCGATTGCCAGCATGCCGGGCTTCCAGGCATCCGCGATCGAGGCGGGGACCGTGGATGGGCACGACGCCCGAACGTTCACCGTGACGGCGGTGGACAGGTGTCCGAACCTGACCACCTGGATCACCCCATCCCGCACCAACGGGGTGGCGGCCGGCGAGGCGAACCTCGTGCGCATCGTCGATGTGAACGGGGTGCGAGTCGTCTTGGCCGGTGCCTATCACCCTATGGCCGTGGGACCGATGGACGCAGAGGAGCAACGGGCGTTGATCGAGGGCGTCGTCGAGTCGGTCCGCATCGAAGGCGGGTAGCGCGCGGCCCGACTGACAGAGGCCCCAAGGTGCATCGCGTCCGGTGCGCCGCTCCTCGACCTCCACTGGATCGGCTGCTGCCGTATATCACCGATATACGATCGCCAGGCGAGCGCCTGCCATCGCGCCCGGCGTGGGACCATGGCGACATGAGTGTTGCCGAGGCGCAGGCCGCCTTCTTCGACGGATACTTCCGCCGCTTCCCGGTGCAGGCCACGAATGCCGGGAACCACGACCACGACGACCGCTGGCCGGACCTGACCGATGCGGGCATCGCCGATGCGCTGGCCTGGATCGGCGAGACGCGCGCGCAGTTCGACACGCTGGACGCGGACGGCCTGAGCCGTGACGAGGCGATCGACCGGCGGGTGCTGCTCGGCGAGCTCGACGCGATGCGGTTCGAGCTCGAGGAGCTCGATGAGCTGTCGTGGAACCCGCTGACCTACGGGTATCTGCTGGGTGGCGGCCTGTTCGCCCTCCTCTCCCGCGACTACGCGCCGCTCGCCGGCCGGCTGGCCAGCGCCGCCGGGCGAATGGAGGGCCTGCCCGCCGTCCTCGACGCGGCCCGCGCCAACCTGACCTCCGGCCGCGGGCGGCCGGTCAGCTCGTTCCACGTCGAGAAGGCGATCGTCACCGCGCCGGGGGTGGCGGACCTGTGTCGCACCGCGCTCGAGATGGCGAACGACGTCGACGAGACGCTCCGCGCCCGGGTCGCGGCTGCGGCAGAGCCGGCGATCGCCGCCGTCGACGCCTACGTGGCCTGGCTTCGTGACGACCTGGCGCCGGCCGCGACCGGCGACTTCCGCCTCGGTCGGGACCTCTACGAGCGCAAGTTCCAGCACGCGCTGAAGGCGACGATCACGCCCGAGGAGCTCGAGCAGCGCGCCGCCGCCGCCTACGACGAGGTCCGGGCCGAGATGCTGCGCATCGCTCGCGAGCTGTGGCCGTCCCGGATCGGCGACGAGCCGATGCCCGACGACACGGACCTCCTCACGCGTCGCGTGCTCGACGCCATCGCGGTCGAGCATCCGCGCGCCGACGAGCTCCTCGACTACTGCCGCGCCGAGCACGAGCGGATCGAGGCCTTCATCCGCGAGCGCGATCTCATCGGCCTGTCCGATGCGCCGCTCCAGATCATCTGGACCCCGCCGTTCCTGCGCGCCTTCGGCGGCGCGATGCTCATCCCGCCGGGTCCGCTCGACTCGGGGCTCGACAGCTTCTTCGCCATCACGCCGCCGCCGGAGAGCTGGAGCGAGGAGCAGGTCGAGTCGATGCTGCGCGAGTACAACGCGCGGTCGCTCCGCATCCTCACCATCCACGAGGCGGTGCCGGGGCACTACCTCCAGCTCGACTGGTCGAACCGAAGCCCGTCGCTGCCGCGGGCGGTCTTCGGCTCAGGCGTCTTCGCCGAGGGCTGGGCGGTGTACGTGACGCAGGTGATGATGGACGTCGGGTACGGCGCGGACGACCCCGCGCTGCTCCTCGCCCATTGGAAGTACTACCTTCGCGCGATCACCAACACGCTCATGGACGTCCGCATCCACACCGGCACGATGACCGAGTCGGAGGCGATGGTGATGATGGTCGACGGCGGCTTCCAGGAGACGTCCGAGGCGTCGGAGAAGTGGTCACGCGCGCGGCTCAGCTCGACGCAGCTGTGCGAGTACTTCCTCGGCGGTGTCGAGATGAGCGAGCTGGAACGCGAGGCGCGCCGTCGCGACGGCGACGGGTTCGCATGGCGTCCGTTCCTGGAGTCGGTGGTGAGCCACGGCACGCCGCCGATGCCGATCATTCGCGACATCCTGTTCGGCGACTGACGCCTCGTCCGCGGGTCCGGCTAGCGGTCGCTGTCGATCGCGAGTCGGAGGAGCGATGGGCCATCGGCCGGCCGGGCGGTCAGCATCCCGGCGAGGTTGACGTCGCTGCGGTTCACGAGCAGCGCGATCGTGACGTCCTCGTCGGGGAGGTGGACGAGCAGCGAGGTGTACGTGTTGAGCAACCCGGTGTGGCCGATGCCCTCGAACCTGCCGATGCGGATGTGCTGTGACCCGAGGCCGTACTCGTGGTCGTTGAAGGCGCCCATCTCGGCGCGGCCGGCGTCCGGGAGGACCGTCCCGGCGTAGAGCGCGTCGCCCCAGCGCGCGAGGTCGGCTGCCGTGGCGCTCATGGCGCCGGACGCCCAGAAGACGCTCGTCCACGCCGTGTCGAGCGGGCCGTCCGGGGCAGCGGCCCCGTCGAGGACGCTCGTGCCGTACAGCCCCAGCGGGTCGAGGAATCGGGCGCGGAGCTCCGCCTCGAGCGTCGAGCCGGTGACGCGCTCGATGACGAGGCCGAGCAGGTAGTAGTTCGTGTTCGCGTACGCCCAGCCCTCGCCCGGCCGGTACCACGGCTCGTGGAGGGTGTCGAGGAGCTCGTCGGCCGTCCATCCGTGGTCGGGATCCGTCTCGAGTCCGAGGCGGGTCGTGTCGTTGAAGAGATCGGCCAGTCCGCTCGTGTGATCCAGCAGCTGGCGCAGGGTGATCCGTCGGCTGATCGAGCGGAGGTCGGGGAGCTGGCTCCGGACGGTGTCGTCGAGCTCCAGCCGGCCCTCCGCGGCGAGCTGGAGGATGGTGGCCGCGACGTAGGTCTTCGTCACGCTCCCGATCACCATCTCCGATGCCGGGGTGAGCGCGGTCGCCCCGTCACGCTCACGACCGGTTGCCCCGGTCCAGACCAGCTCGCCGTCGCGGACCGCCGCGAAGGTGACGCCGTAGGCGCTGGCGGCAGTGCGGGCCGCGTCGAGCGCCGCGGCGAACCTCGGTCCGTCCGCGGCGATCGTCGGGCTCGGCGCGGTGCTCGGCCCGGCCACCGGCGTGACCGGCCCGGCCACGTCGATCGGCGATGGACGGCGCGGGCCATGCTCCGGCTCGTCGAGCGGCCGCGGGCCGGCAGCAGGGTGAGGCTCCGACGCCTGGAGCGGCGCGAGGGTGAGCGTCGGCGACAGGAACGCGAGCAGCGACAGTGCGACCGCCGCGAAGGGCGTGCGCCGCCAGCGCCGGGGCGTTCGTCGACGACGGTCGCCGCGGATGGGGATGGCTCGGGCCTGCATGCGTGATCGGTTCGTGCATCGCATGATGCCGTGCCGCGGAGCCCGCGACAACCGAATCCGCCCACCTCCGGGCCTTGAGGAATTCGGCGACATTCGTTAACATTGCTAAGTAATGACCGTCTTCGAGCTTCCTCGTCGCCTGCGTTCCGCCCTTCCGGGCGGGGGTTCGCGCACGGCATCCGATGGCGCATCTCCGGCCGCGCGTGGCGGCGGCCTGGGGCGCGGCTTCGTCGCGATGCGCCACCCGAATTACCGCCGCTTCTGGTTCGGCCAGATCGGCAGCCTCGTCGGGGCGTGGATGCAGTCCGTGGCGCTCCCGTGGCTCGTGCTCCAGCTCGGCGGGTCGCCGCTCCAGCTCGGCCTCGTGATGGCGTTCATGTTCGGGCCCTCGATGATCCTCGCGCCGCTCGGTGGCGTCCTCGCCGACCGCGTGGACAAGCGACGCACGCTCCTCGCCGTCAACGTCATCGCCATGCTCCAGGCGAGCGCGCTGTTCGTCGTCGCCGCCACGGGCGCGGTCGAGATCTGGCACGTCTATGCGCTGGCCCTCGTGGCCGGGTTCGTGAACGCGGTGGAGATGCCGGTGCGCCAGGCGTTCGTCGCCGAGCTCGTGCCGCGCGACGACCTGGTGAACGCCATCGCCCTGAGCTCGACGTCGTTCAACCTGTCGCGCGTCGTCGGGCCGGCCGTGGCTGGCGTCACGATCGCCGCGTTCGGCGTGGCCATCAACTTCGGTGTGAACGCGGTGAGCTACCTGTCGGTCATCGCCGGCCTGCTGCTCATCGACCCGGCCGCGCTGCATCGAGCGCCGCCGCAGGTGAGCACGACCTCGATCCGCGCCAGTCTCGCGGAAGGGCTCGGCTACGCACGCCGCACGCCGACCGTGCTGTGGCCGCTCGTCCTGCTCGGCGGGATCGCGGCGCTGGCCATGAACTACCAGACCCTGCTCCCGATCTTCACCCGCAACGCGCTCGGCCTCGACTCCGGCGGGTACGGCGCGCTCTTCGCGGCGATGGGCGCCGGGTCGCTGGTCGGGTCCCTGACGCTGGCCTTCGCGACAAGCCAGCGGCCGCTGCTGCGGCTCATCGTGCTGGGCGGTGCCGGGTTCCTGGCGCTCGCCTTCGCCTTCGGCTTCGTCCGCTCGGCCGCGCTCGCGTTCCCGATCGTGGCCGGCATCGGCTTCGCGTCGATGCTCATGGTGAACACCATCAACGTGACGATCCAGAACTCGATTCCCGACGCGCTGCGCGGCCGGGTCATGTCGCTCTACGTCACCGTCTTTGCCGGATCGGCGCCGATCGGCGGGCTGCTGGCCGGTGCGATGGCGCAGGCGTGGGGCGCGCCGGCGGCGTTGAGCATCGGCGCCGCGCTCGCGGCGGTCGTCCTGGCCGTCGTGGCATGGCGGCTGCGATCGGTATCGATGCCACGCGCCGGCGAACGTCCGGTGCTCGTGCCGACACGGGTCATCGAACGGGGTACCGGCCGCGCCGCATGACGCCGCGAGGCGGAATGGTTAGCATGAGCAACTGCTCGACACGGGAGCCTCATGGCCGATGAGACGCCGTCGGGGTCCCGCCCCGACCAGCCCCGCCCGCTGCCGCTGGGGTCCGCCCTCGGCGGGTTGAAGCGCGGGTTCGCGGCACTCGGCGTCCGTAACTACCGGCTCTACTGGTCCGGCCAGGTCGTGAGCCTCATCGGCACCTGGATGCAGCAGGTGAGCCTGCCGTGGCTCGTCCTCGCACTCGGCGGCTCGCCGATCCAACTCGGGTTCGTCGCGACCCTCCAGTTCGGCCCGGCGCTCATCCTCGGTCCGTTCGGCGGCGTGCTCATCGACCGCGTCGACAAGCGACGCGCGCTGATGGTCACGCAGCTGGCCGCGGCCGGCCAGGCCCTCGTGCTCTTCACGCTGACCGCCACCGGCGTCGTGGAGATCCCGATGGTGATGGGCATGGCGCTGTGGCTCGGGCTCGTGAACGCCGTCGACATGCCGCTGCGGCAGGCGATGGCGGCCGAGCTCGTGCCGCGCCACATCCTCGCCAACGCGATCGCGCTGAACTCGATGGCGTTCAACTCGGCGCGCGTCGTGGGTCCGGCCCTGGCCGGCGTGGTCATCGCCATCGGCACGAGCGTGACCGGATCGGCGACGGCCGGCGTGGCGGTCAACCTCGCCGCCAACTTCATCACCTACGCCGCCGTCCTCGTCGGCCTGTGGCGGATGGATCCGACGAAGATCCGTCGCCCGGAGCAGCCGGCCGAGCATCCGCCGGTGCTCTCCAGCCTGCGGGAGGGGATCGCCTACGCCTGGCGCACGCCGCTGGTGCTGTGGTGCCTCGTCCTGCTCGGCGGGATCGCGGCGTTCGGCTTCAACTTCCAGATCCTGCTGCCGCTGTTCGCGACGCGCACGCTCGACCTGAACGCGGATGGCTATGGCGCGCTGTTCGCCGCCATGGGCATCGGCTCCCTCGCGGGCTCGCTGACGCTTGCGTTCCTCCGCCAGCG
Source organism: Candidatus Limnocylindria bacterium (assembly GCA_036380155.1). GTDB lineage: Bacteria > Chloroflexota > Limnocylindria > QHBO01 > QHBO01 > JACDBZ01. The sequence continues at coordinate 8,841 of DASVFG010000014.1, forward strand.
GCGCGCCATCCCGATCATGTTCGCCGGCGGTGTCGTGTTCTGCCTCCTCCTCGTCGGCATCGCCGCGGCCCGGAGCGTGTGGGTCGCGGCGCCGCTCATCGTCGGTGCCGGGTACGCGAGCATGCTGATGATCAACACCGTGAACGCCACGGTGCAGGCCAACGTGACCGATGAGCTCCGTGGGCGCGTGATGGCGCTCTACGTCACCGTCTTCGCCGGGTCCGCTCCGCTCGGCAGCCTGTTCGCCGGCGCGATGGCCGAAGCGTTCGGCACCCCGGCCGCATTCCTCGCCGGCGCGGCCCTCTCGGCGTTGACGCTCGCCGTCACCGCGGTCGGGCTGCGCAACGCGCGGATGCGGGGGACGCTGGGGGTGACGACGATCGACAGCTCGTCCAGGGCGCCCGACGCACGAGGCGCCGCGGATCCGCGGCCGGCCTCAGCGGCGCGCTGAGTGGTCCGGCAGGAGGACCTGGAGCTCCTCGAGCGCGGCGGCCACCGCCTCGCGGCGCTCCGTCGGCAGGGGCTCGAGCAGCTCGGCCGCGGCGGCCAGCAGGTCGCGCCGCATCGCGCGCGCCCGCCGGCGACCGGTCGGGGTGAGCGCGAGGAGGACCGCGCGACGGTCCGAGGGGTCCACGCCCCGCTCCACGAGACCCGCATCCGCGAGCGTGGTCGCCAGCCGCGTCACCACGGGCGCGGTCACCATCAGACGGCGCGCCACATCGGCCTGCGGCTGCGGCCCGTTCGTGTCGATGAGGCGCAGCACGTTGTACTGCTGGTAGGTGAGCTCGCTCCACGTCCGGCGGCGACGTGCGTGCGCGAGCATGTGGCGCATGACCGGCGCGACGGTGGCGATCAGGCTCGCCTCGAGGCTCGCGGCCTCTTTGGCCCGCGACGCGCGTCCGGTGGCCGTCGACGAAGTCCCCGCGGGCTGCGCGGCTGAGGTCGGCATCGCGCATGGATCGTAGCAGCCCGCTTCGACCGGGGCTTGCCCTCGCCCTGCTCGCGGTGGCGCACGCCGCGATCCACGCCCAGTCGGCGCTCATGCCGCTCGTCTACCCGATCGTGATCGACGAGTTCCGGCTCGACGCGCGGGACATCGGCACCTTCATTGCCATCACCACCGCCGTCGGCGGCGCCATGCAGCTGGCGTACGGCTTCCTCACCCGCATCGTCGCCCGCCCGCGGCTGCTGGCCGGTGGCCAGCTGCTCTTCGGCGCCGGCCTCATGGTCGCCGGGCTCGCGCAGTCGATCGGCCAGCTGCTCGGCGCGATCAGCGTGGCGCGCATCGGCGCCAGCCCGCAGCACCCCGTCGGCAACGCCCTGCTGTCGGATGCATACCCCGAGGAGCGGCGTGGATTCGCGATCAGCGCGCACATCAGCGGCGGCAACATCGGGACGATCCTCGTGCCGTTCATCGGCGGCGCGCTGCTGCTCGCGGTGGGCTGGCAGGCGACCCTCGTCCTGTTCGGCATCCCACCGTTGCTCATCGGCCTGCTCATCGCGTTCTTCGTCCGCGAGGATCACGCCGCCTATCGGGCGCGCGCGCGGTCGTCCGGGTCGGTGCTGGCCCAGGTCCGGGAGGTGATCGGGCGACGCGACCTTCGGCTCATCCTCCTCGCCTCGCTGGTCGCGGCCGGCGGACGCGGCCTCGACATCGTGGCGCCCTTCCTCGTCCTCTACCTTGCCGGCCCGCTCGGGTTCGACGACCGCACGGTCGGGCTGCTGTACGCCCTCCTCCTCGTCGGCGCGGTCGTCGGACCGATCCTGGCGGGCATCCTGTCCGACCGATTCGGCCGCCGACCGACGCTCATCGCCTACTACCTGCTTTCGGCGGCGGGGATCGTGGCCTTCGCCCTCGCCGGGGCGAACCTGCTCGTCCTCGTCCCGCTCCTCCTGCCGTTCGGGACCGCGGTCTTCAGCGAGTCGCCGGTGCTCCAGGCGTTCCTGGCCGATCGCGCATCGGGTCCGATCCGTGACGTGGCGTTCGCGGTCTACTTCACGTTCGCGTTCGGCATCGGCGCGCTGTGGGCGTTCGTCATCGGCCAGGTGGTGGGGACGTGGGGATTCGTCGCGGCCTTCGGCGTGATGGCGGCGTCCTACCTGGCGGCGGCGGCCCTGCTGTGGGCCGTGCGTGACATCGGCGGCGCGTCGCGCGAGGGAGCCGCCTGAGCGTCAGCAGACGGGGACGCTGTCGCAGATCTCGTCGACGCGCTGGTCGAGGTCGGTGATGCGCTCGAGCACCTCGTCGAGCCGGTCGAGGAGCTCACCGGTGCCGTCTCCGCCTGCGGGCTGATCCGGGTTCCCGCCGACCCCGCCGGACGTCCCGAGCGCATCGATCCGCTCCTCGAGGGCGTCGAGGGCGGTCGTCAGCTCCTCGGCCGACACGGCGTCGCCGGCGGCGTCGACGTCCGCGCGGAGGGTCGTCAGCTCGGAGCGTGCCTGGGCGACCTCGTCCCGGAGCCCGGACGCCTGGACGAGCAGGAGGGCGAGCACGAGGGTCGTGCCGAGGCCGAGCACGATGAGAATGGGGCCGATCGGTGAGCGCATGCCGCCGTCGTCAGCAATTCGCGGACCGGGACACGCTCAGCCCGCACCGAGCAGCGCCCCCACCAGGATCGCCACACCCCCGACGGCGAAGAGGGCCGCCGATCCGAGCCGAACCATCCGCGCTGAGAGCCGTGCCCCGACCTGGCGGCCGACCACGACCGCCACGAGGTTGGCGGCCACCTCGCCCAGCGTCGAGCCGATCCACGTCGCCAGCGCGCCCTGGCTCGCGGCCAGCCCGAAGGTCACCAGCATCGTCTTGTCGCCGAGCTCGCCGAGCACGAACGTGCTCGCCACCGCCGCGATCAGCGCGAACCCGGTCCGCCGCCGTCCGTCCGCGGCCGCGCCCGGCGCGTCCTCCTCGTCATCGTCGCCGCGCAGCGTCCAGGCGGCCACGGCCAGGAACGCGAGGCCCGCGACGATGGCAACGGCCTGGCCCGGCAGGACCGCGCCGAGCGAGGCGCCGACGAGGACGCTCACGCCCTGGATGAACGCCGCCGCGATGACGAGGCCGACGATGACCGGCACGGCCGGGTAGCGCGTCGCCCAGGCGAGGATGAGCAGCTGGCTCTTGTCCCCGAACTCGGCGAGGAACACGGCGCCGAAGGCCAGCGCCGCGGCGCCGAGGAAGACGAGCATCGCCCCGATCCTAGCGGGCTACCATGCGGTGATGCCCACTCCCACGCCCCTGCTCACGCCGTTCGTCGACGGCTGGGCGAACTACAACCGGCTCATCGTGGACGCCCTGCGCGGCCTCTCCGACGAGGCCGTCGCGTCGCGCACCGCGCCCCATCAGTGGGCGGTCTGGCAGCTGGCCTCGCACGTTGCGGGGGTCCGGGCGTACTGGTTCGGCCTCGTCGGCGTCGACACCACGGCCCTCCGCGATCGCTTCCGGGTCACCTCGACGACCGTGCCCGGCCTCGACATCGAGGACGCCGGCTGGGAGGACGACGAGACCCATCCACGCACGTCCGGGGAGCTCGTCACCGCCCTCACCGACACGTGGACGATGGTCGCCGACCAGCTCGAGCGCTGGACGCCGGACGACCTCGCCGCCGAGTTCGAGCGACCGTACGGCCGCACGCGACGCTTCACTCGCGCGTGGGTCGTCTGGCACTGCCTGGAGCACGATCTCCACCACGGGGGCGAGATCTCGCAGGTCCTCGGGGCCAATGGGTACGCCGCGCCCGACCTCTAGCCGGCGCGGCACGCGGATCGGCCCCGAGCGCGTGCCCGGGGCCGACCCTGGTGGTGGGGAGCCGTCCGTCAGCCGGCGAGCGCGCCGCCCCGACGAGCGTCCTCGGTGGTCGTCGTCGGCTCCACATCGTCGTGGTGACCACCGACCTCGTCCCAGATCCGGACGTCCTTCGTCTCCCGGATCCACAGCCCGCCGATGACGAGCGACATCACGGCGATGACGATCGGATACCACAGGCCCGCGAAGATCGACCCGCCGGGCGTGATGCCGCCGAGCCAGGCGAGCGCCCCGCCGGTCGCCGCTGCTGCCGTCACCGCGGTCGCGATGAACGGCAGCCACCCGCCGAACTCACCGTTGCCGAGGTGATAGGGGAGCGACAGCGACGTGTACCGGATCTTCGCCGGGAAGAACTCGACGAGGAACGCGGCGATCGGCCCGTACACCATCGTCACCAGCACGATCATGAGGAACACCATCGCGATGAGGCCCACGATGTTCGGGTCCTGGGCGGTGGCGATCGCCGGGGTCGCCGGATCGGTTTCCGCGATCGGGTTCGCGAACCCGTGCATGGCGTTGAAGATCGGGAAGTAGGCGAGCGCCGCCAGCAGGCAGCCACCGAGGATGATCGGCTTCCGCCCGATCTTGTCCGACAGCCACCCGAAGAAGATGAAGAACGGCGTCGCCAGTGCGATCGCCACCAGCATCACGGTGTACGCGTCCACGAAGCCGACACCCAGTGGCCCGGTCATGAACGACAGCGCGTAGAACTGGCCCGTGTACCAGACCACCGCCTGGCCCGCCGTCATCCCGAACAGCGCCAGCAGGATGAGCCCCCAGTTGCGGCGGTTGCCGAGGCTGTCCTTGAGCGGCGAGTCCGAGGTCTTGCCCTGCTCCTTGGCGCGCGTGAACAGCGGGGTCTCCTGGAGGCGGAGCCGGATGTAGAGCGCGCCGACGACGAGCACCGCCGACAGGAGGAACGGCACGCGCCAGCCCCATTCGGCGAACGCCTCGTTCCCGAGCGTGAGGCGGAAGATGAGGATGACCGCGAGGGCCAGGAAGAGCCCGACCGTGGCCGTCGTCTGGATCCAGGACGTGTAGAGGCCGCGCTTGTGGTCGGGCGCGTGCTCGGCCACGTAGATCGCCGCGCCGCCGTACTCGCCACCCAGCGCCAGGCCCTGGAGCATGCGGAGGGTGACGAGGATGATCGGGGCCAGGATGCCGATCTCCGCGTAGCCCGGCAGCAGGCCGACGAGGACGGTCGCGCCGCCCATGATCGACACCGTGAGCAGGAAGGCGACCTTGCGGCCGGTCTTGTCACCGATGCGGCCGAAGACGATCGCGCCGAACGGCCGGACCGCGAAGCCGGCGCCGAACGTCGCGAGCGCGCTCAGCACCTGCGCCGTCGGGTCGCCCGGGAAGAAGATCGGCGCCAGGAACGTGGCGAGCACGGCATAGACGTAGAAGTCGTACCACTCGATGACCGTGCCGATCGCCGACGCCCCGATGACGAACGGGATCTTGTAGTCGTAGGTCTTGGCAGGGGTGCTCGCCGCCATGGGAGCAGGACCTCCAGTGCACGTTGGGCGGAGCGACACCGACGCTCGGAGCCGGTCGCGTGACGGGGGAGCCTGGTCACCTCACGACACTGCCCTGCCTTTCCCCGCTCAGGGCTGGCGGTCGGGTCGCCAGTGCATGGAGCCGCATGACGATACACCCGTGCGGCAAGCGTTCGCAGGTCCGCGGAGGCGCCGATCCGCCCGTCGCACGAGGCTAGAATCGCGAGACCCCACCGCCGAATCGAAGGAGTGCTCGCAGACCGATGAGCGACGACACCGCCACGGGCGACGCGATCGAGAACCTGCTTCGCGAGGATCGGACGTTCACGCCGTCGGAGGCATTCGTGGCCGATGCGCTCCTCGCCGATCCCGCGGTCTACGAGCGCACCGCCTCGGAGGAGGGCTTCCGCGCCTTCTGGACGGAGGAGGGCAACCGGCTCGAGTGGATGGAGCCCTGGACCGACCTCTACACGTGGGAGGCGCCGTACGCCAAGTGGTACATCGGCGGCAAGCTCAACGTCAGCGTCAACTGCCTCGATCGCCACGTGCGCGCCGGCCTCGGCGAGCGGGTCGCGTACCACTGGATCGGTGAGCCGGGCGACACCCGCACCATCACCTACGCCGACCTGCTGGCCGAGGTGTGCCGCTTCACGAACGCCCTGCGCGACCTCGGTGTGAGGAAGGGCGACAAGGTCGCGATCTATATGCCGATGATTCCTGAGCTGCCGGTCGCGATGCTCGCCTGCACCCGCATCGGCGCCGCCCACAGCGTCGTGTTCGGGGGATTCAGCGCCGATGCGCTCGCCGACCGCATCGACGATGCGCAGTGCAAGGTCGTCATCACCGCCGACGGCGGGTACCGCAAGGGCGCCACGGTCGCGCTCAAGCGGAGCGCTGACGACGCGATCGCGCGCACGTCATCGGTGGAGCACTGCGTCGTCGTGCGCCGTACCGGCGATGACGTGGCCTGGACCGAGGGCCGCGACCACTGGTACCACGACCTCGTCGACGGCCAGCCGACCGAGGCCGATCCCGAGCCGATGGACGCCGAGGATCTCCTCTACCTGCTCTACACCTCGGGCACGACCGCGAAGCCGAAGGGGATCATGCACACCACCGCCGGCTACCTCGCCGGCGTGTCGACCACCCACCGCGCGATCTTCGACCTCCATCCGGAAACCGACGTGTACTGGTGCATGGCCGACATCGGCTGGGTCACCGGGCACAGCTACATTGTCTACGGGCCGCTCGCGAATGCGACGACCGGCCTCATCTACGAAGGCGCCATCGACTTCCCCGACAAGGATCGCTGGGCGCAGATCGCGGCCGAGTATGGGGTCACCATCCTCTATACCGCCCCGACCGCCATCCGCGCGCTCATGAAGTACGGCGCCGATGCGTTCGCCGCCGACGACCTCTCGAAGCTCCGCCTGCTCGGCAGCGTCGGTGAGCCCATCAACCCCGAGGCGTGGGCGTGGTACTGGAAGGAGATCGGCGGCGGCCGCTGCCCGATCGTCGACACGTGGTGGCAGACCGAGACCGGGATGATCATGATCTCGCCGCTGCCCGGTATCACGACCCTCAAGCCGGGGAGCGCCACGTTCCCGTTCCCGGGTGTCCAGGCCGATGTGGTCGACGAGGCCGGCACCTCGGTCCCGCTCGGCAAGGGCGGCTACCTCGTCCTCGAGCGGCCCTGGCCGGCCATGCTGCGCGGTATCTACGGCGACCCGGAGCGCTACGAGCAGACGTACTGGAGCCGCTACCCCGGCCGCTACTTCCCGGGTGACGGGTGCAAACGGGACGAGGAGGGCTACTACTGGCTCCTCGGCCGGGTCGACGACGTGATGAACGTCTCCGGCCACCGCATCTCGACCGCCGAAGTGGAGTCGTCCCTCGTCTCGCACCCGGCCGTTGCGGAGGCGGCGGTCGTCGGACGCACCGATCCCCTCACCGGGCAGGCGATCTTCGCCTACGTGATCCTCCGCAGCAGCAGCGAGGCGAGTGAGGCCCTCGCCGATGAGCTGCGGACCCACGTCGGCAACCAGATCGGCAAGTTCGCGCGCCCGAAGCAGGTGCTCATCACCCCCGACCTCCCGAAGACGCGGTCGGGCAAGATCATGCGGCGCCTGCTGCGCGACATCGCCGAGCAGCGCGACCTGGGCGACGTGACGACCCTGGCCGACGAGAACGTGGTGAACACGATCCGCGAGCAGTCGGGGACCGGAGAGGACTAGTTGCCGCGGGGTGTAGATTGAGCCAGCTGCCGTCCCGGGCGTCTTGAACGGAGGATCGCATCCCATGGCCCGTCGCCGGCTCAGCTCCCTCATCCTCGGCGTCCTGCTCGCCGCTGCGCTGTCGATGCCGGCCGCCGCCGCCGATCCTCCGCTGCCCGATTCGATGGCCGCGGTCGGCGACTCGATCAGCCAGGCGGCCAGCTCGGCGGGATCGCTCGGCGCCGATGCCCCGCAGAACGCGTGGTCGACCGGTACCTCCGGGACCGTGAACAGCCACTATCTGCGGCTCGTGGCCGCCGGCGCGCCGATCTCCGGCCAGAACCACAACCGCTCGGTGAGCGGCGCGAAGATGGGCGACCTCGCCGGGCAGATGCAGACGGTCGTGTCCCTTGCCCCCGACTACGTGACCGTCCTGATGGGCGGCAACGACCTGTGCACCGACACCGTGTCGCAGATGACCGACACCCAGGTGTTCCGCGACCAGTTCGCGGCGGCCATGTCCACGCTCACCGTCGGGTCGCCGACCACGTCCGTCTACGTGGTGAGCATCCCGAACGTCCATCAGCTGTGGAATCTCTTCAAGGGCAACTGGTGGGCGCGGCTGGTCTGGTCGTCGGCCGGGATCTGCCAGTCACTCCTCGCGAACCCGACCTCGACGCAGCAGGCCGATGTCGATCGGCGCGAGGCGGTGCGCCAGCGGAACATCGCCTACAACGCCGCCCTCGCCGAGGTGTGCGCGCAGTACGCGAACTGCCGCTTCGACGGCAACGCGGTCTTCAACACGACGTTCACGACCGGCGACGTCTCGGGCGACTACTTCCACCCATCGGTCGCGGGGCAGGCGAAGCTGGCGGCGGTCAGCTGGGCCGCCGGCTTCACGTGGGCCCCGGCCGCCCCGTCGCCGATGTGGGTGACCGGACTGTCCGGCTCGGCGACCGCGTCCAAGGGCGCGTGGACCGCGACCGCCACCGCGACCGTGGCCACCGCGAGCGGCCCGGTCAGCGGCGTGTCCGTCACGATGCGCTGGTCGACGGGCGCGACGGCATCGTGCGTCACCTCGACGGCCGGCACGTGCTCGGTGACGAGCGGCTCGCTCGGCAAGAAGGCGACGAGCATCGGCGTCACGGTGACCGCGCTCACACGCAGCGGCTTCGTCTACGACGCGACGCGCAACACCGCGTCGACGAGCATCACCATCGCCCGGCCCTGATCGAGTCGCTCGTCGGCGTCGGCCGGGGCGACCTGGTTCGAGACGGCGCTCCCTTCTCGCGGCCCGCGGGTGCCGTCCCGTACGCTGGCGCCCATGGATGACGCCTGGCCCCCGATCCGCGCGGCCGCGGACGTCGGCACCGGCCACTGCTGCCTGGTCGGGGCGGGGGAGTACCTCGAGCCGATGGCCGATGTCGACCGCGCGCTGCTGGCGCTGACGCCGGCGGCCGGCACGGATCGCGCGCCGCGCGTCATCTGCCTGCCGACCGCGGCCGGCACCGAGGGCGAGACGGTCGTCGCGCGCTGGATGAGCATGGGCATCGAACACTTCCGCGGCCTCGGCGCCGATGCGATGGCCCTGCGCGTCATCGATCGCTCCACCGCCGACGATGTGGAGCTCGAGCACGTCATCGGCGAGGCGGACCTCGTCTACCTGTCCGGCGGTAAGCCGGAGCACCTGCTCGACAGCCTTGCCGGCACGCCCGCCTGGCGCGGCGTGCTCCGCGTACTTGGTCGAGGTGGGGTCGTCGCGGGCTGCAGCGCGGGGGCGATGATCATGGGCGGCCTCGTGCCGTCGTTCCCGAACGTTGCCCGTCGCCGCCCGGGGTTCGCCCTCGTGCCCGGCGCCATCGTGCTGCCGCACTTCGACGAGTTCTTCGCACACCTCGGCCGGCTCGCCCGGTTCGGCATCCCCGACGACGCCTACCTGCTCGGGATCGACGGGATGACCGGGCTGGTCGTCGGGGCGGATGGGTGGCGGGTGCTCGGTGACCGTCGCGTGGTGGTCGAGGCCGACCGCCGGCGCGAGGAGTATCGGGCCGGGGACGGCGGCTAGAATCGCCGCCATGGCCCAGTCCGCGGGGCACGGGGGCGAGCCGACCGAGGCCGCCGCCGAATACCTCATGACCATCCGCTACATGCACGGCGAAGGACAGCCGGTCATCGCCGCGCGCCTCGCGGAGCGGCTCGGCGTCAGTGCGGCGACGGTGAGCGAGATGGTGACCCGCCTGGTCCGGGAGGGGCTCCTCCAGGTCGATCCGGAAAGCCGCCAGCTCAACCTCACCGACCAGGGCCGCAATGCCGCCGAGCGCACGTTCCGGCGCCACGCGCTCTCCGAGTGGCTGCTGACCGAGGTCATCGGGCTCGGCTGGGCGGAGGCCGACGAAGAGGCCCATCACCTCCAGCACGCCTTCAGCGACCGCGTCACGGATCGGATCGACGAGCTGCTCGGGCGCCCCCCGACGTGCCCGCACGGCAACCCGATCCCGCGCGACGGTCACACGCCACGGCGACCCGCGGGCATTCCCCTCTCCCAGGCGCGTGCCGGCGAGGACGTCACGGTCCTGCGGGTCACCGAGGAGGCCGAGGAGGATGCTCGCCTGCTCACGTTCCTCCAGGAGAACGGCGTGCGGCCCGGCCACGTGTTCGCGGTCGTCGACGTGGCCGAGCACATCGGCACGATGACCCTCCGCCGCGTCGCCGCCGGCGCCGACGACGGGCACGAGGTCACGCTCGGCCTCTCCGCCGCCGCCAAGCTCCGCATGCTCGAGGGACGGGCCGATCAGGGCCTCTTTCACCGCGTCCCGGAGCGTGCCCGCCTCGCGACGGCGGGCTGAGAATGGTCTGCTAGGATTCGCCGCAGCATGGTTCGAGATCGCAGCCGGCGCGCCGTCATCGCGGCCGTCGCCACCGTCCTCTGGCTCGCCTACATGATCGTCGGGCTGACCGTGGTGAACACGCTCGCCCCCACCGTCGGCGGTGAAGGCCCCGAGGGCACGGCGGCGTTCTTCGGGCTCGTCTTCGGCGTCCTGACCGTTGGCCTCATCATGTGGGCCGCCTCGGACTGACCGTCCCCGCCGCCGCCTCAGTCGCGGCGGCGATGCGCCAGCAGCAGGAGTCCCACCGGCGTCCCCGCCGGATCGTCGCGTCCGGCGAACTCCGTCGCAAGGGCATCCAGGCGTGCACGCAGCTCCCTGATGTCCGCCGCGGTGAGCCGAACGCCGAGCCGATGGGTGCCGATCGCCGCCTTCGGGCCGGCCTCGGCCACCTCGTCCCGTACCGCGTCGATCACCGCCGTCGACCACGTCGAGGACGTCGTCACCCGCAGCCGCCACGACTTGCCCGTGATCCGGTACGGCTGCTCCAGGTGGCCCGACGCGGCGCGCCGCATCGGCTCCGGGGCGAGGAAGCCGAGCTCGACCAGGCGGCGAACGTGGTAGAGCGTCGTTCCCGGGTCGCGGTCGAGCCGCTGTGCGATGTCGCGGTTCGTGCGGGCGTCGTCGATGCAGAGCCGCAGGATCCGCAGCCGCAGCGGATGGGCGAGCGCGCGAGCCTCGGCGGGCGTGGCGTCGCGGTCGGCGTCAGCGGCGGCGACATCGGTCCCCGCCCCTGCCCCGGGCGTGCCTCTGCGGGAGCTCAACTGTTGACCATCCTCCATTGATGGAATAATCTCCACCATCATGCACGGTCCGCAGCGCTCGTGGCGTCTCACTGCCGTCGCCGGCATCGCCGGCCTCCTCCTGGTCGCCTGCGCCGCGGACGGGACGAATCCTAGTCCCAGCGACGTCGACCCGAGCACCGAGCCGACCGGGTCGGACGCGGTGGTCGCATCGGGCGCGCCGTCGGCGAGCGCCGCCCCGCTCGCGTTCACGGAGGGCCGCACGACCGAGCTGCTCGGGGCAACGCTGATCGATGTCACGTACCCGAGCGCAGGCGGGGGAGCGGTCTCGGCCTGGCTCGTCGTCCCGGACGGAGAGGGACCGTTTGCCGGCCTCCTCTACCTCCATGGCAGCGAAACGGATCGCAACGATCTCGTCGACGAGGCGGCGGCGATGGCCGCCGGGGGCGCGGTGTCCCTCGTCATCGATGCGCCGTTCGCCCGCGAGGCTCCGAACCGCACCGGCTTCATCCCCAACTGGTTCGAACCCGAGGCGGAGGCGGCGCTCACGCAGCAGACGCTCGACGACCTGCGGCGCGGGATCGACCTCCTCGTCGCGCGTGGCGACGTGGACGCGGAGCGCATCGGCTTCGTCGGCCATTCGTGGGGCGCATCGCTCGGCGCGCACCTGGCGACGGCCGACGAGCGGGTCACCGCCAGCGTCCTGGTCACCGGCCGGCCGTCGTGGACCGGGTTCCTCCGCCAGGACGAGGCCCATTGGACCGGCATCATCGAGTCGCTGGGCGAGGACGGCTGGGAGACGTACCTGACCACCATGGCGGCGTGGGACGCCGTCGAGGCGATCGGCGACGTCGATCCGGCCACGGTCTACCTCCAGTTCGGCACCGAGGATGACGTGGTCGGCGCCGGTCACGTGGAGGAATGGGTCGAGGCCGCACCGGCGAACGTTCGGCTCGATCGGTACGAGGCGGGGCATGCCCTCGACGCCGCCGCCACCGCCGACCGGGTGGCATGGCTCTCCGAGCGACTCGGCCTCGATGCCGTGCCGGCCGAGATCGTCGCCGAGGTCGGCCTCCCGGACGCCACCACGCTCATCCCCTGACCCTCCGACCGTCGGAGGGGCGGTACTCGACGGCGTGGCGTACCCTTCGCCGATGCGCGTTGCACGCTCATCGGTGCGCCTTCGCTATCATGCCTCGGTGAGCCGACTACCCCGCAGGGTCCGCCCATGAGCGGACCGTGGGATCGGCCGTCCCGTGATCCGGAAGGCGATTGGCCTGCCGAGGACAGCGAATCGGCCACGCCGGAAGCGTCGCGCCAGCCCGATGCCGACCCCTGGTCGTCCGGCGATCTGTGGCCGGCGCCGCCCAGCGATGCCGGCGCCGGATGGGACGACTGGTCCGTGTCCCGCACGCCCTCCGCGGAGGGAGGCTTCGACGACGCCGTCCCCGCCCTGAGCGATCCGTGGGCGGAGTCGTGGACCGATGAGCGCACCCTCGGGTCGGAGCCGGCGCCCGGTGCATGGCAAGCCGAACCCGTCGCGCCGCCAACGCCAGACTTCCGACCCTGGGAGTCCTCCGATGCCCCGTGGGACGCGGTCGCGGCGCCCGAGGATCGTCCGGCTGAGGCTGCCGCCGCCGCTCCAGGAGCGGCGCCCGAGCCCGACGCCTCCGAGGTCGCTCCGGCGACAGCGGATGCGTTCGCCAGCGAGCCGACGGACGACGCAGTCCGCGACGCGAGCGCCACCGAGCCGACCGCGACGGAGGCGATCGTTGCCGAACCGGAACACGTCGAACCGGAACACGTCGAACCGGAACACGTCGAGGTGGAACCCATCGAGCCGGAATCGGCCGAGGCCGCTCGAGGGGTTGCCCCACCCGGGGAGGGGGTGCGGGATGCCGACGCTGACATCGCGCCACCGTGCCCGACGGCGGCGGAGGACCCCACGCCCGCCGCACCCGCGGAGCTCCCCTGGTCGGCCGACGTCGATCCATGGGCTGCGGCCGTGCTCGGCCTCGACGAGCCATTGCCGAAGGATGCCCGCCCGGACTGGCTGCCGGAGCCGCTCCCGATTCGCGGAACGCCGGCGGTATCCGATGCCGACATCGTGGAGCCGGACGACGCGGCCACCGCTGCCGCGGAAGCGGCGGCGGAGGAGCCCTCCGGGGGCCGATCGTGGTGGCGCTCCCTGACGCCATGGACCTCGTCCCCAGCGGAGGAGGCGGTCACCGAGGAGCCCATCCCCGAGGAGCCGGCCGCCGCGGAAGCCGATGTCGCGGAGCCCGCAATCGAGCCGGGTGAGACGTCGGTCGATGGGCCGTCGCCCGAAACTGCTGTCGCACGACCGGATCAGCTCGAGGCCGCCACCCAAGCCGATCCGTACGCCAACCCATGGGCCGCCTCCGCGCCAGCACCCACCAGCACCGATCTTCCGGAGGCCGAGCCGGAGCCGGAACCCGAACCGGAGCCCGAGCCGGAGCCGGAGCCGGAGCCCGAACCAGAGCCGGAACCCGAACCGGAGCCGGAACCCGAACCGGAGCCGGAACCCGAAGCGGAGCCCGACCCCGAACCGGAACCGGAACCCGAACCGGAGCCCGAACCACGACCTGGCGAGGAGCCGCAACCCGAGGCGGGAGCGGCGTCGGAGCCGGACCTCGACGACCTGCCGTCCACCACCGCGTCCTGGATGCGCCCCTGGGCAGCCGGGGCGTCCTCGCCATCGGAGTCGATCACTCGCGAGGGTCCCTCGGAGGCGCCGCCCGCCGATGACGATGCCGCGCCGGCCCCCGTGCCGGACGCGATCGAGCCGTCCGCGCTGGACGCCGCTCCGGAACCGGAGGCGCGCTGGCCCGACGAGGACGTCACCGCCGGCGACCCAGCGGTCACCGCCGCCGCGCTCGAGGAACCCGAGGCCGAGGCCGAGGCGGAGCCCGAGGGTGTCGACGAGCCGGAGCCGTTCCATCCGTGGTCCTTCCCGGCTGCGGCCGCTGCCGCGGCCCCGGCCGACGCGGCGCCCATCGAGGACGCGCGGCCCGCAGCGGAGGAGACCGACGAGGTCGGCCGCTCACCGTGGGCGACGTGGGACGACGAGCCCGCGCCGGCCGAGGCGGCGCCAGATGCGGGGGTACCGGAGTCGACCCAGGTGTTCCCGACGACGTGGGAGCCTCCCGCGCCGTCCGTGCGCGAGCCCACCGGTCCGCTCGAGCCGGCAACCGGCGATGTCCGCACGCGACTCGCGGAGCGCGAGCTCGACCTCGAGGAGGAGGCCGAGGGTGCCCCGTCGACGGCCGAGCAGGCGGTGCCGTGGCTCATCGGTTTCATCCTGCTGCTCGCCGGGATGGTGATCGTCCTTCTCGCGCTGATCTTCGCGGGCGACGAGTCGCTCGGTGCGGGCGGCCCCACCGGGTCCGGTGCCGGCGTCGGCGGCCTGCCGAGCGACAGTGCGGCGCCCAGCGCATCGGCCCCGTCGGAGGCGGCGGTGCCGTCCCCATCGACCAGCGTGGGACCCCCGTCCGCCACCCCGCTGCCGACCGCGACCCCGGTCCCCATCCCCGAGTACGGTCCGCTCGAGATGACCTACCAGGGGCGAGCCGCAGCGCTCGCCCCGATCTATCTGCTGCGGCACGACTTCACGACGAGCGACGACCCGTCGATCCTCGCCCAGGACCCCGCCCTCGACGTCCGTCGCTTCGCCTGGGAGCCGACCGGGGCGGCGGGCGCCGGCCTGCTGGCCGATGTGCTCGTCTCCATCGAGCCGGGCCAGGAGAAGCGCCGGCTCGGTGACGACATCATGACGATCACCTTCGGCGACGATGGCTCGCGCGTGTACGCGGTGCGCATCACGGAGGACGGCACGAACGACATCGCCACGGTCCTGCGCATCGACTTCGCGTCGGGCGACACGACCGAGCTGGCGAGCATCAGCTACGCCCGGCCGGAGGTGGGTGCCGAGGCGGCCCTGCTCGAGGCGCAGTTCGCGGACGAGGGCGGGCTCGTGCGCCTGGTGTGGACGGAGGACGACCTCCTCCACCTCTGGGCGCTCGGCGCGGGGGCCTGGGAGATCACCCCCGATGACGGCGAGGTGAGCGAGGTCGACGACGCGCTGCCGACCCTCTGGTCGCCGGACGGGCGGCACCGGATCGCGCTCGACTGGAACGACGGGACGACCATCGTCAACATGGTGGACGACGACGCCGAGACGGTCGCCTCGACCACGGCCGCAGGTCTCGTCAGCCACATTCGCTGGTCGCCCGACGGCGATCGGATCGTGTTCACCCTCGGCCGATCCGCCGCGGGCGGCGGCGTCCTCCAGGACCTCTTCCTCTGGGACCTCGGTGACGGCGAGGCTCCCATGCAGCTCACCTCCACCGGTGCCGCCTTCGGCGCCGAGTGGCTCGGATCGCAGCCGCTGTGGCGGCCATAAAGGAGCCGGATGCCCGACATCGTCAATCCCATCGGCGTCGAGCTCGACGAGACCGCGCGCCGGATGCGGATCCGTTGGGACGACGGCCACCTCGGGGAGTGGGCGTGGCTCACGCTGCGTCGTGCCTGCCCGTGTGCCCTCTGCTCGGGTGAGGGCAACATCCCGGGCATCGTGACCCTCGAGACCGCCTTCAGCGAGGAGGCGACCCGCATGAACGAGGTGCGCTGGATCGGCCGCTATGCGCTCGCGCCGATCTGGGCCGACGGGCACGACACCGGCCTCTTCACGTACACGAAGCTCCGCGAGCTCTGCGAATGCGCGGAGCACGCCCCCCGGGGAACGGAGGTGACCGATGGCAGCTGAGCACGGCGGTGTGCTCTTCGTCCATGCCCATCCCGACGACGAGTCGATGGGCACCGGCGGCACGATGGCGAAGCTCGTCGCCGGCGGCGTGCGCGTCGACCTCGTGACCTGCACCGATGGCGCGGAAGGCGAGATCCACGACCCGACCCTCGACGTCGACGAGGCGCGGCCACGGCTCGCCGAGATCCGGGCCGCCGAGCTCGCCTGCTCGATCGACGCGCTGGGCAACGGGGCGATCCATCACCACCTGCTCGGCTACCGGGACTCCGGGATGATGGGCACCGACGCGAACGGCCATGCCGACTGCTTCTGGCAGGCCGATATCGCGGAGGCCACGCGGCGCCTCGTGGAGATCGTCCGCGAGGCACGGCCCGCGGCGATCGTGTCGTACGACGAGAACGGCAACTACGGCCACCCCGACCACATCAACGCGGCGCGGATCGCCCGCGAGGCGTACGCGGCGTCGCAGGGATCCGACTGGGCGATCTCCCGCTTCTACGAGATCGCGTTCGTCCGCGACGAGTGGATGGCGCTCATGCGCGACATGAAGGCACGCGGCATCGAGCTGCCGTGGGACATGGACAGCGTGGCCGATGCGCAGCCCGCCGACGAGCTCAACCCCACGAACGCCGCCGCCATCGGCCAGGTCAGCGAATCTCTCGACGAGGACGCGGAGCGGTCGTGGGAGGACGACTTCGGCCGATCCGCGGAGGAGGTCACCACGCGGGTC
>DASVFG010000015.1:0-15187 GCA_036380155.1 Candidatus Limnocylindria bacterium
GGATACGGCGTGCCGGCCGCCATGGGTGCCGCACTTGGCGCGCCCGAGCGCGAGACGTGGGCGATCGTGGGCGACGGTGGGTTTCAGATGACGATGCAGGAGCTCGCCACCCTGGTCCAGGACCAGATCCCGGTGCGGATCGCGGTCCTGAACAACCATCGGCTCGGGATGATCCGGCAGTGGCAGGAGATCATCTACGACGAGAACTACCACTCCGCCGAGCTGCTCGGCCCGGACCTCCTCCGCCTGTGCGAGGCGTACGGCATCCCGGCCTGGCGCGCGACCCGGCCCGACGAGGTGGACGCGGTGATCGCCGAGGCGCGCAAGGCACCCGGGCCCGCGCTCATCGACTTCCACCTCGACGAGGCCCAGAACGTCTATCCCATGATGCTGCCGGGCAAGGGCCTGTCCGACATGGTCGAGGGGGCGGCCGAATGACGGCCGCCTCCGCGGCCACGCGACGCCAGACCCTGCCCGCCGGTGAGCCGGACGCGGAGCAGCGCCGCCACGTGGTGAGCGCCCTCGTCGTCGACCGGCCCGGGACGCTGAACCGCGTCTCCGGGCTGCTTCGCGCGCGGAGCTTCAACATCGAGTCGCTCACGGTCGGCACGACCCACGAGCCGGGCAAGTCCCGGATGACGATCGCGATCCGCGGCGACGACGGGCACCTGCGCCAGGTGCTCGCGCAGCTCGAGCGGGTGATCGACGTCCTCGAGGTGGCCGACCTCACCACGGTCCCGCACGTGGAGCTCGAGCTGGCGCTCGTGGAGCTCGACGCGCCCGCCGATCCCGCCGGGGAGGAGGCGGTGCGCGCCGCGCTGGCCGCCGCCGGAGGCGAGACCCTCCCCGCCCCGACCGGCACGTGGCGCGCGCGGATCACCGCCCCGCCCACCGAGATCGACGCAGCCCTTGCGACCCTCACCGACCATGGCCTCCGTCGCCTCGTGCGCGCCGGAGCCGTGGCAATGACCACCACCCCCGACCCCACGGCACCAGCGAACGGAGAACCGGGCACATGACGAAGCTCATCTACGACGCCGACATCGACGCGGCTGCTCTCGAGGGCCAGACCGTGGCCGTCATCGGCTACGGCAGCCAGGGCGAGGCGCACGCGCGCAACCTCTTCGAGTCGGGCGTCGACGTCGTCGTCGGGCTGCGGCCGGACTCGTCGTCCGCCGAACGCGCCCGGGAGGCCGGTCTGCGGGTGACGGATGCCGCCTCGGCGGCCGCCGAGGCGAACGTGGTGATGATGCTCGTCCCCGACACGGCGGCCCCGAAGGTCTACCACGACGAGGTGCAGCCCAACCTGCGGGATGGCTCGCTCCTCATGTTCGCGCACGGCTTCAACATCCACTTCGGCACGGTCGGCCCACCCGGCGGCATCGACGTCGGCATGGTCGCCCCGAAGGGTCCCGGCCATCTCGTGCGCCGGCTGTACGAGGGCGGCGGCGGCGTCCCGGCGCTCTACGCGGTCCATCGCGACGCGACCGGCACGGCGCGGCAGCGGACGCTGGCCTACGCGCGCGGCATCGGCGCGGGTCGCGCCGGGATCCTCGAGACGACGTTCGCCGAGGAGACCGAGACCGACCTCTTCGGAGAGCAGGCCGTCCTGTGTGGCGGCGTGACGTCGCTCGTGAACGCCGCGTTCGAGACGCTCGTCGACGCCGGCTACCAGCCGGAGCTCGCCTACTTCGAGACGATGCACGAGCTCAAGCTCATCGTCGATCTCATGTACCAGGGTGGGCTCCAGTACATGCGCTTCAGCATCAGCGACACCGCCGAGTTCGGCGACTACGTCTCCGGGCCGCGCATCGTGACCGATGCGACCCGCGCCGAGATGAAGCAGGTGCTCACCGAGATCCAGGACGGCTCGTTCGCGCGTCGCTGGATCGAGGAGGGCCGCAACGGCAATCCGGAGTTCCGCCGGCTGCGCGCCGAGAACGCGAACCGCCGGATCGAGACCGTCGGCGCCGAGCTCCGCAGCCACATGGCGTTCCTCGACCCGAAGTTCCCGCCCGACGGATGGGCCGCCGGCGGGTCCAACGGCGCGGCGAGCGCGAAGGCCGAGGTATCTCCGGCCGAGGGCATCGCCTGATGGCCCGCATCCGCGTCTTCGACACCACCCTTCGCGACGGCGAGCAGACGCCGGGCGCGTCCCTCACCGTCGACGAGAAGGTGAGCGTCGCGAAGCAGCTCGGCCGGCTCGGCGTCGATGTCATCGAGGCAGGGTTCCCGGCCGCCTCGCCTGGCGAGGCCGAAGCGGTGCGCCGCATCGCCACCGAGGTCGGCGGCCAGGACGGCGGTCCGGCGATCGCGGCGCTCGCGCGCTGCGTTCCGGCCGACGTGACGGTGGCCGCGGCGGCGCTCGAGCCCGCCCGCAAGCGCCAGCTCCACGTGTTCATCGCCACCAGCGACATCCACATCACCCACAAGCTGCGCTCGACGCGCGACGACGTCCTCGAGCGGATCGCCGCGTGTGTCGGCCAGGCACGCGAGATGGTCGGACCCGGCCACGACGTCGAGTTCAGCGCCGAGGACGCGTCGCGCACCGAGCTCGCCTTCCTGCTGACGGCCTACGAGACCGCGGTCGCGGCCGGCGCATCGGTCATCAACGTGCCCGACACCGTCGGCTACGCCGAGCCGAAGGAGTTCGCCGCGGTCGTCAAGCAGGTCGTCAAGCTGTGCGGCCGGCGCGCGATCGTCAGCATCCACTGCCACAACGACCTCGGGCTCGCCACGGCCAACACGCTGGCCGGCATCCAGGCCGGCGCGCGCCAGGTCGAGGTCACCGTCAACGGCCTCGGGGAGCGGGCGGGGAACGCGTCGATCGAGGAGGTCGTCATGGCCCTCCGGACGCGCCCGACCCAGTTCCGCGGCGCCACCACGAACGTGGCGACCGAGCAGCTGACGGCCACGAGCCGGCTCGTGAGCTACCTGACGGGCATTCCCGTGCAGCCGAACAAGTCGATCGTGGGCGCCAACGCGTTCGCGCACGAGTCCGGCATCCACCAGGACGGCTTCCTGAAGAACCCGCTCACCTACGAGATCATGACCCCGGCCTCGGTCGGGCTGTCGGGCTCGACGCTGACGCTCGGCAAGCTCTCCGGCCGCGCGGGGTTCGACGAACGGCTCCGCATGCTCGGCGTCCACGTCGAGCCCGAGACGCTCGACGCGCTCTATGCCGAGGCGATCAGCCTGGCGGACCAGAAGAAGCAGGTGACCGATGCGGACCTGCTCGCGCTCGCCGAGCAGCACGCCGACCCGGTCCCGCAGCTCGTCGGCATCGAGCACTGGGCGGCGGCGTCGCGCCAGGGCGAGTCATCGTCCGGCAACGTGTCGCTGTTCTACGAGGGCCGCACGTTCCGGGCGTTCGCCGGCGGCAACGGTCCGGTCGACGCGCTCCTCTCGGCGGTCGACAACGCGCTGGAGCAGATCATCGCGGGGCGGCCGCAGCTCATCGACTACCAGCTGAAGAGCATCGGCCAGGGCGAGGACGCCCAGGGCGAGGCGACGGTGAAGATCGCAGCACCCGCCGGGGACGGCGACGTGCCGGCGGTGTACACCGGTCATGGCCTGTCGACGAACGTCGTCGAGGCCAGCCTGCGCGCATACCTGGCGGCGGTGAACAAGCTCATCGCCGAGCATCCGGTGGCCGCCGAGGCGATGGAAGCCGCGCGCCAGCGCAAGTCCACCGGCCGCCAGCCGGCCGGCGCGGGGACGCCTTCGTGACCGACCACCGCGTCGCCCTGCTGCCGGGCGACGGCATCGGCCCCGAGGTGTGCCACGCCGCGCGCCGCGTGGTCGACGCCGCCGGCACGCGCTTCGGCTTCAGCGTCAGCTGGGACGAGCGCCGCGTCGGTGGCGCCGCCCTCGATGCCGATGGCATGGCGCTGCCGGAGGACACCCTCGCGGCGTGCCGCGCGGCCGATGCGGTGCTGCTCGGCGCAGTCGGGGGGCCACGCTGGGACGATCCGTCGGCGGCGCACCGGCCGGAGGACGCGCTCCTCGGCCTGCGGGCCGCGCTCGAGCTGTTCGCCAACCTGCGACCGGTGCGCGCCCACGAGGCGCTCGCATCGGCCTCGCCGCTGCGCCCGGAGGTGCGCGCCGGCGCCGACCTTCTCATCCTGCGCGAGCTGACCGGCGGCCTCTATTTCGGGAAGCCCCAGGGCCGATCGACCGTGGATGGCGTCGAGACCGTGGTCGACACGCTGCGCTACACGCGTCCGGAGATCGAGCGCATCGTGGAGCTCGGCTTCGAGCTGGCGGAGGGCCGCCGCGGACACCTGACATCGGTCGACAAGGCGAACGTGCTGGCGTCGAGCCGCCTGTGGCGCGAGGTGGTGACCGAGATCGCTGAACGGCACCCGTCGGTCACGGTCGAGCACGCCCTCGTGGACTCGACCGCCTACCTCGTGCTCACGCAGCCGACGCACTACGACGTCATCGTCACCGAGAACCTGTTCGGGGACATCCTGTCCGACGAGGCGGCGGCGATCGCCGGCTCGCTCGGGCTGCTCGCGTCGGCGAGCCTCGGGACGCGCACCACGGCGAGCGGCCGGTTCGGCCTCTACGAGCCGGTCCACGGCTCCGCGCCCTCCATCGCGGGGCAGGGCGTCGCGAACCCGATCGCCACGGTCGCATCGGCCGCCATGCTCCTGCGCTGGTCGCTCGGCCAGGACGAGGCCGCGGATGCCATCGAGGCCGCGGTGGACGCGGCCATCGCCGACGGACCGCGCACCGGCGACCTCGGTGGATCGGACGGCACCGAGTCGGTGGCCGCCTTCCTCCTCGACCGCGTGCTCGCGACGGCCGAGGTGCCCGCGTGAGCTCGCCCATTCTGCTGTACGACACCACGCTCCGCGACGGCACGCAGCGCGAGGGGCTCGTCCTCAGCCTTGCCGACAAGCTGAAGATCGCGCGCCGTCTCGACGAGGCCGGCTTCCCGTACGTCGAGGGTGGCTGGCCGGGGTCGAACCCGAAGGACGAGGAGTTCTTCGCGGCCGCGCGCGGCATGACGTTCCGTCACGCGAAGCTCAGCGCCTTCGGCTCGACGCGGCACCGGCTGAACCGGGTCGAGGAGGACCCGAATATCCGCGCTCTGCTGGCCGCCGAGACCCCAGTGACCACGATCTTCGGCAAGAGCTGGCTCCTCCATGTCACCGACGTGCTCGGCGCGACCGCCGAGGAGAACCTGGCGATGATCGGCGAGTCGGTGGCGCACCTGCGCGGCGCGGGCCGCGAGGTCGTCTACGACGCCGAGCACTTCTTCGACGGCTACAAGGCCGATGCGGCCTATGCCCTTGCCACCCTGCGCGCGGCGGTGACAGCCGGTGCGTCGACGGTGGTGCTGTGCGACACGAACGGCGGCTGCCTCACCGACGAGGTGGCCGCGATGACGCGGAGCGTTGGTGCCGAGCTGGGCGGGTCCGTCCCGATCGGCATCCACGTTCACGATGACGCGGGCCTGGCGGTGGCTAACTCCCTCGCCGCCGTCCAGGCCGGCGCCACCCACGTCCAGGGCACGATCAACGGCTACGGCGAGCGCTGCGGCAACGCGAACCTCGTCACCATCTGGGCCAACCTCGCGCTCAAGCTCGGGATCGAGACCGTCCCCGCCGGCGACGACCTCGCCCACCTGCCGGAGCTCGCCCACTTCGTGGCCGAGGTGGCGAACATCGCCCCCGACGCCCACGCGCCGTACGTCGGAACGAGTGCGTTCGCCCACAAGGGCGGCGTGCACGGCGCGGCGACCGTCCGCGTCGAGCAGGCGTACCAGCACGTCGACCCGCAGCTGGTCGGCGGGACGTCGCGGCTCGTCGTCAGCGAGCTCGGCGGCAAGGCGAACGCCGCGTGGCGCGTCCGGCAGCTCGGCCAGCTCGTCACTGAGGACCTCGACCCCGCGGAGCTGTCGCGCCTCGTGAAGCAGCTCGAATCGGAGGGTGCGTCGTTCGAAGGGGCCGATGCGTCCTTCGAGCTCCTCGTCCGACGCCGCCGCCCCGGGTACGTGGCCCCGTTCCGCATCGTCGACTTCACCGTCATCGTCGAGCAGCGCAACGGCGCGCCGTCACGGGCCGAGGCGAGCGTCAAGGTCGAGGTCGACGGGGAGATCCTCCATACCGCCGCCGACGGGAACGGGCCGGTGAACGCGCTCGACCTCGCGCTGCGCAAGGCGCTGGCGGCGTTCTATCCCGCGCTCGACGCCGTCCATCTCGTGGACTACAAGGTGCGCATCGTCGACGGCGAGGCGGCCACCGGCGCCCGGACGCGGGTGATCATCGAGACCGGCCACGAGTCCGGGACGTGGCTGACCGCCGGCGCCGATGCGAACATCATCGCCGCCTCGATGGCGGCGCTCCACGACTCGCTCGAGTACGCCATCTGGCGGCTCGACGCCCAGCCGGAGCGACGCGACGAGCGCAGCGCCCATCACGCGGCGACCCGTGCGCGAAGCGGTGAGCCGGCCGGAGAGCCGTCGTGACGGCGGTCGAGCCGGCCGCGGTGGGCGCCTCGGCACCGCCCGCCATGGGCGCGCACGCCTACTTCGGAGGCGCCATCGTGCCGTTCGAGTCGGCCACCGTCTCGATCGCGACCCATTCGCTCCAGTACGGCACGGCCGTGTTCGAGGGCATCCGCGCCTATCTCCAGGAGGATGGCGGCACGGCGCTCCTGTTCGGCCGCGAGCACTACCAGCGGCTCGTCCGCAACGCCCGCCTCCTGCGAGCGGTCATTCCCGAATCGGCCGATGCGCTCGTCGAGATCACGCTCGAGCTGCTGCGCCGCAACGCCCATGGCGGCGACGTGTACATCCGGCCGATCGTGTACAAGGCCGCCACCAGCCTGCGACCGCAGCTGACCGGGCTCGACGACCGCGTCGCGATCTACACGTTCCCGCTCGGCGACTACCTGCCGACCGCGGGCATCCGCGTCACGATCTCGGGCTGGCAGCGCGTCCCCGACAACGCGATCCCGGCGCGGGGCAAGATCAGCGGCGCGTACGTCAACTCGTCCCTCGCGGCGGAGGACGCCCATGCCGGCGGCTACGACGACGCGATCATGCTGACAGGCGACGGGCACCTGGCCGAGGCATCGGCCGCGAACGTGTTCGTCGTCACCGGTCGCGAGGTGGCCACGCCACCGCTCGTCGACGATGTGCTGCCGGGCATCACCCGGGGCGCGGTCATCACCATCGCCCGCGACGCCGGCTACGACGTCGTCGAGCGACGCATCGATCGGTCCGAGCTCTACGTGGCCGACGAGGTGTTCCTCACCGGCACCGGCGTCCAGGTGGCGCCGATCGCGTCGATCGACGATCGGCCGATCGGTGACGGCTTCCCGGTCGCCCTCGACATCCAGCGCCGCTACTTCGCCGCGGTGCGCGGCACCGATCCCCGCTATGCCGACTGGCTCACCCGCATCTGAGGCGCGCCGCCTCGGACCATCCCGCTAGGAGACCCGACCCGTGACCCTGTCCTCGACCACCCCCGAAACCTCCACCGATGCCGGCCTCACCGTCGAGCGCTGGGCCGCGAGCAGCGGCAGCGAGCGCGGCAGCCGGGCGAACCTCGTCCTGTCCGGCGGCGGGCACCGCTGGCGCGCCAACGCGGAGGGCAACGGCGCCATCGACGCCCTCATGCGCGCCGTCGACCGCGCGCTCGAGCCGGTCCTCGGCACGGGCGTGGTGCTCGTCGCGTATGACGTCCATGCCGCCGGCGTCGGGCACGAGGCGAAGGCGTCGATCACGGTCGGCGTGCGCCGCCGCGACGATGAGGAGGCGACGGTCCATCCCGGCACCGCGGTCCACGACAACGTCCTCGAGGCGAGCGTGGTGGCCTACGTCGACGCGGTGAACACGCTGCTGGTGTCCGAGGGCGTGGACCTGGCCTCGGCGGTCCCCTCGCCCGGCGAGACCGACCGCCACGACACCGATCCCGAGCACCGCACCGGGGCGAAGGACCGGATCATGTCCGCGTACAACTCCTGAGTCATCGCGGGCCTGTCGCGAGCTCGACCGCCGCGGCACGCAGATCGGCGACGAAACCCGCATAGGCCGCCTCCCGCGCGTCGTCCGGCGCGCGAAGGATCGCCGACGGGTGGATCGTCGCGAGGGTCGGGCCGAGGTCCGATTCCATGACCACCCCGTGCTGCCGGGTGACCCGAAACGATCGCCCGAGCAGCGCCTGGGCTGCGGTCGCCCCAAGGCACACGATGAGCTGCGGTCGCACGCGGCTCACCTCCGCGGCCAGCCACGGTCGGCAGGCATCGACCTCTGCGCGGTCCGGGGTGGCGTGAATCCGACGCTTGCCCGACGGCGCACGTCGCCATTTGAAGTGTTTCACGACGTTGGTGACGTACACGGTGCTGCGATCGATTCCGGCCTCGACCAGAGCGCGATCGAGCACCTGGCCCGCCGGCCCGACGAAGGGCGCCCCTTCGAGATCCTCGGAATTGCCCGGCTGCTCTCCCACGATCAGCAGCTCAGCCCCCGCCGGCCCGTCACCGAACACCGTCTGGGTGGCGCGAGCCCAGAGCTCGCACGCTCGGCAGCCGGCCGCGAGCTCGCGGAGCTCGGCGAGCGGCGGGGCGTCGGCCAGGATGCGGTCGCGCGCGTCGCGGTCCAGCGGCTCGCTCATGCCGGGCCCCGTGCAGGACGGAGGCCATGATCGCGGCCCGAGGATTGCACTACGGCTGCCACGCGCAGGAGGAAACCCATGCAGGACCATCCCGACGACACCACGACGGAACGCGAAGGCGGAGCATGGATCGGGCAGCATCCCGATCCGAACACCGAACGCGTGCGCGAGGAGCTGGATCCCGGCGCCGAACGCGTCGCCGTGACCGCCAATGAGACCGGCGCCGGCGACCGCGAGGACGCCTGGCCGACCGGCCACCGTGACGGAGCCGATGCCGGGGACGATGACGTCCGCGACGCCGGCTCGAACCGCTGAGGAGCGACCGATGACCGAGGAGCGACCGCCGCAGGAGGATCACGCCACGAGCGTGAAGCAGCCGAGCGGGGATCCGCCCGATGCCGACCTCGCCTACGACCCCGAGATGACCGACACTGACGAGGCGAACATCCCACCCGCCTCCGACGCGGATCCGGAGCCGGACCCGAAGGCGCAGGAAGACATCCGCCTCTAGATTCCGGCGTTGTCGTATATACCGGATATACGATCCCGCGAAAACACCCATGGGCGGGGCATTGGCGCAGTCAAGGAGCGGCGTCGTCGCCAGGTCGGCGAACTAGGGGCAGAGCTCACTGGGCGATAACGCGGTGCCGGTCAACGCCGCACGGGAACTCAGAACTTCTGCCTGGCCGCGGTCCATGATGCGCAGCTCGTACGCGTCGCCTGCCGATACGCCGTACCGCGACGTGATGTCGCACGCCTCGGTGAGCACGAGCAGCAACGACGACCCTTCGTGGGCGGCGATCACGATGTCTCCCGCCCCGCCAGGCGGCACCTCCCAGACGGTGCGCTGCTCGCCCCGCAGCGCGACGAGGTACGTGGCGTCCGTTTCGTTCGTGACGATGATCTCGAGCCGGCTCGCACATCCTGAGACGACCAAAACGAGCAGCGCAATGGCGACGCGTCGAGGCCACATCCGCGCACGCTAGGTCCATGCGCGACCGCCGGTCAAGCATGGCCGGGCGTTCACATCGCCCTCGGGCGGTACGATGCGACCAGCGAGTGGGATCGCGCAACACGACCGAGAAGGAGCCCTGCGCCCACGATGCCCGACGGGATGGTGATGACGGTGACCGGCCCGATGCCGGCGTCCGAGCTCGGGCTGACCAACGCCCACGACCACCTCTTCCTCCGCTCCCCGGCGATGCCGGGCCAGGAGTTCGAGGACCTCGACCGATCCGCCGCGGAGGTGGAAGACGCCGCCGCCCACGGGCTGCGGACCGTGGTCGAGATGACGCCCATCGGCCTCGGGCGGCGCCCCGACCTCATGCGCGGCGTGTCCGAGCGGACTGGGGTGACGATCGTCGCCGCCAGCGGATACCACCGTGACGCGCACTATGGACCCGGCCACTGGGTGACCGGCGCGACCGTCGAGCGGCTCGCCGAGCGTGTGGTGGCCGACATCGAGACCGGCATGCACCTGGCCGATGACGCCGACGACGACGGTCCTCGAGACGCTGCGCGCGCCGGCGCGATCAAGGCCGGCGCCTCGTACCACCACATCTCCCCCACGGAGCGGCGCCGGCTCGAGGCCGCGGCCGTCGCGAGCCGCCGGACCGGCGCCGCGATCCTCGTGCACACCGAGATCGGCACGGCAGGCCACGAGATCCTCGACCTCCTCGAGGGCGCGGGGGTGTCGGCCGACCGGATCGTGCTCTCCCACCTGGACCGCAACCCGGACCTCGAGCTCCATGCCGAGATCGCGGCGCGTGGCGTGACGCTCGAGTACAACACCCTGGGCCGGACGAAGTACCACCCCGACTCCACGGTCCTCGACCTGATCGAGGGCATGGTCCGCGCCGGCCACGGCGATCGGCTCATGCTCGGCTGCGACCTCGGTCGGCGCGAGTACTTCCGCGCCTACGGCGGCGGCCCGGGGATGGCGTACCTGCTCACCACGTTCGTGCCGCGCGTCCGGCGCCGGATCGGCGACGCCGCGACCGATGCGATCCTCGTCCGCACCCCGGCGCGCGTCTACGCCCTGACCGGGGCCGCCGCGTGACGGTAGAGCGCTACGACGCCGTCGTCGTCGGTTCGGGTTCGGCCGGGTCCTCCGCCGCGATCACCGCCGCTCGGTTCGGGGCACGGACGTTGCTCGTCGATCGGCTCGGGTTCATGGGCGGCACCTCGACCGCCGTCCTCGACACGTTCTACGCGTTCTACACGCCCGGCGCCGAGCCCCGAAGGGTGGTGGGCGGGATCGGATGGGAGGTCGTCGGCCGCCTCACGGAGGCCGGGGTCGCGTTCGAACGGCCGAACACCTACGGCGCGGGCACGGGTGTCACGTACGACCAGGAGACGCTGAAGCTCGTCTGGGAGGAGCTCGCGACCGATGCGGGCGTCGACCTCCTGCTCCACACGTGGGCCACCGGCGCACGCGTCGAGGACGGGCGCATCACCGCGATCCGGCTGTGGAACAAGGGCGGTGAGCGCTGGGTCGAGGCGGATGCGGTCGTCGACGCCTCCGGCGACGCCGATGTCGCGGCGCTCGCGGAGGTCGCGTACGACAACGCGGCCCAGCAGGGCGCCGTCCAGTCGCTGTCCACGCTCTTCAAGCTCGCGAACGTGGATGTCGCGCGGGCCGCATCGGTCCCGAAGGCGGAGCTCTGGGAGCTCATGCGGCAGGCGGTGGAGTCCGGCGACTACCGGTTGCCGCGCGTCGAGGGGTCGTGGCATCGGACGCCCTTCGATGGCGTCGTGCTCGTCCACATGACGCGCGTCCCGAACGTCGACGCCACCGACCCGGAGCAGCTGACCCGTGCCGAGCTCCACGGCCGCAGACAGGTGCGCGAGTACGCCCGATTCCTCCGCGACCGGGTCCCCGGGTTCGAGCGATCGGTGGTCGTCGCGACCTCGCCGGCGATCGGCGTGCGTGAGTCACGGCGGGTGATCGGCGACTATCGGCTGACGCGCGAGGACGTCCTCGGGGCGCGACGGTTCGGCGACGAGATCGCGCTGTGCGGCGCGCCGATCGAGGACCACCACGCGGGCGGAGACACGGCCTGGCAGTACGTCGTGGGCGGCGGCGTCTACGGCCTGCCGTACCGGACGCTGCTGGCAGCCGGCATCGAAGGGCTGCTCGTGGCGGGGCGCTGCTTCTCGGCCACCCACGATGCCCACGCCTCGGCCCGCTCGATGGCGACCTGCATGGCGATGGGCCAGGCGGCCGGGACCGCCGCGGCGATGGCCGCGTCCACGGGCGTCACCCCGCGCGCCATCCCGGCCGGTGACCTCCGCGAGCGGCTGCTGGCGAACGGCGCCCTCCTCGAGCCCCTGCCAGCGTCACTGGTGGCCCGATGAGCGCCGGCGATCTGCGGACCGGACCGGCGGCAATCGCCATCCGACGGCACCGGCTCGTCGCCGTCCTGCGCCGAGTGACGCCGCAGCCGGCGCTGCTCGCGCTCGTCGACGAGCTCGCCGACGCCGGTGTCCGCGTGTTCGAGATCACGCTGGACGCACCCTCGGGCGCCGCGGACCTTGCCGCTGTCCGGCGCCACCTCCATGACGCCGGGATCGCGGATGCCCTGGTCGGCGCGGGTACCGTGCTGGGCTCCGAGACGCTGGCTGCCGCCCGCCGGGCGGGCGCGGACTTCGCGGTCTCCCCGGTCCTCGACGCAGAGCTCGTCCGCGAGGCGATCGCGGACGGCCTGCCCTTCATCCCCGGCGCCCTGACACCGACCGAGATCGTCGCGGCCTGGGCGGCCGGGGCCACGCTCGTGAAGCTGTTCCCGGCCTCGGCGGTCGGTCCGGCGCTCGTCCGTGAGCTGCGCGGGCCGCTGCCCGACGTGCCGCTCCTCCCGACCGGCGGGGTGGATGCATCGAATGCCGCCGCCTTCCTCGCGGCGGGCGCCGTGGCGGTCGGCGTGGGAAGTGCCATCACCCGGGCGGACGCTGCCGGGCGACGCGCGATCGTGGAGGCCACGCGCGCATGAGCACCCGATTCGTGGATCGCGTCTGCCTGGTGACCGGCTCGACCGGGATCGCCGCCGCGGCCGCGACCGCGCTGGCGGCCGAAGGCGGCTCGGTGTTCATCGTGTCGCGCGACGACGAGCACGCCCGCGCCCTGGCCGAGCGGATCAGTGCCGTGGGCGCCACGGCAGGCTGGTACGCAGCCGACCTGGCGACCGAGGCCGGCGCCGATGGCGCCGTGAGCGCATGCGTCGAGCGATTCGGCCGCCTCGATGTCCTGTACGACGTCGCCGGGATCAGCGGCCGGCGCCACGGCGACGGCCCGCTCCACGAGATGACCCTGCCCGGCTGGGAGGCGACGATCGCCGGCAACGCCACGAGCACCGCGCTCGTGCTCCGCGCGACCGTTCGGCAGCTCCTCGCCCAGGAGCCACGGGCGGACGGCCAGCGAGGCGCGATCCTCACCATGTCGAGCGTGCTCGCCACCTCGCCGTCGCCGGGGCACTTCGCCACGCACGCCTACGCCGCCAGCAAGGGCGCCATCGAAGCGCTGTCGCGCGCCGCGGCCGCGCACTACGCCACCGACGGTATCCGCGTGAACGTCATCGCCCCCGCGCTGGTCGCCACGCCGATGAGCGAGCGCGCGCAGCACGATCCGGCGATCCTCGCCTACCTGGCGACGAAGCAACCGCTGGCCGGCGGACCGATCGATGCCGAGACGCTGACCGGCACCGCGCTCTACCTGCTCAGCGACGACGCCCGGATGGTGACCGGCCAGGTGATCGCGGTCGACGGCGGCTGGAGCGTGACCGAGGCCTAGCCGCGCCTCAGTGCGGCGGGGTCTTCGGCGCACCCTCGGCGACGTCGAAGCGCACGTCGATCGCGTAGCGCTCGGCCGCGTAGCGCGTCTCGGTCGCCTCCACGGGACGGCCCAGGGCATCGAGGATCACGCGGCGCTCGACGAGGATGGGGCCGCCAGCCGGCAACCCGAGGAGGCCGGCATCATCCTTGGAGATGCATTCGGCCGTGACGGTCGCCGTCCCCCGGCGGAGGACCCAGCCCGCCGCCGCCAGGGTCGCGTGGAGCGAGTCGTGCCGAAGGTCGGCGGCCATCACGGTCGCCGCGAGCCGGCCGACCAGCAGGGTCGTCTCGATGGCGATCGGCTCACCGTCGGCGCAGCGGACGCGGCGAAGGGCCACGATCGGATCGGTCTCACGAATGCGCAGCGCCTCGGCGGCCTTGCGGCCCGCGGGTCGGATCTCGCGCGACACGACGATCGACGTCGGCACGCGGCCACGTCGCCGCATCTCGGAGCTGAAGCTCGTGAGCCGATCGGCGCGTCGATGCGCGGGCGGCTCGGCGATGAAGCTGCCGCGGCCGGGGAGCCGGACGATGAGCCCTTCCTCGGCGAGGCGCTGCATCGCGTTGCGGGCGGTCATGCGACTGACGCCGAACTCGGCGCACAGCTCGCTATCCGACGGCAGGCTGTCGCCGGGGCGCCGGGCCGCGATCCGCTCGCGCAGCGCATGCTCGATCTCCCGATAGCGCGGGACGTCCCCGGCCGTCACGCCGGCACCGCGGCCCGGACGGCAGCCCCATGCAGGGCGGCGCCGATGGCCCCGGCCGCCGTCCCGAGCTCGGCGGTCACGATCTCGACGGCGCCGAGGTCGGTCACGTGGACGCGGCGCGCGACCTCGGCGCGGATCGGATCGATGAGCAGCTCGCCGGCGCTCGCCACGCCGCCGCCGAGCACGACGCGGTCGGGATTGAGCACCACAACGAGGTTGGCGATCCCGATCCCCAGCCAGCGGCCCACCTCCGCCATGCCGGCCAGCGCCCGCACGTCCCCCGCGCGGGCCGCCGTCACCGCTTCCGCGGCGGTCGGCGTCCCGCAGGAGGTGGCCACCGCATCGGCCTTCGCGAACGCCTCGAGGCACCCCCGGTTGCCGCACGTGCACGGCGGGCCATCCGGGTGCAGCGTCTGGTGGCCAAGCTCGCCCCCGGTGCCGTCGTGCCCGAAGTGGACCTCGCCGTTCACGATCACGACGCCACCGACGCCCGTACCGAGGGCGAGGCCGACCATCGTGGCGCACCCGCGCCCGGCGCCGAGCCGGAGCTCGGCCAGCCCGAAGGCGCGCGCGTCGTTGACGAGCCGCACAGGAATGCCGAGCCGGTCGCGCATCGGGGAGACGAGCGGACGGCGCTCCCAGTCGGCCGGCAGGTTCGGCACGAACGTGGCGATCCCCTCCGCGTCGTCGAACAGTCCCGGCACGCCGATGCCGATGGTCGACAGGTCCGGCCACGCGTCACGCGCTCGTTCCGCGCAGGCGGACATGCGGTCGATGACGGCGTCGGCGCCGTCGGCGGCGCTCGTCGGGAACTGGCCCTGGTCAAGCGCCGACCAACCGCCGCCCGACTGCTCGAGCACGGCCCACTTCACGTTCGTCGCCCCGAGATCCAGCCCGAGATGCCGTGACCGGCGTTCGTCCACCATCGACGGTCAGGCGTCCTCGGTGATGCGCGTGTAGGCGGCAGCGACGGCGAGGATGATGGCGCCGAAGAGGATCTGGCGCGTCGCCTCCGGCGCGCCC
>DASVFG010000016.1:0-2670 GCA_036380155.1 Candidatus Limnocylindria bacterium
GACCCTGTACGACGCGCTCGTCGCGTACCACCGCCCCGAGACGGATCGCGAGCGGCTCCTCGCGGCACTCACCCCGCTCTACTTCGGGCGCACCGCCGGGTTCATCAGCGACACGCTCGACATGACGACCGACCAGGCGGAACGCGTCATCGACGACCAGGCCCGCCAGTTCGAGGAGCTCAAGCCGTACCTCGTGGCGCGGTGGGGCGAGATGCGTGCGGCCTCCGAGGGGGCAGCCTGATGGCCGCCGCCCGGCGCAAGACGCCGTACCGCATCCTCCTGCCGCTCGCCAACCCCCGCACCGCGCGCGACCTCGTCCGCATCGGCGCCGGCGTGGCGAACGGCCGGCCGACCGAGATCACCGCGCTCGGCATCGTCGAGGTTCCGGAGAGCGTGAGCCTGTCCGAGGGCGCCACCCAGGCGCGGACGGCGCGCCGGCTCCTCCAGCGCGTCCTCGCCGTCGGCGACGAGGAAGGCGTCGAGCTGCGGACCATGGTCCGCATCGGCCGCCACGCCAGCGACGGTGTCATCGAGGCGGTGGGGGAGGAGTCGGCGGACCTCGTCATCTTCGGTTGGGGCGGACCGCCGACCCCGTCGCAGACCGCGCGTGCCGACGCGGAGGCCACCGAGATGGCGCTCGCCGGTGAGCGGTCCGCGCCGCGTCCGGTCTTCAGCCCAACCATCGACGCGGTCGTCCGCGAGTCGCCGTGCGACATCGCCGTCGTCAAACAGCGCGGCCTCGAGCACGTGGCGTCCATCCTGGTGCCGGTCCGCGGCGGACCGCACGCCGAGCTCGCGATGCGCATCAGCCGCGACCTCGCGAAGCGATTCGGCGCCAAGGTCGTCGTCCTCCACGTCGTTCCGAAGGGCATCGGCGATCGGGCGGTCGAGCGGGAGCAGGCCGCCGTGGACGCCTTCGTGCGCGAGCACGCCGGCACGCGCCGCGCGACCGGGCTCATCCGCGAGGCGACGAGCGTGCGGCAGGCGATCATCAAGGAGGCCGCCAACCACGACCTCGTGGTGATGGGCGCATCGGCACAGCCGTCGAACGCCTCGCCGGACGGCCGCTACCTGTTCGGGACGCTCGCCGAGTCGGTGGCCAGCAAGGCGAAGCCGACCGTCATCGTGGTGAAGACGAAGCAGTCACTCGGGATTGCCACGTTCGACGAGCTGCGCGCCTCGGAGGGCACGCTCGCCCATGCCGATGCGTTCGTCGAGCGCAGCCGGTCGCTGCCGGTGGTCGTCGACAAGTGGTTCGCCGAGAACACGTTCCACGCCCACGAGTTCGCGGACATCCGCAAGCTCCTCGCGCTCAAGCAGCGGCAGGGGGTGACGATCAGCGTCGGGCTGCCGACCCTTAACGAGGAGAAGACGGTCGGCACGGTCATCAAGCGCGTGAAGGCCGCGCTCATGGATCGGGTGCCGCTCATCGACCAGCTCGTCGTCATCGACTCGATGAGCGAGGACCGCACCGTGGAGATCGCCACCGAGCTCGGCGTGCCGGTCTTCAGGCACCCCGAGATCCTGCCCGAGACCGGGTCGTTCCGCGGCAAGGGCGAGGCGCTCTGGAAGAGCCTTCACGTTCTCGACGGCGACATCGTGGCGTGGATCGACACCGACATCAGCAACATCCAGCCGCGCTTCGTGTACGGGCTGCTCGGCCCGCTCCTCGACAACCCGCAGCTGCAGTACGTGAAGGGCTTCTACCAGCGGCCGATTCGCCAGGGCGACATCCTCCAGGCCGAGGGTGGCGGTCGCGTGACGGAGCTCATGGCGCGACCGCTCATCAACCTGTTCTTCCCCGAGCTGTCGGGCATGATCCAGCCGCTGTCGGGCGAGTACGCCGGCCGTCGGGGTCTCCTCGAGCACCTGCCGTTCTTCACCGGCTACGCCGTCGAGATCGGCCTGCTCATCGACATCCTCGACAGCCACGGGCTGGCGTCGATCGGCCAGGTCGACCTCGAGCGCCGCATCCACCGCAACCAGCCGCTGCCGAACCTGTCGCAGATGGCCTACGTGATCCTGCAGGGGGCGATCCGCAAGCTGGAGGAGCGGCACCGGATCGAGCTGCTCACCGAGGTCGGCCGCGGGATGAAGCTCATCAATACCGGCCGCGACCACTTCAACCTCGAGGTCCGCGAGATCGGCGACGAGATCCGACCACCGATCGCCTCGGTGCCGGCCTACGTCGAACGGCGCAAGTTGCTCCGCGAGCGATAACCCGCGCGCCCATGCCCGACTCCCGCACGCTCCACGTCGTCGTCGCGCCCGACTCCTACGGTGGCGCGCTCGACTCCGTGGGCGTGGCGCGGGCCATCGCCGCCGGATGGGCACGTGTCCGGCCCGGCGACACGGTCGACCTGCGCCCGATGGCGGACGGCGGCGAGGGCACCCTGGCCGCGGTCCGCGCCGCCCTCGAGGAACGCGCCGAGGAACGCTCGGTGGAGACGGTCGACGCCCTCGGGCGGGCGATCCAGGCCACCTGGCTGCTCGTCGACGGCGGCCGTGGCGCGTTCATCGAGATGGCCGCCGCCAGCGGCCTCGCCCGACTTGCGCCGGAGGAGCGCACCCCAGAGTCCGCCCGTCGCGCCTCGACCCGCGGCACCGGCGACCTCGTGCGTGCCGCCCTCGATGCCGGCGTGGAGCGCATCACCCTCGGCCTTGGCGGAT
>DASVFG010000017.1:0-5077 GCA_036380155.1 Candidatus Limnocylindria bacterium
CCACTGTGACCTCGACGCATCAGGTGCTCGTCATCGGCGACGCGCTGCTCGACGTCCACGCCCTGCCCTCCGAGCCCATCGTCGGCGGCGCCGACGTTCCGGCCGCGATCTCGCTCCAGCCGGGCGGGCAGGGCGCCAACATCGCGGTCCGGCTCGCCCGGGCCGGCATCGCGGTGCGGCTCCTCACGGCGATCGCGGGCGACCCCGCCGGCATGCTCCTCCGTGAGCGCCTCGACAGGGAGGGAATCCAGGTCGCGGTCATCCCTGCCGCGGCATCGGGGACCGTCGTGGTCCTTCGGGACGCGGCGGGGGAGCGCACGATGCTGAGCCAGCGTCCGCCGTTGGCGACCGGCGCCGCGGACAACCTGGCTGCGGTCCGGCACGACGCGGGCTGGGTGATCTGCTCCGGCTATGCGCTCGCCGAGCCCGACGGCGACCTCCTGGCCGATGCCCTGCGAGGCCCCGGACGCCTGGCGATCGCCGGCTGTGCGCTGGCGGACCGCGACGTGGCAGCCTGGCGGCGTCGCGTCACGGACGCCGCGCCGAACCTCCTCTTCCTCAACGGTCGCGAGGCGGTGGCGCTCGACCCGATCCCACCGGTCGACATCCTGGCGGTGACCGAGGCGGACGGCGCGACCGTGACGGTTGGCAGCGACGAGCTGCGGGCGACCGTCCCGCCGGGGCCGCCGGCGGTGGACGCGACCGGGGCGGGCGATGCGTTCGCGGCCGCGTTCCTCGGCTCGATCCTCGCCGAGGACGCATGGCCGCCACCCCCGAGACTCCTGCGATCGGCCGTGGAGACCGCGGTCGCGACGGCCGCCGCGGTGGCCCGCGTCGACGGCGCGCAGGGCCGCGTCCCGGGCGAGCCAGCGGCTACGCTGCGGCCATGACCGCCCTCCTCCTCTCGGACGAGGTCCGCACCGCGCTCGAGGCCGGGCGGCCGGTGGTGGCGCTCGAGTCGAGCCTCATCGCGCAGGGGCTGCCGGTGCCGCACAACCTCGAGACCGCGCTGGCGGCGGAGGCGGCGGTTCGCGAGGCCGGCGCCGTCCCGGCCACGACCGCCGTCGAGGGCGGGCGGTTGATCGTCGGCGCGGACCGGGCACTGCTCGAGCGGCTCGCCGACCCGGACCGCACCGTGGCGAAGGCCGCGTCCCGCGACCTCGGCCCGCTCCTCGCCTCGCGGGCGCTGGCCTCGACCACCGTGAGCGCCACGATGCGGCTCGCGGCGATGGCCGGCATCGGCATCTTCGCCACCGGTGGAATCGGCGGGGTGCACCGCGGCGCCGCGAGCTCCTTCGACGTGTCGAGCGACATCGACGAGCTGGCCGCCACGCCGGTCGCCGTCGTGTGCGCCGGCGCGAAGTCGATCCTCGACCTGCCGGCCACCCTCGAGCTCCTCGAGACGCGGCGCGTCCCGGTCATCGGGTATGGCGTCGACGAGCTGCCCGCCTTCTACGCGACCAGCTCCGGGCTCCGCGTTCCGCACCGCGTCGATGGCCCGGGGGCGGCGGCCGCGGCCATCGTCAACCACCGCCAGCTGCCTGGCGCGGGCGGCATCCTCATCGTGCAGCCACCGCCGCCGGACCTCGCCATCCCGGCTGAGGAGCTCGGCGCCTGGATCGCCGATGCCCTGGCCGACGCGGAGGCGCGCGGCATCCGCGGCGGAGCCGTCACACCGCACCTGCTCGGGCATGTGGCGGCCGCCTCGGGCGGACGCACGCTGCGCGTCAACATCGGCCTCATCGTGGCGAACGCACGGACGGCGGGCGAGATCGCATCGGTCTTGACCTGACCCGCCCCGGCGGTATGCTCCGGGCCAGCCGGTGCTGTCAGCCCCGGCCCGAGCGGAGGACGCGCGACCGATGCGGATCTATGACGGCAGTCCGCGCCAGGACTGGGAGGAGGTCCTGCGCAGCGTCGGCGCCTTCGCGGATGCCGAGCGGCTGAAGGAGATCCTCGTGCTCGAGCTCGAGGGCGGCTTCCTCCTCCAGGGCCTCGGCATGCAGAGCGGCGGTGCCGACTCCGATGCCTTCGGGTCGCTGGCGAAGAAGACCTACGAGCTGACCGACGACCAGGTCGGGGAGCTCATGGACGCCAACACCGCACGCCGCGGGTCGGCCGATGCGGACCGTCCGCACGCCGACCTTTCGAACTACTACGAGCTCGGGTTGCGGATCATCGGCGCCTACATCGACAACCAGCGTGCCCACGACGTCTTCCTCTTCGAGCAGGAGGGTTCGTTCGTGCTGCGCCTGTTCGGCGTCGCCGGGTCGCGCGGGACAGGGCACCAGCTGTCCGAATTCACGAAAGACGAGATCTTGGCTATGATCGAGTCCGCACCCGATCAGCGAAGCCAGCCGGCGCCGAACGCCAGCGGCGCATCGTAAGGAGACCTTCGGATGAAGGCAATCAAGGTTCTGCTCGTCAGCCTCGCGGCCATCGTCGCGGCGCTCGTCGTCATCCCCCTCACCATCCTGGCCGGCCTCTTCGTGTGGCTCAAGCTCACCGAGGAGACCGATGACGAGGAGATGGAGCTCGACGACGTCGTCTGAGCACCCCTCGCGACCGATCGAAACCGCCCGCCGACCGCGGGCGGTTTCTTCGTCTCCGACGTCAGCCTGACCCGAGCGCCCAGGCCGCGGTCCACGCCACCGCCGCCACGAGCATGCCCGCCCACAGCCGATCCGGCGAGCGAATCCCGAGCGCCACGGCAGCGACCCCGATCGCGCCGAGGATGAGCGGCAGCGGGGTGAGCCGCCCACCGACCGCGAAGGCGATGCCGACGACCGCCGCCACGCCGAGCGCCAGGCCACCCGCCACGCGGAACGCGGTTGCGCGTCCGAGGACCTGGGCGAGGTTGCGGGAGCCGAGGCGCCGGTCGGCGTCGAAGTCGCGCAGCGCGTTGGCGAGGTGCGCGGCCGCGGCGAACGGGCCGACGATGACGGGCGCCAGGGCGACGCGTTCGAACGGGGCGCCGACACCGGCGGCCACCCACAGCGGCAGGGTTCCGAAGCTCACCAGGTAGGGGACGACCGACATCGGCCTGCGCGACAGCCACAGGTCGTAGGCGATCGCCGATGCCGAGGCCACGAGGCCGAGCGCGACCGGCAGCGCGCCGAGCGGGATCGTCGCCGCGAGCTGGAGGACGGCGCCCGCGGCGGCGAGTCGGAGCGCGGCGCGCGGTGTCACGCCCCCGGACGGGATGGGCTTGTCAGGCTGGGCGATGGCGTCGCGCCCGCGATCGGCCCAGTCGTTGAGCGCACCGGTGACGATCTGCGACCCGGCGACGCCGAGCACGGTGAGGAGCAGCGCGACCGAGAGTGGCGCACGCCCCGCCTGGGCCGACAGCACCGCTCCGAGCACGGCGCTCAGGGCGATCACCGCGGCCGCCGGGCCGGGATGGACGAGCCGGACGATCGGCGGCACGAAGGTCATCGTACGCTGGCGTCGTTCCTGCAGCTAGCATCCGCCGGTCGGCTCGATGCCGGCACCATCTGACACCAAACGGAGATGCCCAACCTGTGAAGCCACGACTCGACCGCACCCTGCTCAGCGTCACCATCCTGCTCGTCGCCCTGCTGGCGGCGGCCTGCACCTCCGGGGACGACCCGGAGCCCAGCACCTCGGCGGCTGCCAGCCAGAGCGTGTCCTCGGAGGCGGCCCTGCCGTCGGCCGCGGCGAGCGAAGCGGGCGGTGACGGCGAGGAGACGAGCGTCTTCGACCTCGAGGTCGGCGATTGCTTCAGCGAGTCCGAGGAGCAGCTCGAGACCGTCACGGTCGTCGACTGCGAGACCGCGCACGTCTACGAGGTCTACCACGTCTTCGACCACGAGGCCGGCGGCGACGAAGAGTACCCCGGCGACGAGGAGATCCTCGAGTACGCCGATACGGAGTGCCAGGTCCCGTTCGAGGACTTCATCGGCCTCAGCTACGAAGAGTCGCAGTGGTTCATCACGTCGGTCACGCCGTCGCAGGAGACGTGGGACACCGGCGATCGCGAGATCGTCTGCACCGTGAACCTCGAGGATGGCTCGGAGGTCACCGGCTCCGCGGAGGGCAGCGCCGAGTAGCGCGCGGCAGCCACACGACACTGACGCCGGGCCGCCGCGGCCCGGCGTCGTCGTGTCCGGCGGTCAGCGGTGCGGTACGTCCGTCGCGTCGATGCGCCGATAGACCCCGCGCTCGCGGAGGAGGAATCCCTCGTCGACGAGCAGGCGGCGGAGCGTGGCATGGTCCGGCGCGTCTTCGGCGAGCACGGCGTTCACCTCGGACTCGGCATACGTCCGGCCGGGGGCGAACCGCTCGGCCAGGATGGTGAGCGCGGCATGCCGGAATCGCGGGCCTCGCGGGCAACGAGGTGAGGCGGCCGTCGCGGAAGAAGGCGAAGCGCGCGTGGTCGAGGGGATCTCGATCGGCCATTGGCCGCGAGGATACGCGCGGGGCGGGCGGACGGGCCGCGAGTGGGCTACCATGACCACCCGAGCGGACCATCGGCAACCCTGCTCGCGCGTCGTGCCAGATCCGGACGCGCCACGCCGATCCCGGAGGACCCAGCACCGATGCCCAAGTACGTCTTTGTGACGGGCGGCGTCACCAGCTCGCTCGGCAAGGGCATCACGGCGGCGAGCATCGGCCGCATCCTCAAGGCCCGTGGTGTGCCGGTCAGCATCCTCAAGCTCGATCCGTACATCAACATCGACCCCGGAACGATGTCGCCGTACCAGCACGGCGAGGTCTTCGTCACCGATGACGGCGCCGAGACGGACCTCGATCTCGGCCACTACGAGCGCTTCATCGACGAGAACCTGTCCCAGGCCTCGAACGTCACCACCGGACGCATCTACCAGAGCGTGATCGCCAAGGAACGGCGCGGCGACTACCTCGGCGGCACCGTGCAGGTCATCCCGCACATCACGAACGAGATCAAGGAGCGCATCGCGCGCGTCGCCCGCGAGGGCACCGGCAGCGTCGCGACCAGCGGCCTGGCCGCGCACGGTGTCGTCATCGTCGAGGTCGGCGGCACGGTCGGCGACATCGAGTCGCTGCCGTTCCTCGAGGCCATCCGCCAGATGCGCAA
>DASVFG010000018.1:0-19712 GCA_036380155.1 Candidatus Limnocylindria bacterium
GGATCGCGGGATCGGAGTCGAGCAGCCAGTCGATGACGTTCAAGGCGCGTGCTCCTTCGAGCTGGTGTGATGGCAGGTCTCCGTCCATCGTGACCGAAGTACGTGACAACCACTGGCAGGAATCCCCGGCGTCCTCGTCCGAACCCGTGGACGGACCTGCGGACCCGTCGGGCACCGCCGGCCCTACCGCACGCTCGATGGACATCCGGCTCATCCCCCGCGCTTCCCGGCTACCTGACGTCCGGCGTCAGGAATCCACGTTACCGTGGCGCCATGACCGATTCGATCGACCCCATCACAGCCAGCGCCTTCGCGGAATCTGCCGGTCCGGACGGCTGGCGCGTCCTCGGCGACGGCGCGTACGCGCACTACCCCACGGGCTCGTTCGCGGAGAGCGCCGCGTTCGCACACGTCGTGAGCGAGCTGCCCGCAGTCCAGCGCCACCCGCCGGCCGTCGACATTCGCGCCGGCGGCGTCACGTTCCGGCTGCTCACGACCGGGGACGAGTACTACGGCATGTCATCGGCAGACCTGGACGTTGCGAAGGCGATCGCCGGCGCGGCACGCGAGCGTGGCCTCGAGACGGATCCATCAGCGGTCCAGAACCTGCTCATCGTGCCCGGCGCCCCGTCCGGCACGCACATCGCGCCCTTCTGGCGCGCCGTCCTGGGCTACGAGCCGCGCGCCGACAGCCCGGACGACGACCTCGTCGATCCCCACGACCGCGACCCGGCGTTCTGGTTCGAGGGCATGGACGAGCCTCGCGGGGACGGCGGCGGAGCCATCCATATCGGGGTCTGGGTCCCCATCGAGCAGGCCGAGGCCCGCGTCGCGGCGGCGCTGGCCGCCGGTGGGCGCATCGTCCGCGACGAGCACGCCCCATCGTGGTGGACGCTGGCCGATCCGGCCGGCAACGAGGCCGACATCGCGACGGTCGCGGGCCGCGACTGAAACTCGGTCGCAGGGCTGGACATCGGCGGTAGACTCGAGGGACGGCGGATCCCACGCCGAACCTCGACTCCGGCACTCACGCGGCCGGCTCGACGGGGCAAAGGGGACCCAGTTCCCGGGAGATCTTGGTGAGCACCCTTCGTGGTGGCGTCCGGTGGAGCGTGAGTCCCTCGCTCGCCGCCCCGACGAAGGAGCGTGCACATGACCACCCAGAAGCTCTTCAAGCGCCGCGTTCGCGAGCGCATGGCGAAGACGGGCGAGCGCTACGCGACGGCCCGAACTCACGTGGAGCGACAGCGCCAGCGTCCCACCGCGACCCGCGTCGCGGCCGATACCCTCGCCACGACCCTCGACCTGGCCGCTGCGCTCGACCTCGCATCGGACGAGAAGCTGGTCGAAGCGACCGGCAAGGGGTGGCTGGCGTGGATCGCCATTCTCGACGCGTGGGGCGCGCAGGAGCAGTCCCACCCGGCCACCGTCACGTACCTGGCCAACGAGCACGCCGCGCCCGCCTGGTGGCGCCAGACCATCACGGTCGGGTATCAGCGCGTCCGCGGGATGCGGCGCAAGCATCAGCAGGCCGACGGCTACTCGGTCTATGGATCGCGCACCATCGGCGTCCCGGTGGAGCGGCTGTTCGCAGCCTTCCTGGACGACGAGATCCGTGCTCGCTGGCTCGAGGACGGCACGATGACCGGCCGCGGCGCGCAGCCGACCCGCGTGGCGCGGTTCGACTGGGAGGGCGGGCCGACACGCGTGATGGTCACCTTCGACGCGAAAGGGCCGGCCAAGGCGACCGCGTACGTCACCCACGAGCGCCTGCCGGATCCTGAGGCAGGCGAGGCCGCCAAGGCGGCCTGGAAGGATCGGCTGGCGGCGCTCAAGGGGTTCCTCGAATCCCCGGCCTGACGCCGTCGCCGCGTCCCCACTTCAGCACCGAACGCACACCCGGAGGTGTCCTTCCATGTCTCCGCAATCCGCGCTGCCCGAACCCCGTGTCCTGCTCGAGGACCTTGCCTACGTCGAATCCGCGCGCTGGCACGACGGCCGGCTCTGGTTCGCCCACTGGGGGACCGATGAGATCGTCGCCGTCGACCTCGAGGGTCGCAGCGAGGTCGCCGGCCGTGGCCCGGGCGGCCTCGGCTGGTCGATCGATTGGCTCCCTGACGGCCGGTTGCTCGTCACCGGCAGCGGGCTCGACCGGCATGACGTCGGAGGGCAGATCGTCCCGCACGCCGACCTTGCCTCTTTGGCCGAGGATTGGAACGAGCTCGTCGTCGACGGCCGCGGCACCACGTACGTGAACGGCCGGCTCTTCGGACCGCCGGAGGACGGTCCGTCCGGGATCGTCGCCCTCGTCACGCGCGAGGGTGAGGTCCGCCAGGTGGCCGATGGGCTCGCGTTCCCGAACGGCATGGCGGTCACGCCCGACAACCGCACGCTCATCGTGGCCGAGTCATGGGCCGAGCAGCTGACGGCCTTCACGATCGCGGACGACGGCACCTTGTCGGACCGCCGTGTCTGGGCCGCGACACCCGGCGACCATCCCGACGGCATCTGCGTGGACGCCGATGGCGCCGCCTGGTACGCGGACGTCGGCACCGCCCGGTGCGTGCGGGTCGCGGAGGGTGGGGACGTGCTCGCGAGCGTCCAGCTCGACCGCGGGGCGTTCTCCTGCATGCTCGGCGGCCCCGATGGACGGACGCTGTTCATGCTCGCCGCCGAGTGGCGGGGCTTCGAGGAGGTGGAATCGGCGATCGCGGACCGCACCGGCCGGATCTACGTCACCGACGCGCCGGCTCCGCGCGCCGGCTGGCCGTAGCCCGCAACTGGGCTCCTGCCGGTGCTCAGATCGGCAGGAGCACCGCGGCCACGCCGACCGCGAGACCGATGGCGAACGAGCGGATCGAGATCTGTCGCCCGCGCCGGCGGTCGGCAGCGCGTGCCTCGGCATCGGCAATGGAGGTGCGGTCCTCGTCGCCACCGAAGTTGAAGATGCCGAGAGCCGCGAAGCCGGCGCAGAACTTCATCGCCGCCTGGAGGTAGCCGGACGCGCCGATCGCCGCCGGCAGGGCAACCAGGAGCCGTGTGATCGGCGGAGCGTCGACGGCGACGAGCACCGCGAGCGCGCCGATGGTCGCGGCCAGGCCGACGTGCCCGGCCATGCGCCGCCGCCGGATCTCGTGGGGTCCGATGTTGCAGACGCCTGGCTGGTAGCCGTCGGCCGGCGGGATGATCTCGATCGTGGACGGGGAGGCGCTGAGCTGTGTCGTCATGTCGCCAGAGGATACGGCGCGTGTGACGAATCGGATGGGAGCGGTCCTAGCCTGGTGCGTAGGACCGCAGCTCTACCCCGGAGGCGAAGCTCCTCGACCCGATCGGACGAAGCGGATGCGGACCGTCGAGCATGGGCCAGTAGGGCGTCCCGGCACCCAGCATCACCGGGTGCACCATCAGGTGATACTCGTCCACGAGTCCTCGCTGGATGAACTGCGAGGCGAGGTTCGGCCCGCCCACCCCGATGTCGCCATCGAGCTCGTTCCGAACCTGCGCCAACACGTCGCCCACGTCGCCGCGGACGAGCCGCCCCGGCTGGTCGACCCGGTCGAGCGTCGTCGAGAACACGAACTTCGGCGTCGCGTTCCACAGGCGGGCGAACTCGCGCGTCACCTCCGTCGACTCCGGGTCCGACTCACCGGTCGGCCAGTACGCCGCCATCGTCTCCCACAGCCGGCGGCCGTACAGCTCGGCCGCCAGTCCTCGGGTGTGGTCGTTGAACCAGCTGTGGAGCTCGTCGTCGACGACCGACCATTCCAGCGAGTGATCGGTCGTCTCGACGAACCCGTCGAGCGAGACGTTGAACGCGTAGATGAGCTTTCCCATGGCGCTCCTAGGCTACCGCGCCGACCGGCGCCTCGAGGACGTCGCGCAGCGCGGCCGCGAACGCCTCCGGCTCACCCTGCTGGCCGTACTCGCCGCCGAGGAAGCCACCGTGGTTGCTCGGGAAGACGGTCGCCTCGATGCCGAGCCGCTCGGCGACGCCGAGCCCACCCCGGTGGGCCATCTCGCCCTCGGAGTCGGCGCCGACGGCGACGACGATGCGCGTCGGCGCCCTCCGCAGCGCGTCGAAGTCGTGCTCGTGGTGCGTGCAGCTCACGATGTTCTGGCCGAGCATCACGTCGGTGCGCGCTCCGTCGTCCTCGGTCGGCATCCCGAACATCGCCGGATCGGGAGCCGGCTGCGCGGCGTAGTCGTCGGGGAACTCGCCACGGTGGCTGACGACGGCAATGAAGTGCGCCATGCCCGCACCCCAGCCGTTGCGCCGGTACGTCTCGCCAATGGCCCGGGTCACCGCCTCGGCGTTCGCGCGGTCCGGCAGGACGGTGGCCGATGGCGGCTCGTGGGCGACGAGCGTCCGAACGTCCTCCGGGTGCGTCGCGACGAGCGTCAACGCGTTCACCGCGCCACCGCTGCTCGCGAACAGGTCGACGGGACCGCGACCGACCCCCTGGATGATCCGATGGAGATCATCGGCATGCTGCTCCGGCGTCGATTCCGTCGTCGGATCGGCCTTGGTGCTGCGTTCGGAACCACGCGGGTCATAGGTGACGATCGTGCGGTCCGGGAAGTGGCCGGCGAGGGTTGCGAAGCCGGCGGCGCCCATCGGCGAGCCGACGAGGAACAGCGGCGGCTCCGTCGTGCCCTCCGCGGCGCGAACGTCATAGGTCAGCACCGCCCCGGGGGCATCCAGGGTGCGCGTCGTGGTCTCGGTCATCGATGTGGCTCCTCACTCGGGTGGACGGGTCCGCTGGTGGTCAGACGACGCAGCGCGGTGGTTTTCATCGGTCTGCCGGATGCTCGGCCAGGATGGCGTCGATCTGGCCGACCGCCTGGGTCATGCCTTCCTCCTGGCCCATCGCCAGCAGCTGCTCCATCACCTCGGTGCTCGGGAAGCGGCTCTCGATCGACATCCGGGTGCGTCCATCGCCGGACTCCTCGATGGTCACTTCCATCTCACCGGTCGGCATCTCCTCGTTCGGGGTACCGTCGTCGTTGGCGAAGCCGTCGCGAACGACGAGGCGATGCGGTGGCTCGGTCTCGAGGACGTCCCAGAACCCCTTCGGCTGATCGCCCTCG
Source organism: Candidatus Limnocylindria bacterium (assembly GCA_036380155.1). GTDB lineage: Bacteria > Chloroflexota > Limnocylindria > QHBO01 > QHBO01 > JACDBZ01. The sequence goes on from DASVFG010000018.1 coordinate 5,089, forward strand.
GGCCCGGTCATGTGGTACTCGACGCGGCTGCCCGGCGCGAGGTCGTGCTTCGTGAACGTGGCGGGGTAGGTGGGCGGGCCCCACCAGCGCTCGAGCTGTCGCGGATCGGCCCACAGCTGCCAGACGCGATCGACCGATGCGTCGAACTCGGCGTCCAGGGTCATCGTCAGCGCCTCGGGGTCCTTGCGGACGGCGGTCACGGTCATCGGTGGGTCTCCTTCGTGGGGGTGGGGGAGGCTGATGGGTCCATGTGGTCGAGCCCGGCGACGAGCGCGGTCATGCGATCGATCCGGCCACGCCAGAGCTCCTCGTACTGGTCGAGCAGCCGGCGCGCGACGCGCAGCGCCTCGAGGTTGGTGCGCACGACCTTGCGACGGCCGATGCGACGCTTCGTCACCAGCCCGGCTCGCTCGAGGATGGCGATGTGCTTCTGCACCGCCGCGAAGCTCATCGGGTAGTGGCTGGCGAGCTCCGCGACGCCCTCCTCACCGTCGATCGCGCGGCGCACGATATCCCGGCGGGTGTGATCCGCGAGGGCGCCGAACATGCGGTCGAAGTCCGGAGGGGCGAGTTGCATGATACAACCATACGGTTGTATAACTGTGCCTGTCAACCCGGAAGGCCGGACCGATGATTCCGCGGAGGTCGCGGCGTCCTACCGGCGAACGCAACCATTCCGTCAGCGGTGGAGGAGCATCGGCGCCATGGATCACGCAGCGTCCGGAACGGGGGTTCCCGCGAAGGCCACGAGCCGCGAGTGGATCGGGCTGGCGGTGCTCACCCTGGCGGCCCTCGTGTACGCCATGGACCTGACGGTCCTGAACCTTGCGATCCCGACCATCAGCGCCGAGCTGCGGCCGTCGAGCGTGCAGCTGCTGTGGATGATCGACATCTACGGCTTCCTCGTCGCCGGACTCCTCATCACGATGGGCACCCTCGGCGACCGGATCGGGCGGCGCAAGCTCCTGCTGGGTGGCGCGGCCGGCTTCGCGCTGGCGTCGCTGCTCGCCGCGTTCTCGACGACGTCGGAGATGCTCATCGCCAGCCGCGCGATCATGGGCATCGCGGGGGCCACCGTCGCGCCGTCGACGCTGTCGCTCATCTTCACGATGTTCCTCGACCCCAAGCAGCGATCGACCGCCATCGGCGTCTGGATCGCCGCCTATTCCGCGGGCGGCGCCATCGGCCCCGTCCTCGGCGGCGCGCTGCTCGAGTTCTTCTGGTGGGGCTCGGTGTTCCTCATCGGCGTCCCGGTCATGGGGCTGCTCCTCATCCTCGGGCCGCGCACGCTGCCGGAGTACCGGGATCCGGACGCGCGCCGTCTTGACCTGGTGAGCGCCGCGATGTCGCTGCTCGCGATCCTCGGCATCGTGTTCGGCCTCAAGCAGATCGCCCAGGACGGGCTATCGGTCCTGCCGGTCATGTCGATCCTCGCCGGCGTGCTCCTCGGCTTCGTGTTCGTGCGCCGCCAGCTGCACCTCGAGTCGCCGGTCATCGACGTCAGCCTGTTCCGCATCCGAGCCTTCAGCGCCTCGCTGCTCACGTACCTGCTCGGGATCTTCGTCGTCGTCGGCTACTTCCTGTTCATCGCCCAGTACCTGCAGCTCATCCTCGGGCTCTCACCGCTCCTGGCCGCCCTCTGGTCGCTGCCCTCCGCGGCCGGGTTCATCGTCGGCTCGACGATCGCGCCGAGGATCATCCACCGCTTCCGCCCCGCCTACGTGATGGGCACCGGCATGGTGGTAGCGGCGGCCGGCACGGCCCTGCTGCTCGGCCTTCCCGTCGACGGGGAGGGCAGCCTGCTCCTCATCTCCGTCGCGTCGGTCGTGATCTCGATCGGCCTCGCACCGGTCATCACGCTCGCCACAGAGCTCATCGTCGGCAGCGCGCCGCCGGAGCAGGCCGGCGCCGCGACCGGTATCTCCGAGACGAGCGGCGAGCTCGGCGGCGCGCTCGGGATCGCGATCCTCGGCAGCATCGGGACGGCCGTCTACCGCGCCGAGGTCGCCGACTCCGTCCCTCCCGGCATTCCCGCGGAGGCGGCCGATGCGGCGCGCGACACCCTCGGCGGTGCGCTGGCGATCGCGGAGTCGCTGCCGGGAGCCGTCGGTGACGCGCTCGTGCTGGCGGCACAGACCGCCTTCGTCGACGCACTCCACGTCGTCGCCGCCGTGGCCGTAATCGGGGCCGCCATCACCGCGCTCATCGCCGCGGCGGTGCTGTGGAAGGTGCCGGCCCGCACGGATCCCGATGCCGAGGGCGATGCGGGCGCGGACGGCAGCTCGCCCGAGGCGCTCGCCGTCACCGACTGACGCGGCACGGGTCAGGCGAGCGCGGCTCGCAGTTCGTCGGCGCGGGCGAGATCGTCGGTGAGGGAAGCACGCTCGTCCGCTCCCAGGCTGATCGCCGCGGCGCGCTGGACGAGCTCGGTGGCGAGGACGTCATCCCCCATGGCATGGGCGGCCTCGGCCCGAAGGACGAGGCCGCGCAGGAGCAGCGCGCCGGACGCGTCCGGGACGTCGGCCAAGGCCGCGTCCACCACCCGAGCGGCCATCTCCGGGTCGAGCTTCGAGTGGAGCAGCAGGCTCGCGGCGGCGATCGCCTTGCCGAAACGAGACTTCGGCTGCAGCTCGGGACCGGCACGCGATTCGAGTGGCTGGCCGACGCGGATGATGTTCCCGCCGGGATCGGTCATGAGGAACTGCCGCACGCCATAGGACATGTCACCGAGCGCGCCGAGCCGCGGCACGCCCCGCGTCGGCACGCGTCCGAGCCACGCCTTGAGGCCCGCCCGGAAGTCGGCGTAGAGGCGGTCGACGTCGCTGACCATGACGTAGCAGGTGCTGTACGAGTCGGCGGGCTCGTAGCCCTTCATCACGAAGAAGTGGAGCTCGATGGCGCCCCGCTGGACGGCGGCGTAGACGTTCGGCGCGGTCTGCCGATACGTGACCTCGAAGCCGAGCGCGTCGTAGAACGCGAGCTGGTCGTCGATCGATCGGCAGGGGAGGAGCGGGATCATCCGGTCGGCTGCGAGGCTCACGCCGGCATGGTAGCGCTCGCCAGCTCCGGGATTGACCGATGCGGTCGGGGCGCGATACTCGGCCGGTGAAGGCGGCATACCAGGGCCGATACGGCCCGCCCGAAGTGGTCGAGCTGCGAGACATCGAGCGGCCCGTGCCCTCCGACGGCCAGGTGCTCATCCGCGTGAAGGCCGCCTCCGTCAACCGCGCCGATCTCGATGGCCTCAAGCCGAAGCCGGGGTTCATCCGCCTCTTCGCCGGCCTGCGAGCGCCGCGAAGCCACGGCGTCGGGCTGGATGCCGCCGGCGTCGTCGAGACGGTGGGTCCCGGGGTGACCCGATTCCGTCCCGGTGACGCGGTGATGATCGACATGTTCGCGGCGGGCCAGGATGGCGGCGCCTTCGCCGAGTACGTCGCCGCACGCGAGAAGGCGTTCGAGCCGATCCCGACCGGCATGTCGTTCGAGGAGGCAGCCGCGCTGCCACATTCCGCGGTGCTCGCGATCCAGGGGCTTCGTCTGCGGAGCGGCCGCACGATCCAGCCGGGGGACAAGGTCCTCGTCGACGGCGCATCCGGCAACGTCGGTCCGTTCGTCGTCCAGATCGCGAAGGCCATGGGCGCGGAGGTGACCGGCGTCGCGAGCGGCGGCAAGCTCGACTTCGTGCGGTCGCTCGGCGCGGATCACGTCATCGACTACCGGGCGGTCGACTACACGAAGGCGGGGAAGCGGTACGACTGGATCGTGGCGGTCGACGCCCATCACTCGATCCTGCGCGTTGGTCGCGCGCTGGAGCCGAACGGCGTGTACCTGACGATGGGCGGCGACACCGGCAGCATCTTCTCGGCGCTCATGGGGAGCCTCCTCCTCTCCCGGTTCGGCGATCAATGGAAGGGCCTCATGCTGTGGTGGAAGCCGATGCACCAGCCGGACGTGGATGCCATCAAGGAGCTCATCGCCGCCGGCAAGGTGCGCCCGGTGATCGATCGCCGCTACCCGCTGTCCGAGATCGTGGCGGCCCTCCGCTACGTGGAGGACGGCAAGCCGAGCGGGAAGGTCGTCATCACCGTCGACGATGACTGAAGCCCTGGCCGTGACGCGGGCGCAGGTCCTCGCCTACCGGCGGCACGCCGGCGGCCTCGACGCGAAGCTGCCGCACGGACCGACCGCGATGCGGCGTGCCGCGTGGCTGGGACTGCAGGACAGCATGCCGCGAGCCGCGCTCCTGTCGCTGCACGCACGCGTGGCCGGACTCCGTCCGGAGGCCTGGGAGGACCCGGCCCTCGTCCAGATCTGGGGGCCGCGCTTCAGCGCATACGTCGTGCCGAAGCAGGATGTCGCGCTCTTCTCCGTGGCGCGGATGCCGGAGAGCGAGCGCGGACGTCGCCGCGCCCTCGACATGGCCGATCGGGTGGTCGCGTACCTCGACGGTCGGAAGCTCCCGGCCACCGAGATCGGCCGCGGACTGGGCATCCACCCGAACGAGATCCGCTACGCCGCGCCGACGGGCCGGCTCCGCATCCGCTGGGACGGTGCACGGAAGCCGACGGTCTGGGCCGTCCCCGCCCCGCGGACGACTCCGGAGGACGCGCGGTCGGAGGTGGCTCGTCGCTTTCTCCACGCGTTCGGTCCATCGACCGCCGGCGCGTTCGCGCAATGGGCCGGCATCAAGCCACCGGTGGGGGAGGCGGCGTTCGACGCCCTGGCCGGATCACTGGTTCCCGTCCGCACCCCCATCGGCGAGGCGTGGATCCTCGAGGAGGACGAGGCGGCGCTCCGGACCGCGCGGACCGGGGCCGCGTCGCCCCAGGTCCGCCTCCTCCCGAGCGGCGACACGTTCTTCCTGCACTGGGGCCGCGCGCGCGAGCTCGTCGTGCCCGAGGCTGCGCAGCGCAGCCGGCTGTGGACGTCGCGCGTGTGGCCCGGGGCCGTCCTCATCGGGGACGAGATCGCGGGGACATGGCGGCGCGCCGGCGGGGTGCTGGCCGCGGAACCGTGGCGGCGGCTGTCCTCGGCCGAGCGCACGGCCGTGGAGGACGAGGCGGCGGCGATGCCGCTCCCCGGGCTCGAGGGGCCGATCGAGGTGCGCTGGCCGGACTGAGCCACGCCCGCCGGGCGATGGGTCAGCGGACCGGATCGCGGTCGTACAGGCGCAGTGCCCACCAGGACCCGAGGATCGAGAGCGCCACGCACCAGCCGATGGCGATCGGACCGTTCCAGCCGACCTCGGTGCCGAGCAGGAGCCCGCGCAGCGTCTCGATCATCGGCGTGAAGGGCTGGTACTCCGCGAACCAGCGGACGACGGTCGGCATCGACTCGGTCGGGACGAACCCGCTCCCGAAGAACGGCAGCAGGATGAGCGGCATCGGCAGGTTGCTCGCCGCCTCGACGCTCTGCGCCGACAACCCGAGCGCCGTCGACAGCCACGTCAGCGCGAACGCCACGAGCGCGACGAACCCGAGGGCAGCGACCCACTCGACCGGCCCCGTCGCCGGCCGGAACCCGGTCAGCAGCGCGACGCCGATGACGACGAGCAGCGTGGCGACGGTCTGCACGACGCTGCCGATGACGTGTCCCGCCAGCACCGCGGCACGCGGGATCGACATCGTCCGGAAGCGGGAGATGATGCCGCTCGTCATGTCCATCGACACCGAGATGGCCGTCGACTGGGCGCCACCCACGATCCCGAGCAGCAGGATCCCGGGGGTGACGTAGGCGATGTACGCGTCGCGGCCACCCGCCGCGCCGGGAAGCCCGTCTCCGAGGGTCGCGCCGAAGACGTAGACGAAGAGCAGGTACATGATGACCGGCACGGCCCCGACGATGAGCGTGACCGAGGGGTAGCGCCGCGCGTGGAGCAGGTTGCGGCGGAGCATCGTCGCCGAGTCGGCGAACAGGTGGGTCGTCATCGGGTGGCCTCCGTTCGGGGTCGCGCGTTCGGTTCCGACTGCCCGGTGAGGGAGAGGAACACGTCGTCGAGATCTGGGGTGTGGAGCGCGACGTCATCGACCGGGATCGTCTGCCGGTCGAGCTCGTCGAGCACGGCGCGCAGGGACGCCACCGCCCCGTCGGTCGGGACGTCGAGCGCCAGGGCCTCCGCGTCGGCTCGTGCGTCGTCGAATCGCGCGGCGGCGCGCTCGAGATCGGCGGTCGTGGCGAACTCGAGCCGGATGTGCCCGCCCGGGACGAGCCGCTTCAGCTCGGCGGGCGTGCCCTCGGCCACGATGCGACCGTGGTCGAGCAGGGCGATGCGGTGCGCCAGCTCGTCGGCCTCTTCCAGATACTGGGTGGTCAGGAAGATGGTGACCCCGTCGGCGACGAGGCTTCGGACGATCTGCCACATCGTGCGCCGGCCGCGCGGATCGACGCCGGTGGTCGGCTCGTCGAGGAACACGATGCGCGGCGATCCCATGAGGGTCATCGCCAGGTCGAGGCGACGGCGCATGCCGCCCGAGTAGGTCGCGACGTGCTGGTCGGCCGCGTCGGTCAGCTCGAACCGTTCGAGGAGATCGGCGATCCGCCGCCGTCCCTCGCTGCGGCCGAGGTGGTGGAGATCGGCCATGAGCCGCAGGTTCTCCTGCCCGGTGAGCAGGTCGTCGACCGCCGAGAACTGGCCGGTCACTCCGATGGTGGAGCGGACGCCGGCAGGATCGGTCGCGAGGTCGTGGCCGCCCACCCGGACATCGCCGGCATCCGGCGTGAGGAGGGTCGTGAGCACGTGGACGGCCGTCGTCTTGCCGGCGCCGTTCGGACCGAGGAGCGCGAACACCGTCCCCGCGGCGACGTCGATGTCGATCCCGTCGAGCACGACGTGCTCGCCGTACGCCTTCCGCAGCCCGCGCACGCGGATGGCTGGTGACGTGGCCGTCATGACCCTGCCTCCACCGCCATGTGCGGTGACGGTGACGTCAGCTCAGAGGTCGAGCTCTTCGACGTACGGCTGATCGACCAGGGCGGCGACCATCTCGTAGAGCTGTGGAGGGACGCGCGGTTTGAGCTCCTCGAGGGTATCCACGACGTCGAGCGTCGCGTGCGCCGGCTTCCCGCCGCCGGACGCCATGCCGATACCGGTCCAGGCGCGCCATCCGGTGAGCTGGTTGCCCTGGGCGTCGCGCATCTCCCAGTGCTCGGTGCGCTCGACGTGGATGGCGAACTTTCCGGTCGGCCCGCGGTAGACGCGGTAGTGCTCGAAGCGCTCGCCCTCGGTGTCGATCCAGTCGCCGAGGAGGACACCGGAGAAGCGAACCTTGCGGCCAGCGCCGGTCCCGATCTTGACGACGATCTCGTCGAACCCGGACGCTCGGGCGTCGCCGAGCTCGACGTAGCGGCGGAGCGCCTGGCTGATGGCGGCTGACAGGTTGTCGCCAGCGAGCTCCTGCGCTCGCTTGTAGAGGGGTTGGTCGTCGTCGGAGACGTAGATCGTTCGATTCGGCACGGATGCATCGTATCTCCCAGCGGGGTGCGGTCTCGCAACCATACGTACCAATATACGTATATGCCTACGTACATGTCAAGCGATTCACGCGGGCGTACGATGACCCCGGTGGAAGCGGAGAACGACGATCTCGCCGACGAGCTCCGTGCGCTCGAGCGCCGGCGCCTCGCCGCGCTGGTCGCCGGCGACCCCGCGACGGCGGAGACGCTGCACACCGATGACTACCAGCTGGTGACGCCTGGCGGCTCGGCGCTCTCGCGAAGCGACTACCTCGGCCGCATCGCGGCCGGGACGCTGACGTATCGCCGCTTCGAGCCCGATGGCGACGTCGCGGTCCGCATCCTCGGACCGGCAGCCGCGGCCATTCGCTACGTCGCCGCCATCGACGCGACGTACCCCGGCGGTCATGACGTCGACCGTTTCTGGCACACCGACATCTACGTGCGGCGCGACGATCGATGGCAGGCCGCCTGGTCGCAGGCGACGCGGATCCCGTGACTTCGGCCGGGGGGAACTCCCGGCGCGAAGTACGCGCCCCTCGGTACGAAGGTCTCGCTGACGCGACCGCTGCGCGTGATCGATCGTGCCGGCATGCGACGGAACGCCGCCCCCCGCCTCGCCCTGGCCCTCGCGACGGCCGTGATCGGCGCTGCGCTTGCCGGTCCCGTGGCCGCGGAGGAGCCGGTCGCGACGCTCCAGCCCGACACGAAGGGCTGCAACGGCGTGCTGCCGTCGACCGATGGGAACACCGACATGACCCTTGTCGGCGGGACGCTGTACCCCGGTGGAACCGCGATCTTCGCGATCAGCTACCCGCTGAATGCGTCGAGCATCGGCAAGGAGTTCACCATCACCGCCTGTGCGTTCATCGACGGCGAGGCGGCCCTGAAGTACCTCGTCTCGTTCGTGCCCAGCAATGCCGCCTATGTCCTCCGCATGACGTTCGCGATCCCTGAGGATGCCCCCGTCGGCGGCACGTACTGCAACTACTCGAAGACGACGGCGAGCCCCACCGCCGCCCAGGCGAGCCAGCGCAAGGCCGGGCCGGCGTGCTTCATCATCCGACCGCGGCCATCGTCGGCGGAGCCACCGAGCTCGCCGGCGCCAGGGGCACCGCCGGGATCGACCGGGTCGCCCGGTGACGGATCCTCGGTCGACGGCCCCGGGCTGCTCCCGGACACCGCCATGGCAGCGGTCCGGGCACCAGCTGCGTGGAGTCGCGCCGGCGAGATTCGCCGCTAGCCCAGCGCGCTGGGGGTTGCCCCCGTCGCATCACGGGTCGAATGAGGGGCGAGCCAGGCGCCGGTTACGCGGCGTCGGCAGCGCGGCGAAGCTCGTCGACCTCGATCTTTGTCATCGTCAGCATCGCTTCCATGGCGCGACGGGCACGCTCCGGGTCCGGGTCGCTCACGAGCTCGTTCAGCTCGCGCGGCACGATCTGCCACGACAGGCCGAATCGGTCCTTCAGCCAGCCGCACGGCCCGGGCTCGCCACCATTCGCGGTGAGGCCGTCCCAGAGCCGATCCACCTCGGCCTGGTCGTCGCACTCGACGACGAACGAGATCGCCTCGTTGAACTGGAAGTCCGGACCGCCGTTGAGGCCCTGGACGCGGTGGCCAAGGAGCGTGAAGTCGACGGTCAGCTCCGTGCCGGCGGGTCCGCTCGGCGTATCGGCGGGGGAGCGCCAGATCCGATCGACGTGGGTGTCGGGCAGCAGCGAGGCGTAGAGCTCCGCGGCCTCCTGCGCGTTGCCGTCGAACCAGAGACAGGGATAGAACGTGTGCATCGGTGTGATTCCTCTGCGATGGGATCGGTCAGCAATGAAGACCGCCCGGCAGGGCAGGACTCATCGGCGCATGGTGGATGCCAGACGGTACGCTCGTGCCGTGCATGAACGTGAGCCCGAGTCAGACCAGCGCGTCACGAATCTCGAGCTCTTCTTCGACCTGGTCTTCGTCTTCGCCATCACCCAGGTCACCGGGTTCCTCGTCCATCACCCGACGTGGGATGGGCTGCTCCGCGGGCTCTTCCTGCTCGGCGCGCTGTGGTGGGCGTGGGCGGCCTACGCCTGGCTCACGAACACGCTCGATCCCGAGGAGGGCGTGGTGCGCATCGCGATGTTCTGCTCGATGGCCGCCATGCTCGTCGTGTCCCTCGCGACCCCGCACGCGTTCGACGTCGATGGCGTCGTGTTCGGCGTCGCCTACCTCATCGTGCGGGTGCTCCACCTGGTGCTCTTCGCCATCGCCGGCCGCCACGATCCGGACCTGGAGCGCGCGGTCCTGCGCGTCCTGCCGAGCGCCCTGCTCGGCGCCGTCCTGCTCATCGTCGCGGGGTTCTTCGAGGGGGTCGTGCAGCTCGCCATCTGGGCGACGGCGCTGGCGATCGACTATCTCTGGCTGCTCGTGTCGGGCATGCGTGGGTGGCGCGTGTCGGCCGAGCACTTCGTGGAGCGCCACGCGCTCATCATCATCGTCGCGCTCGGCGAGTCGGTGATCGCGATCGGGATCGGGGCCGGGGAGCTCCAGCTGAATGCCGGGACCATCGCGTCGGCGGTCGTCGGGATCGGCGTCGTCTGCGCGCTGTGGTGGTCGTACTTCGACTGGGCGATGTACGTGGCGCAGGCGCGGCTGGCCGACGCGGAGGGGGTCGAGCGCGCCATCTACGCTCGCGACCTGTACTCCTACCTGCACATGCCGATGGTGGCGGGCATCGTCCTCTTCGCGCTGGGGCTCGAGGTCACGCTGGCGCACGGTGACGTGCCGCTCGAGATCATCCCGGCCATCGGCCTGTGCGGCGGCCTTGCGCTCTATATGGCGGCACACGTGGCGGTGCGGCTGCGGATGTCCGGCGGTTGGGGACACGGCCGTCCCGTCGCGACCGTGGTCCTGATCGCGCTCATCCCGGTTGCCACGAGGGTGCCGGCGCTCGTGGCGCTCACCCTCGTGGCGGCCGTGTGCGCCGGGCTCATCGCCTACGAAGCCCTGCGCTACCCGTACGCGCGCGCATGGATCCGCAGCCATCGCGGCGAGTTCACCACCGAGGAGGTCAACCGGATCGCGCCCACGCGCGGCAGGCCGCCCGAGGCGGACGCCTAGGCCGGCGCGCTGCGCTCCGCCGGGAGATGGCCGCCAGCGCCTCAATCTCGACGAGCGCGCCCGGGACGGCGAGGCCGCGCAGGAACGCGCTGGTCGTACGCGGTCACCCCGGCGAGTAGCATGCCGAACCATGGCCGCGCGGACCTCCATCCCACCGGATCTGCTCCTCTCGGCGTACGCGCCGGAGATCCGTGCCATCGCCGAACGCCTGCGCGACGTCGTGCGGGAGGCCGTGCCCGAGGCAGTCGAACGCGTGCGGAGTGGCTGGCGGCTCATCGGCTACGACCTCCCGATCGGCCGCCGGATGCGGTACTTCGCCTTCGTCGCCCCAGAGCCTGAGCACGTCCACCTCGGCTTCGAGTACGGCGCCTGGATGACCGACCCCGACGGGCTCCTGCGAGGCGCCCACCTCGACCTGAAGAAGGTCCGGTTCGTGACGTATGAGCCCGGCGACCAGATCCCGACCGATGCAGTCGTGCGCCTCACGCGCGAGGCCGCGGAGCTGGCGATGCTGCAGCGCAGCGGAGGCCACCGATGACCGTCAGGGTTCCGCGGTCCGGCACGCGCGGACTGCGACTCCCTCGCGTTCTCGCGCGCGTGGGCAACCGCATGATCCTGCGCAAGTTCCGGCGCGGCGGCGCCCGCACACAGGGTGGCATCCCGACCTTGCTGCTCGAGACCGTCGGCGCGAGATCAGGGCAGCCTCGCCAGGCGGTGCTCGGTTTCCTGCCCGATGGCGCGGATGCATGGATCGTCATCGCCTCTCTGGCGGGGGCAACCCGCAACCCGGCATGGCTTCACAACCTGGCCCATCAGCCGGAGGCGACGATCGTGACGGAGGACGGCATTCGGATCGCGGTACGTGCGGAGACGCTCGACGGCGCCGAACTGGAGGCCGCCTGGGAACGGATCGCGCACGACGCGCCGGAGTACGCGAAGTACCGCAGCACGACGGACCGAGAGATGGCCATCGTCCGCCTGTCGACGTTGAGCCGATGAATTCCACGCCGAGGAGGCGTCTGTAGGCCATGAGCAAGGTACGCGTCCACATCTCGACCTCGCTGGACGGCTATGTCGCCGGTCCGAACCAGAGCCAGGAGGAACCGCTCGGAGAGGGCGGCGAGGGCCTCCACGACTGGTTGACCCGGCTGAAGGCGTGGCGCGAGCCCGCCGGCATGGAGGGCGGGGAGGAGAACGACAGCACACCGGTGGTGGAGGAGTCGCACGCGAACGTCGGCGCCGAGATCATGGGCCGCGGCAAGTTCGGTCCCGCCACACGCGGCCCGTGGGGCGACGATCCGTGGAGGGGCTGGTGGGGCGAGGATCCCCCCTTCCACAAGCCGGTCTTCGTCCTCACCACGCATCCGCGGGAGCCCCTGGTCCTCGCCGATACGACGTTCACCTTCGTGACGGACGGCATCGCATCGGCCCTCGACCAGGCGCGCGCGGCGGCGGGGGACAAGGATGTCTTCATCGGCGGCGGCGCCGACGTCATCAACCAGTACCTGGCCGCTGGTCTCGTCGACGAGCTGGAGCTCCACGTCGTGCCGATCGTCCTGGGCGGCGGCGCACGCCTCTTCGAGGGTGTCGGTCCCGATCTCCGGCTCGAAGAGGTGCGCGCGCTCGAGGCACCTGGCGTGGCGCACCTCAAGTACCGCGTCATTCGTTAGGTCGCCTTAGCCGTACGACTCCATGAGCTCGACGAGCTCCACGGGTCGGCTGAGCGCCAGGGTGTGGCCACCCGGCAGCTCGTCCGGCTCGATGCCCAGGCGATCGCGGACCACGCCCCGCAGCCAGTCCGCCGGGAAGAAGCGGTCGTCGCGCCCGATGATCACGTGCGTCGGCACCGCCGGCCAGGCATCGAGGGGCCAGGGATCGCTGCCGGTGGTCTCGGACTGCGTTCGCTCGCGTGACTTCGCCTCGGCCGCGAGCGCCGGGTCGACGTCGTGGTAGAACGCATCGGCCTCGCCGGCCGGGAACGTCCAGCCCGTCGCCTTCCACATCTCGTCATCCGTCTCGCCGGGCCGGGGGATCATGGGCGCCACCAGCACGAGGCGGTCCGCCTCCGCGAGGTGCGCGACGATCGGCGCGATGTACCCGCCCCACGATTGCCCGACGATGATCAGCTCGCCATCGGTTTCGTCCATGGCGTCCACCACGAACCGGGCGTGATCCAGCAGGGACGCGTCGTCGTCCTCGATGGGAAGGTCCGGGGCAACCGTTCGGTGCCCGCGTTGCCGGAGCTCACGTTCCACGAGGTGCCAGTACCACCCCACGTCGTAGGCCCCGTGGATCAGCGCGTAGGTCGCCATGGGACCCGATTCTAGGAGAGTGAGAGATCGAGTGGCCGGAGCCTTGCAGGCCCACCATGCACCGCGCACTGGAGACGCTCGATGACCTCGACGACCCCGACAACGACCCCGACCGAGACGAAGAACCTCGACACCTACGGCAATCCGCCGCTCGAGTGGCAGCGCGTCATCGACGCCCTGGAGAAGACCAAGGACCTCGACGTGGCGGACTCGGCGAGCCACTACTGGATCGCCACCACGCGCCCCGATGGGCGTCCGCACGTGATGGGTGTCGGGCTCGTCTGGAACGAGGGCCGGTTGTACATGGCCAGCGGCGCCGGCACCCAGAAGTCGAAGAACCTCGCTCGTGACCCGCATTGCACGGTCAGCATCGCGTCTCCCGGGATCGACATCGTCGCCGAAGGGGAGGCGCAGATCATCCGGGACGATGCCGCCCTGCAGCGCATCGCGCCGCTGTTCGCCGATTGGGGTCCGCAGGTCCGCGACGGCGCGTTCTGGCACGAGTACAGCGCGCCGAGCGCCGGTCCTCCGCCCTGGGATGTGTACGAGATCACGCCGACGACGTTCTACGCCGTCGCCACCGCGGAGCCGCACGGCGCCACGCGATGGCGCCTGTGACGTACCAGCCCGCGGTGGCCCTGGCCCCAGCCGTGCACGGTCCCGTTCCATGACCCTTCTCCGAATGGACAATGTCCTCATCGTTGTCGAGGACCTCAACGCAGCGATTGCGTTCTTCATCGAGCTCGGGATGGAGCTGGAGGGGCGCATGGAGCTCGAGGGGGAATGGGTCGACGGCGTCATCGGGATCGATGGCGCCCGGGACGAGATCGCGATGCTGAAGACACCCGACGGTCACAGCAGGATCGAGCTCACCCAATTCCAGAGGCCAGCGGCGGTCGGTCCCAGCCCGAGAGACTTGCCGGTGAACGCGCTCGGCTACCGTCGAGTCATGTTCGCGGTTGACGACCTCGACGACGTGCTGGCTCGCCTCCGCACCCATGGGGCCGAGCTCGTCCGTGACGTGATGCAGTACGAGGACGCGTATCGGCTCTGCTTCGTCCGCGGTCCCGAGGGCATCATCGTCGGCCTCGCTCAGCCGCTGACGGAGCCTCGGCCGGATCTGTTCGAGGAGTCAGACGGGACCGGTTGACCCGCTGACCTCGCCAGGCCGAGCCGCCGAATGAGCCGATCATCCCATGACGGTCCGCTCTGGCGGCATCAGCCGAGCCTCCGCCAGTCGATCCTGGTCTCGCTCGTGGCGACCATGGTCCTGACAGCCCTTTCGACGTAATTCTCGGACCGCTAGGTTGGATGCGCCGATCTCAGGACGCGACCGACGAACTCACGCTTGCCTGTCGGAACAGCACACCCGAGGCGAGCCACGCGAGGACGAAGAACGCGTCGGCGAGGAGCGTCGGGCCGAGGTTCGCGAAGAGGCCGATGGCGGCGACGACCACGTGGGCGATGGCCGTCGCGAACATGGCCATCGCCGCTTCCCGCGGCTCGAAGCGCCCGATTGCGGCGCCGACGAGGGCCACGAACAGGACGACCACGTAGAGCAGGTTCCCGTTCTGGACATCCATCATGCCGACGGCCAGGTTGACCCAGACGAGGCCGAAGCCGGCGAGGACGGCGATGCCCACGGCCGCGCGGTGGGCACGGTCGCCGGCGCGCGCGACGGCGTACTCGAAGAGCAGGCCGCTCCCCAGGATGAGGACGCCCATGAGGGCGAAGTCCATCGGGCTCCAGTTCACACCGTCC
>DASVFG010000019.1:0-2544 GCA_036380155.1 Candidatus Limnocylindria bacterium
GACCGACAGGAGCGATCGTATATCGCGATATACGATCCGCCAGCGAGAGGACTGACCGATGGAGATGGATCGGGTCGGCAACGTCCGGCCGGTGGCGATCGAGGACGAGATGCGCACCGCGTACATCGACTACGCGATGAGCGTGATCGTCGCGCGCGCCCTGCCCGACGTGCGCGACGGGCTCAAGCCCGTGCATCGGCGGATCCTCTACACCATGCACGAGATGGGGCTGCGCTCGAACGCCGCCTATCGGAAGTGCGCCGGCGTCGTCGGTGAGGCGATGGCGAAGTACCACCCGCACGGTGACCTCGCCCTGTACGAGACGCTCGTGCGGATGGCCCAGGACTTCAGCCTGCGCTACCCCCTCGTCGACGGCCAGGGCAACTTCGGCTCGGTCGACGGCGACCCGCCGGCGGCGATGCGGTACACCGAGGCCCGGATGTCCTCGATCACCGACGAGATGCTCGCCGACATCGAAAAGGAGACCGTCGACTTCGTCGACAACTATGACGGTCGCCTTCGCCAGCCGACCGTGCTCCCCTCGAAGCTGCCGAACCTGCTCGTCAACGGGTCGTCGGGCATCGCGGTGGGCATGGCCACGAACATCCCGCCGCACAACCTCAACGAGGTGGCGGCCGCCATCGTCGCGCTCATCGACAACCCCGATCTGAGCGTCGACGACCTCTGCGAGATCGTGACCGGCCCGGACTTCCCCACCGGCGGCACGATCTTCCGCTACGAGGACCAGCGGAACTCGATCACCGGCGAGAAGGAGCGCATCGACGCCATCCGCCACCTCTACGCCACCGGCCGCGGACGGATCATCGTGCGTGGCCAGGTCGCGTTCGAGGAGGTGCGGAGCGGCATGGCGGTGGTCGTCACCGAGCTGCCGTACCAGGTGAACAAGACGACGCTCATCGAGAAGATGGCCGACCTCGTCGCGACGAAGAAGATCACCGACGTTCGCGACATCCGCGACGAAAGCGACCGGGACGGCATGCGGATCGTGGTCGAGGTCAAGCGCGACGGGTCGCCGCACACCGTCATGCAGCAGCTGTTCAAGCACACGCAGCTCCAGACGAGCTTCAGCGCGAACATGCTCGCCCTCGTCGACGGTCAGCCGCAGACGCTCGGCCTCAAGAAGATGCTCGAGCACTACATCACCTATCGGCGCGAGGTCGTGCGCCGTCGCACCGAATTCGATCTCGCCCGCGCCCAGGAACGCGCCCACATCCTCGAAGGGCTGAAGATCGCGCTCGACAACCTCGACGAGGTGATCGCCACGATCCGCGCCGCGGCGGACGTCGACTCGGCGCGCCAGGCGCTCGTCGCCCGCTTCAGCCTCACCGAGATCCAGGCCAATGCCATCCTCGAGATGCAGCTCCGCCGCCTCGCGGCCCTCGAGCGCAAGAAGATCGAGGACGAGTACAAGTCGATCATCCAGCTCATCAGCGAGCTCGAGGACCTGCTCGCGAACCCCCGCAAGATCCTCCAGGTCATCAAGGACGAGCTCGCCGACCTTCGGAAGCGCTACGGGGACGACCGCAAGACCCGCATCCAGGCCGATGCGAACCGGGAGCTGACCGCCGAGGACCTCGTCGCCAGCGAGGACGTCGTGGTCACGCTCAGCCAGCGCGGCTACATCAAGCGTCAGCCGATCGGGACGTTCCGCTCCCAGCGACGCGGCGGCCGCGGCAAGCTCGCGATGCTGACGCGCGAGGAGGATGCCGTCCGCCATCTGCTGGTGGCGAACACGCACGACAACATCCTCTTCTTCACGAATCGCGGACGGGTGTTCATCACCAAGGTCCACACGCTGCCCGATGCGTCGCGCCAGGCGAAGGGGCTGCCGATCATCAACCTGCCGGGCGTGCAGGTCGAGCAGCGCGAGTACGTCAGCGCGATCATCAGCCTCCCGCAGTTCGAGCCGGGGCACTTCCTCGTCATGGCGACGCGCCGCGGGATGATCAAGAAGACCTCGCTCGAGGACTACGCGAAGATCCGCGCCAACGGCCTCATCGCCATCAACCTCATCGAGGGCGACGAGCTCCAGTGGGTCGGCCTGTCGGATGGGCAGAACGACATCATCGTCGCCACCAAGAAGGGCCAGGCCGCGCGCTTCAAGGAGTCCGAGGTTCGGCCGCTCGGCCGCGGCACCCAGGGCGTGACCGCCATCCGGCTGAAGGGCGACGACGAGGTCGTCGGCATGGAGGTCGTGGAGCACCTCGAGCAGCAGGTCCTCGTGGTGACCGAGCAGGGCTTCGGCAAGCGGACCGAGGTCGCCGACTTCCCGGTCAAGCACCGCGCCACCGGCGGCGTCATCGCGAACTCGCTCAACAGCGATACCGGCGACGTGGCCGCCATCCGGCTCGTCGGCCAGGAGGACGAGGAGCTGATGCTCATCACCGAGCTCGGCACGATCCTCCGCACCGAGGTCGGCGGCATCAACCGCTACCGGCGTGCGTCGCGCGGCGTAACGGTCATGAAGCCGCAGGAGGACGATCGGATCGTCTCGATCACCGTCTTCGTCGACAACCGCCTGCC
>DASVFG010000020.1:0-20624 GCA_036380155.1 Candidatus Limnocylindria bacterium
CTCGAGATCGTCCAGCCGGAAGGCCGGCCGACGATGCCGGCCGACGCCTGGCGTCGTGGCCTCGCCCGCGAGCACGTGCTCCTCGGCGCCGGTCGACCGGAGGGCGTCGCCTCCTGATCGGTCGCGGATGACCGCGACGGACGTCGGATATACTCGCGCTCAGCCCTCTGGAGGTGGGTAGCACACACGATGTTCTTCGATCCTCTCTACATCTTCGCCGTTCTCCTGCCCACGCTCGCCATCACCGGCTGGGCGATGTGGCGCGTCAAGTCCACGTACAGCAAGTGGTCGAAGGTCGACGCCGGCATCAACGTGGATGCCTTCGACTTCGCCCGTCAGCTCCTCGATCGGCAGGGGCTCCAGCACGTCAGCATCGAGCCGACGCCCGGCCAGCTCACCGATCACTACGACCCGCGCGGCAAGGTGCTGCGCGTGAGCACGTCGGTGGCGGACGCCTCGGCGCTCGAGACCGCCGGCGTCCGCAGCGCGACGCCGCGCCTCTCGGTGGCCGCCGCGGCGGTCATCGCCCACGAGGTCGGGCACGCGCTCCAGGACGAGAAGAAGGAACCGGCCATGGCGCTCCGGCAGGCGATCGTGCCCGCCGCGCAGTTCGGCTCGGGGATCGCCCCGTGGCTCGTGATCGCCGGCGTCTTCCTCCAGATCCCGGGCCTCGCGATCGTCGGGCTCATCGGCTTCGGCGCAGCCGTGCTCTTCACGTTCGCGACGCTGCCGGTCGAGATCGGCGCGTCGGGCAAGGCGCTCGCGTTCGTCAACGGCCTCGGGATGGTCGGCGAGCGCCAGGACGGCGCCCGTGCCGTGCTGAAGGCCGCGGCCTGGACGTACGTCGCCGGCGCGCTGACCGCGCTCCTGACGTTCCTCTACTACGCGTGGCTCATCTTCGGCCGGCGTGACTGACCTCCCGCTCGCCGGTCCGCGACCGGCGATGGGCGAGATCGACCCCGTACCGCTCGCCGCGTGGCTCGATGCCCGCGGCGAGCCTGCGTACCGGGCCGCCCAGATCCTCGCCGGCATCCATCGCCCCGACGCATCGTCCTTCGACGATCTCACCGAGCTGCCTCGGGCGCTGCGGGCGGCGCTCGCCGACGATTTCCGCTTCAGCACGATCCGGGACAGCCACGTGCTGCGCGCCGATGGCGGAGCGACGGCGAAAGCCGTGCACGAGCTCGAGGACGGCCAGCGGATCGAATCGGTCCTCATGCGCTACGCGGCACGCGGCTCGATGGCGGAGCGAACGACGATCTGCATCAGCTCGCAGGCGGGCTGCGCGGTGGCGTGCCCGTTCTGCGCGACCGGCCAGGCGGGATTCGGCCGCCAGCTCACGCCGGGCGAGATCGTCGACCAGGTCCTGCACTGGCACCGGCCACCGTGGAACACCCTCGGCGATGCCCGCACCGGCCACTACAACATCGTGTTCATGGGCATGGGGGAGCCGCTCAACAACGCCGACCGCGTGTTCGAGGCGGTTCGCCTCCTGAACGACCCCGGCCGCCTTGGGATCGGCGCACGCCACATCACGGTCAGTACCTCGGGCGTCGTCCCCGGCATGGACCGCATGGTCGACGAGCTGCCGCAGGTGAACCTCGCCATCAGCCTCCACGCCGCGACCGACGACCTCCGCGACGAGCTGGTGCCGATCAACCGCAAGTGGCCCGTCGCCGAGGTCGTGGCCGCCGGTCGTCGGTTCGCCGCTCGCACGGGCCGGCGGGTGAGCTTCGAGTACGTGATGATCGACGGCATGAACGACTCGCTCGACCAGGCCGCTCGCCTGGCCGACCTCGCCCGCGGCTGGCGTTCCCACGTCAACCTCATCCCGCTCAACCCGACGCCCGGATCGCGCTGGAGCGGCACACCGGCAGCCGGGATCGAGCGATTCACCCGCGTCCTGCGCGATGGCGGGGTCACCGTCACCATCCGCGACACCCGCGGCCGTGAGATCGACGCCGCGTGTGGCCAGCTCCACGCGCAGCTCGCCGGCCGATCGCTCCGCGAGGCGAATGCGGCGGCGCGCGACGCCGCGACGACCGCTTCATCGTGACACCACCGCCGCCGCAGCTCAGCGCAAGCATCCTCAACGCCGACTTCGCGAGGCTCGGCGACGAGGTCCGCCGGGCCGACGCCGGCGGCGTGGACTCGATCCATCTCGACGTCATGGACGGGCACTTCGTCGACAACCTGACGATGGGGCCGGTCGTGACGGGCGCGGTCCGCGGCCACAGCAGCCTGCCCTTCCACGCGCACCTCATGATCGACCGGCCGCTCGCCTATATCGACCGCTTCGCGGAGGCGGGGAGTGATCTCATCGTCTTCCACGTCGAGGCGGCCGACGAGCCGGGTGCCGTGCTCGACGCGATCGAGGCGAGCGGTCGCCGCCCGGGCATCGCGCTCAACCCGGAGACCGGCGCCGACGCCGTCCTGCCGTGGCTCGACCGCGTCGACCTCGTCCTCGTGATGACGGTCCATCCGGGGTGGGGCGGCCAGGCCTTCATGACCGAGGTCCTGCCCAAGCTCGCCGCCGTGCGCGCGGCGGTCGATCGCACCGGCCGTCGCATCGAGGTCGGCGTGGACGGCGGCGTGAACGCCTCGACCATCGCCAAGGCTCACGCCGCCGGCGGATCGGTCCTCGTGGTCGGGAGCGCGCTGTACAGTACCGACGGCGACCTGGCACCCACGGTCGCCGCCCTGCGCGCGGCGGCCGCCGTGCCGGCCCAGACGCACGACGAAAGGACCTGACGCTGCCCCGCCGTCCCCGCCTCCACCTCGCGGCGCTGTGTGCCGCCACCCTGCTCCTCCTCGTCGCGTGCAGCGAGTCCGGCCCGCAGCTCCCGTTCGTGCCGACCCCCGAGCCGACACCGATCCCCCCGCGAGAGGTCGTCATCCAGACGACCGCGTACCCCGACGCGACCCCCCTCGCGGGCGTGACCGTCACCGCCGACGGGCAGACCGCGGTCACCGACGCCTCGGGCGAGGCGACGCTGACGCTCCTCCCGGGCACGCAGGTGACCGCGACCCTGGCGGGCCACGACGGCGCGGAGGCCGACGTCAGCCCCGAGGGCCCGGTGCGGCTCGAGCTTCGGAACAACACGGCCACGGGAACCGTGACCGGCGCGGACGGTGCACCGCTCGCCGGGGTCCGCGTGTTCATCGACGGGACCGAGCAGCTCGCCGAGACGGATGCCGACGGCGCGTACACGCTCGCCGGAGTGACCGAGCTCGCGACGCTGGTCTTCAAGATGCCCGGCTACCGGATCACCGAGGTCACGACCGGCACCGATCTCGCCATCGACGTGGCGATGGAGCCGTTCGAGGCCCGCGCGCTCTACGCGCCATCGGCCGTCTTCGAGGCGCCGGGCCGGCTCGACGAGATGCTCGCGCTCCTCGAGCGAACCGAGGCGAACGCCCTCGTCATCGACGTGAAGGAGACGGACGGGCGCCTCTACTACACGACCGACCTCGAGAGCGCGGCCGAGGTCGGGGCGATCCGCGAGGCGCCCATCTTCGACCTCGAGGAGCTCCTGCCGATGCTCCGTGAGCGGGGCATCTACACGATCGCACGGATGGTGGTCATGAAGGACAACACGTCCGCCGTCGCGCGGCCGGAGCTGGCGGTCCGCAACTCGGCGACGGGCGAGCCGTGGCGCGACAACATCGGCGGTGCCTGGCTCGATCCGTCGGCGCCGGGGGTGGCCGAGTACATCGCCTCGATCGCCGGCGACCTCGCGGACAAGGGTTTCGACGAGGTCCAGCTGGACTACATCCGCTTCTTCAGCGATGGCCCCTACGACGTGGCCGACACGAATCTGCCGAACACGCAGTCGTTCCGCCTCCCGGCCATCCAGCGCGTCCTGCGGGTCGTCAGCTCCGAGCTCGCAGCGTCGCGGACGTTCCTCTCGGCGGACGTCTTCCCGATCCCGTTCATCGTCCCGGACGACCAGGGGATCGGCCAGCGCCCGGAGGTGTTCATGCCATACGTGGACTACCTGTCTCCCATGAGCTACCCGTCGCACTACGGCCCGGGCGTCTTCGGCTACGACGTCCCGAACAACTACCCGTACGAGGTCGTCAGCTCCACGCTCGAGATCATGAACGGGCAGCGCGAGGGGTCGCGCGTGGTCCTGCGGCCATGGATCCAGGACTTCGGCTACGGGGCCTTCCCGCCCTACACGGCTGACCAGGTGCGGGCCGAGATGGCGGCCGTCGCCGACCAGGGCGCCGGCGGATGGATGATCTGGAATGCCCGCGCGATCTTCACCGAGGCGGCGCTCGCCGCACCCCGCGAGGGCGAGGATGCGGGCGCCGTCATCGTCGGCGTTTCCCCGACACCATCGGGATCGGCCCAACCGTCCGCCTCGGCCAGCCCCGGCCCCTGAGCCGATGCGCCTCGTCGTCCAGCGCGTGACACGGGCGTCGGTCCACGAGGGTGCCGCGCTGCTCGGCGAGATCGGGCCGGGCGCCGTGGTCCTGGTGGGCATCGGGATCGGGGACGACGATGCGACCGTCGACCGCATGGCCGACAAGCTCGCCGGCCTTCGCTGCTTCGCCGACGCCGAAGGACGGACGAACCTCGCCATCGCGGATGTCGGTGGGTCCTACCTCGTCGTCAGCCAGTTCACGCTCTACGCCGACGTGAGCCGGGGCCGGCGTCCCGGGTTCACCCGGGCCGCGCTTCCCGCGCAGGCGGTGCCGCTGGTGGATCGATTCGTCGCTCGGCTGCGGGAGGGCGGCGTGGCCGTCGAGACCGGACGCTTCGGCGCCGAGATGGCGGTCGAGCTCGTGAACGACGGACCGTTCACGCTCATGCTGGACTCGGAGAAGGACCTGTCATCCGGGGGGAACAGCGACGCCCGCGTCGTCTGACGCGGGCGCACGGGCAACGCCGCTCCGGCGACCGCGGATCTCCGGATCCGTGTCACGGCCAAGGGGCGGGCGCTAGACCTTCTGAGCGGTGCGGCGGCAGCGGCTGCAGGCCTTGACCTTCGAGACCTTGCCGTCGGTGACGACGGTCATCGGCTGAAGGTTCGGCAGCCAGCGGCGCAGCGCGCGCTTGCGGTTCATCCCGACCGACTGCGGATTCCAGCCGGTGATCGGGCGCTTGCCGCAGATGTCGCAGACGCGAGCCATGGTCGGATGAGTCTCCAGGTGCACATGAAAAACCCGGCGCCCGAGCGCCGGAACGACCGTGATCCTAGCACGCTAGGATCGGCTCATGCAATCGAGCGGGCCGATCGCGCCGGAGGCGCTCGACCTCCCGATCCGGGCCGCGCTGCCGGCGCTGGCGCGCGCCGCGGCTCCGCTGGCTCGCCTGGGCGTCACCACGCCGCGCGAGGCGCTCTGGTACCTGCCGTTCCGCTACGACGACTTCAGCGACCTGCGGCCGCTCGCCGAGCTCATCCCCGACGAGAAGCAGTCGGCGCGCGTGACCGTGGAGGCGATCCGCGTCGAACCCGGCTTCGGACGGCGTCCGCAGCGCGTGATCGCGCAGCTCAGCGACGGCCCCACCGGCGCGGAGGCGATCTGGTTCGGTCGTCGCTACGTCGAGCGCCGGCTGTCGGTGGGGGACGAGATCATCGTCTCGGGCAAGGTGACGCAGCGCGGCTGGCGCATGCAGTTCACCTCTCCGGAGTTCTCGCCCGCCGGGCACGAGTCGGTCCACACCGCGCGCGTGGTGCCGATCTACCCGCTCACCGCCGGTGTGACGCAGAAGCGCCTCCGCGAGCTGCTCGCGCGGATCCTCGAAGCGACGGTTCCGGTCATCGAGGACCCGCTTCGCGACGATGAGCGGGCCGGGCTGCCGCCGCTGGCCGACGCGCTGCGCACCGCACACTTTCCCGAGGACGCGGGTGACATCACGCCGGCGCTCGACCGCCTCGCGTTCGACGAGCTCCTCGCCCTGCAGCTGACGCTCGCCCAGGCACGGCAGGCGCGCAGCGGGGCGACCGCCCCGTCCATTCGGCTCTCGGACGAGGAGCACGCGGCGATCGTGCATGCGCTGCCGTTCGAGCTGACCGGCGACCAGGCCGCGGCCGTGGCCGCCATCCGCGACGACCTCGCGGGCGCGCACCCCATGCGCCGCCTCCTCCAGGGCGACGTCGGCAGCGGCAAGACGGCCGTGGCCGCCGTCGCGCTCGCGGCAGCCGTGCGGTCCGGCTGGCAGGCGGTGCTCATGGCGCCCACCGAGATCCTGGCTCGCCAGCACCATGTCGGACTCGCGCCGCTCCTCGACGGGCTCGGGGTGCGCGCCGAGTACCTGTCCGGGTCCCTGCCCGCGGCGCGCAAGCGGGCGATCCACGACGCGATCGGGGGCGGGCTGGCGGAGGTGGTGATCGGCACGCACGCCGTGATCAGCACCGCCGTCGCGTTCCCGCGGCTCGGCCTCGCGATCGTCGACGAACAGCACCGCTTCGGCGTCGGCCACCGCGCCGCGCTCCAGGCGAAGGGGACCGACGGCGAGCCCCATGTGCTGGCTCTCACCGCGACGCCCATCCCGCGCACGCTGGCCCTCACCGTGTATGGCGACCTGTCGATCAGTACGATCCGCGAGCTGCCGCCGGGCCGTCAGCCGATCCGGACGGAGATCCGAGACCGACGAGCGCTGCCGAAGATCGAGGCTTTCCTCGCCAGCGAGGCCGCGGAGGGGCGCCAGTCGTTCGTCGTGGTCCCGCTCGTGGCCGAGTCGGAGGCGCTCCCCGTGGCGAGCGTGGAGGCCGAGGCCGAACGCCTGCGGGCCGCGCAGCCGCAGCTGCGCATCGGCATCGTCCACGGCCAGCAGCGGGCCGACGAACGAGACGCGACGATGACGGCCTTCGCGGCGGGGGAGATGGACGTCCTGGTCGCCACGACCGTCATCGAGGTCGGCATCGACGTGCCGAACGCGAGCGTGATCCTCATCGAGGACGCCGAGCGCTTCGGACTCGCCCAGCTCCACCAGCTCCGCGGCCGGGTGGGACGGGGGACCGATCGTTCGTACTGCATCCTGCTGTCCGACGCGACGGACCCGCTCGCCATCGAGCGACTCGAGGTGGTCCGCGGGTCACAGGACGGGTTCCATATCGCCGAGCAGGACCTACGGCTGCGCGGGGCGGGGAACCTGCTCGGCACGCGCCAGTCCGGCCTGCCGCCGCTCAAGGTCGCCTCGCTCTTCGAGCCGCGCCACATCCGTCTCGCCGAGCGCGCCCGTGACCTGGCCGATGCCGTGGTGGAGGGCGATCCGGCACTGGTCCGACGGCCGGAGCTCGCCCGCCTCCAGGCGGACTTCACCGCCTCCGAGGAAGAGGGCAGCGCGGCCTGATGCGGGTCATCGCCGGCACCGCGCGCGGCGTGCCGCTCGCGGCACCCCGAGACCGCGGGACGCGGCCGATCACCGACCGCGTCAAGGAGACGCTGTTCGCCATCCTCGGCGATCGGGTGCCGGGGGCGCGCATGCTCGACGCGTACGCGGGGAGCGGCGCGATCGGGATCGAGGCTCTCTCCCGCGGGGCGGACGCGGTCGACTTCGTCGAGCATGCGTCGCCCGCCATCGCCGCGTTGCGGGCGAACCTGGCGAAGACGCGGCTCGGCGGCGGCGCCACGGTCCACGTGCTCGACGTGGAGCGCTTCCTCGAGCGACGCACCGATACGGACCAACCGTGGTCGCTGGCGGTCCTCGATCCGCCATACGAGACGCGTGCTATCGTGGCGCCGCTCAGCGCCCTCGTGCCCCGGCTGACGCCCGACGCGACGGTGGTGCTCAAGCACTATTGGCGCACCGACATTCCCGTGGTCGCCGGCCTCGCGGCGGTGCGGCAGCGACGGTTCGGCGAGACGATGCTCACCTTCCTGGAGGTCACGGCATGACGCGGGTGGCGGTCTTCCCGGGCTCCTTCGATCCGATGACGAACGCGCATCTCGACGTGGCGCGGCGTGCCTCGATCCTCTTCGACCGGCTCGTGGTGGGCGTGCTCAACAACCCGAAGAAGGCGCCGATGTTCAGCATCGAGGAGCGCGTCGACCTCATCGGCCGCTCCGTCGCGGAGCTCGGCGATCACGTGAGCGTGGATGCGTTCGACGGGCTCACCGTCGACTTCGCCCGCCGCCACGGGGCCGGCTTCATCGTGCGCGGCCTTCGTGCGGTGAGCGACTTCGAGGCGGAGCTGCAGATGGCGCTGACGAACCGCAAGCTGGCACCCGAGGTCGACACCACGTTCCTCATGACGGCGCTCGAGTACGGGTACGTGAGCTCGTCGCTCACGAAGGAGGTTGCGCGTTTCGGCGGCGACATCGGGCCGATGGTTCCCGCACCCGTGGCGGAGGCGCTCACCCGGCGGATCGCCGACGACCCCCGCGTATAATCGCGCCGAAGGAGGGCTCGGGCCACGGACATCATCTTTCTGGTGGAACGTCTGGAGTCGCTCGTCGCGGCCGGCAAGAAGGTGCCGCTGACGAACAACGTCGTGCTCGACCAGGCCACCATCCTCGAGCTCATCGACCAGCTGCGCGTCTCCGTGCCCGACGAGGTGCGCCAGGCGCGCCGCATCACCGAGGAGTCGGGCCGCATCACCGAGCGCGCCCGCGAGGAGGGGGACCAGATCATCGGCCGCGCCCAGGAGCAGGCTGCGCAGATGCTCGAGGAGCGCGAGCTCGTCCGGGCGGCGCAGCAGCGGGCCGGCGAGATCATCGAGCACGCCCAGTCCGAGGCGCGCGAGGTGCGTCGCGGCGCGGACGAGTACGCCGCCGGCGTGCTCATCCGGCTCGAGGGCGAGTGCATCAAGGCACTCACCAGCATCAAGCGTGGGATCGACATGCTCGACGAGCGTCACCGCGGACCGCGTGACGACGGCGCCCGGCCCGCGGCCGGCGGCGCGATCGTCGTCGACGCCGAGGAGCAGATCGAGCCCGCCTCGCGCCCATGATCGCGTTCAACGTCGTCGGGTTGCTCCACGAGCCGCCCGGGGCGACGCGCGACGTCCGGCTCCGCGACCACTACGCGACGCTCGGCCCCGACGTCGAGCTCGCCGGGCCGCTCGATGCCGACCTCCGCCTCCAGCGGACGAACCGCGGCATCCTCGTGCGTGGCGAGCTCCGGGCGCCGCTGCGTCGCACGTGCGCCCGCTGCACCGACCCGTACGTCGAAGAGGTCACCGTCACCGTCGACGAGGAGTTCCTGCCGGCACTCGACCTCGCCACCGGCGCACCGGTGTCCGTCGTGGCGACCGAGGAGGACGCGGTGCTCCGGCTCAACGACCACCACGAGCTCATCCTCGACGGCATCGCTCATGACGAGCTGGCGCTCACCGAGCCGATGCACCCGCTCTGCCGTCCCGACTGCCCGGGCCTGTGCGTGGAGTGCGGGGAGCGGCTTGACCGCGGCGACCATGCGCACGGCGGCGAGGAGATCGACCCCCGCCTGGCTGGACTCGCGGCGCTGCTGAACGGCGATCGCGATGGGACCGGGTCCGCCTGAACCCCGATATTCGCCGTCCTGCGCCGGTGCGGCTATACTGCGGCGTCCCCCAGATGTCATCGGTCAAGGAGTTTCCGCGTGGGCGTCCCCAAGCGAAAGGTATCCAAGGCACGCCAGGGCGAGCGCCGCGCGCATCTCGCCATCAGCGCGCCGCCGCTCGTCGAGTGCGAGCATTGTCACGAGCTCAAGCGCGCGCACCACGTCTGCCCGACGTGCGGCTGGTACGCGGGCCGCGAGGCCGTGACGATCGAACCGGTCACGCCGGTCGACAACCAGCGCTGACCTGATGCGCATCGCGGTCGACGCGATGGGTGGCGACCACGCCCCCCGCGAGATCGTCCGCGGCGCCGTCGACTACGCGCTCTCGAGTCCCGACGAGATCCTCCTCGTCGGTGACGTGCCGCGCCTCGAGCGCGAGGTCGCGGCCCACGGCAAGGGCACGCCCCCCAACGTCCGCTTCGTCGACGCGCCCGAGGTGATCGGGATGGGGGAGCACCCCGCGACCGCGCTCCGGGCCAAGCGCCGATCCTCGATCGTCGTCGCCACCGATCTCGTCCGTGACGGCGATGCCGATGCGGTCGTCAGCGCCGGGTCGACCGGCGCCACGATGGCCGCCGCGGTCTTCCGCCTCGGTCGGATCGACGGCATCGACCGCCCCGCGCTGCCGGCCCACATGGTGACCGCCACCGGCCCGGTGATGCTGCTCGACGTCGGGGCCAACGTGGACTCCGATCCGGAGAACCTCGTCCAGTTCGCCGCGATGGGGGCGATCTTCGCCGAGCACGTGCTCGGGGTGCGGAACCCCCGCATCGGCCTCCTCAACATCGGCGAGGAGATCGAGAAGGGCGACACGCTCGCCCGCGAGGCGCACGAGAAGCTCGCCGGCGCCGATCTCCACTTCGTGGGCAACGTCGAGGCGCACGACATGATCGCCCACCGGGCCGACGTCGTCGTGTGTGACGGCTTCGTCGGGAACGTGGTCATCAAGTTCTTCGAGGGCATCACGAGCTTCATCTTCCGGGCGCTCCGGGAGGACCTCCAGCAGGGGCCGATCGCGCCGCTCGCCATGCTCGCCCTCAAGCCGGGCTTCGACCGGATGAAGGCACGCTTCGACTACGAGCGCTACGGCGGAGCGCCGCTGCTCGGCGTCAAGGGCGTGAGCATCGTCACGCACGGTCGGGCGAAGGCGCGGATGGTCGAGAACGCGATCCGCGTGGCCTCCGAGTCGGCGCACGCCCGCGTGCCGCAGCTCATCGCCGAGTGGACCCACGAGCATCCGGCCCTGGCACATCGTGGCGTCCGGTCGCGGATCGCGGCCCGCCTCCACCGAGATCGCGGCGAGCGATGACGACCGGGGCCGGACGACGCACGAGACCCGCATCGGCCGGCATGCTGGCGCGCCGCATCGCACTCCTCGCCCTCTTCGAGGACGACTTCCGACCCGGCGTGGCGCGCAGCGCGCTCGCGCGCCTTGCGACGGAGAAGGACCTCGCCGAGGACGTGGCAGCCCATGCCGCGGCCATCGTGGACGGTGTTGCGGCCAACCGCTCGGAGATCGACGCTCGGATCGCCGTCGAGGCGCCCCTCATCCCGGTCGCCGAGCTCGGTCGCGTGGAACGGGCGATTCTCCGGAGCGCGCTCTACGAGGTGCTATACTCCGCCGCGACCCCGAGCGGGGAGACGATGCGCGATGCCGTATCCCTCGCCCGGATCTACGCCGGTGACGCAGCGCGACGCCTCGTCAACGGCGTGTTGGGAAGTGTTTCCAGATCGCCGGGTGGAGGAGCCTGAATTCGTGACAGACGGGACCACGTACGACCGCCTCAAGAAGATCATCGTCGAGCAGCTCGGCGTTGATGAAGAGGAGGTCACGCCCACCGCCTCGTTCGTCGAGGACCTCAATGCCGACTCGCTCGACCTCGTCGAGCTGATCATGAGCCTCGAGGAGGAGTTCGGGATGGAGATCTCGGACGAGGACGCGGAGCGGATCCAGAAGGTCTCGGACGCCGTCGAGTTCATCGAGGAGCACCAGCAGTAGGCGGAGCTCGCCCGTGGACGACCACCCGTCCGGGGAGCCGGGCCTTCCCGACGAGCTCGCGGAGCGCCTCGGCATCCGACCGCGCGACCCTGAGCTGATCCACCGGGCCTTCGTCCACAGCTCCTACTTCAACGAGAATCCCACGCTCGTCGCGGGCCACAACGAACGGCTCGAGTTCTATGGCGATGCCGTGATCGGGGTTGCCGTGAGCCGTCTCCTCTTCGAGCGCTATCCCGATGAGGACGAAGGGTTCCTCACCGCCCGCCGGGCGGCCCTGGTCAACCGCGAGGCGCTGGCCGCGATGGGGCTGGACCTCGGCCTGGACCGGCACCTCCTCCTCGGTCGCGGCGAGGCCGATGCCGGTGGCGCCACGCGTCCCTCGGTCCTCGCCGGATGCTTCGAGGCGCTGGCCGGCGCGTTGAGCCTGAGTGAAGGCCACGATCGCACCGAGGAGGTGCTCGTCGGCCTGTTCGAGCGGCGCCTCGATGAGATCGCGGAGCACGACGGTCCGCCGAAATCGGCGAAGTCGCGCCTCCAGGAGTTCACCCAGCGCCACCTCGGGACGAAGCCGGTCTACCAGGTCGTCGCCACCAGCGGCCCGCCGCACGAGCAGCATTTCGAGGTCGCCGTCCAGCTCGACGGTCGCCGCCTCGGACACGGTGCCGGCTCGAGCCGCCAGCGGGCCGAGGAGCGCGCCGCCGCGGGCGCGCTGGCCGCCCTCGTCGAGGAACGCAGCGCGCGACAGGCGGCCACGTGAGTCGCCTGAAGGAGCTCCGCCTCCATGGGTTCAAGTCGTTCGCCGACCCGACGCGCTTCGTGTTCGACCCGGGCGTCAACGCCGTCATCGGCCCGAATGGCTCGGGGAAGAGCAACATGGCCGATGCGATCCGCTGGGTGCTCGGCGAGCAGTCGAACCGATCGCTGCGCACGCGGCGCGCCGATGACGTCATCTTCGCAGGCTCCGAGCACCGCAAGCCCCAGGGCATGGCCGAGGCGATCCTGACGCTCGAGAACGGGGATGGGTGGCTGCCGATCGACTTCGCCGAGGTGAGCATCGGCCGCCGGACGTATCGGTCGGGGGACAGCGAATACCTCATCAACGGCGCCCGCGCACGGCTGCGTGACGTGGTCGACCTGCTGGGCGAGGGGCGGCTCGGCGCGAACGAGCTCGTCGTCGTCGGACAGGGGACCGTCGACGCGGCGCTCTCCCTGCGACCGGAGGAGCGGCGCCAGCTGTTCGAGGAGGCGGCCGGGGTCAAAGGCCTCCAGGTCAAGCGCAACGAGGCGTCGGGACGGCTCGTGAAGTCGCTCGACAACCTCGCGCGGGTGGCGGACATCGTGGGCGAGCTGAAGCCGCAGGTCCGGCGCCTCGCGCTCCAGGCCGAGCACCAGACGCAGCACGACGTGCTCGGCGCGCGGGCACGAGCGCTCGTCACGACCTCGCACCGGCGCCGCGAGCAGGCAGCCCGCGCCGCGCTCGGCGACGCGCGGCGCTCCGCAGCGGCCGCGGAGGCGGCGCTCGAGTCCTATCGCTCCGCGCAGGAAGCGGACCGCGCGGCCCTGGCCGCCGCGGAAGCCGCCTACTGGGAGGCCGAGGATGCGGCACGGGCAACCGGTGCCGCACGCGAGGAGACACGGGCGGCCGTCATTCGCGCCGAGAGCCGGGCAGAGGCAGCCGAAGCGCGACGCCGGGAGATCGAAGCAAGCGTCGCGCGCGACGACGCCGAGCGGGCCGCGGCCGAGCAGCTGCTCGCCAGCCTCGACGACGGGTCGGCGGACGAGGCCGTCAGCCCGGCCCTCGCGGAGGCGATGGAGGCCGAGGATGCCTGGCGCGCGGCTGTCGCAACGCTGGCCGCCGCCGACGACGAGCTCATGCAGGCCGAGGAAGCGGTCGCGACTCTCCGCGCGCGGGAGTCCGATCGGATCGCCGCGGGTGCCCGCGCCGGCGAGGAGGCGGCCCGGCACCGCGTGCGCCTCGAGCAGGCGGTCGCCGAGCACGAGCGCACCGCCGCTGAGGCCGCGGAGGCCGACGCCGCGCGCGTCGAGGCGGTCGCCGCCGCGGAGCGCGCGACCGAGGCAGCGACGACCGCGAGCAGATCCCTCGAGACGGCCACCACGCGTCGGGACGATGCGCAGCAGGCCGCGGACGCGGCGCGCCAACACGCGACGGAGCTCGACGAGCGGCTCCGCGCCGCCCGTGCCGAGCTCGACGCCATCGCGGAGCCGACCGACGCCGCGGTGCGCCTCGGTCACCGGCTGACGCGGGCGGGCTGGCCATCGCTCCTCGACCGGCTCGAGGCGCCCGCAGCATCGTGGCCGGCGATCGAGGCGGTCGTCGGCGGCGAGCTCGAGGGCGCCCTGCTGTGGAGCGATGCCGATCCGTCTCCGCAGCTCGGCGGCGCGCGCGGCGCCGCGATCCTGCTCGCCGATGGCTCCGCCACCGCGGACCAGGTGGATCGCGCTGCCGCGCTGGCCGCCGTCGGCGCCGAGCGCACGCTGGCGGAGTGGGTCGGCGCGCCCGATGCGCCGCGTGCACTGGCGCGTACCGTCGTGGCACCCGATCTCGATGCGCTGCTGGCCGGCTGGCGGCAGCTGCCGGCCGGCTGGGCGGCGGTGACGACCCACGGCGACCTCGCCGATGCGCGCGGTGTCGTCGTCCTTCGCGGCCGCGGGGATCCGCCCGGCGGCGCGGCCGCCCTCGCCCACATTCGGCGACGCGAGCTCGGCGAAACCGTCGCCACGCTCGAAGCAGAGGTCCGTGCCGCGCAGTCGGCGGCCCACGAGGCCACCGAGGCGCTCCGCACCGCGCGCGAGGCGCACCTGGCCGCGCGCGACCACGCCGACGAGTCGACCCGCGCGATGCGCCGCGCACGCGACGTCGCGGCTGAGGCATCGGATCGAGCGCGTCGGCTGTCGGAGCGGATCGAGCGGCTGGCCGCGGAGCGCGAGACGATCGCCTCCTCGGCGCCCGCGTTCCCGCAGTCCGTCACCCTGGCCGGCACGCCGGCCGCGGAGCTCGACACGCTCGAGACGGCAGCCCGGGACGCGCGAGCGCGTCGGGATGCCCTCGCCGCCATCCGCGACCACGCCCGCGATCGCTGGACCGCCACGCGCCAGGCGGCCGAGGTGGCCGAGACCCGCGTCGCGGGGCAACGCCGCGAGCGGGCGGTCGCCGAAGCGCGCCTCGCCCAGCTGGCGGCAGCCGCCGCTGCGCGTGACGCATCCACCTCGGAGGTCGAGACGGAGCGAACCACGCGCGCCGACGAGCTCACCGCGGCCCGAGCGGCCGACCAGGCGGCGCTCGCGAACCACACGGCCGCCGAGCGACTGCGCGCCGAGCGTCGGACCGCCCTGCTCGCGCTCGAGCAGGCACGCGGGAGCGCATCCGGACGGCTGGCGGAGCTCGAGCGCGCATCCCAGGCGACGGCGATCGAGGCTTCCCGGCGCGACGATGCGCTCGGCGCGCTGGCACGGGAGCGCGAGCTCGCGCTCGAGGGACTGCCCGAGACGGATGCCGAGGTGCCGCTCGACGAGATCGAGGCACTCGCCGACGAGGCGCTCGACACCGAGATCCGCCGCGTGCGACGCACGCTCGCCCAGATCGGCTCGGTCAACCCCTTCGCCGTCGACGAGCACCGCGAGCTGGCCGGCCGCCTCGAGGAGATGACGACCCAGGAGACCGATCTGCGGGGCGCCATCGGCTCCACCGAGGAGCTCATCGGCCGCCTGGACGAGGAGATCGCCGTCCAGTTCGACACCGCGTTCCGCGCGATCGCGGCGAAGTTCGACGAGTTCTGCCAGCTCCTGTTCGCCGGGGGGTCGGGGTCTCTCCAGATGGCCGACGAGGCCGATGGCGACGCGCCGGGCGGCATCGAGATCGTCGTCCGCCCGCCGGGCAAGCGACTTCAGCGTCTGGCGATGCTGTCAGGCGGGGAGCGCGCGCTGACCGGCGTGGCGCTCCTGTTCGCGATGCTCACCGTGAACCCGGTGCCCTTCTGCATCCTCGACGAGGTCGATGCCGCCCTCGATGAGGCGAACATCGGCCGCTTCGCCGAAGCCCTTCGGAGGCTGTCGGAGTCCATCGACTTCGTCGTCATCACGCACAACCGGGCGACGATCGAGGTGGCCGACACGATCTACGGCGTCACGATGACCGATGCCGCCGTCAGCCGGGTGCTGTCGCTGCGCCTCGCCGACCTGCCCGCCGAGGTCATGGCCTGATGTTCTGGCGTCGCCGCGACCCCGAGCCGGAAGCGGATGCGCCGCCAGACGACGCGCTGCCCGAGGCTCCTCCACGCGATGTGGCCGAGGCGCCCGTGCCGATGACGGTCGCTCGGCCGCGGCGCGAACCCACCGGCATGGGACTTCGCGCGCGACCCTCCGGATTCGGCGCGCGGCTGCGGTCGATCTTCGGCGGATCCGCCCCGGCCACCGAGGCGACCTGGGACGACGTCGAGGAGGCGCTCATCGCGGCCGACGTGGGAGCGACGACCACGCTCGAGCTCGTCGACGCGGCACGCGCCCGCTTCCAGTCCGAGGGCGGCCGCAGCGGCGAGGACGCGCGCCGTGCCCTGGCCACCGAGATCCGCGACCGTCTTGCCGGGGTCGGCTCGGGGACGTTCGAGCTGGGGCCGGCTCCGGCGGTCATCCTCTTCGTCGGCGTCAACGGGACGGGGAAGACGACATCGATCGCGAAGCTCGCCCACCGCCTCCGCGCCGACGGCCACCAGCTGGCGCTCGCCGCGGCCGATACGTTCCGCGCCGCGGCGATCGAGCAGCTCCGCATCTGGGGCGAGCAGCTCGGCGTCCCGGTCATCGCCCAGCGCGCCGGCGCCGATCCGGGTGCCGTTGCGTTCGATGCCGTCGCCGCGGCCGAGTCCCGACAGCTGGACGCCGTGCTCGTCGACACCGCCGGCCGCCTCCAGAACAAGCAGCAGCTCATGGACGAGCTCGCCAAGATCCGGCGCGTCATCGAGCGACGCCTGCCCGACCAGCCGCGCCACGTGCTGCTCGTGCTCGACGCGACGACGGGCCAGAACGGGCTCCTCCAGGCCGAGGCGTTCAGCCGCGAGGCCGGCGTCACGGGCATCATCCTCACCAAGCTCGACGGGACCGCCAAGGGTGGCGTGGCGCTCGCCGTCGCGGACCGGCTCGGCGTGCCGATTCTGTTCGCGGGCGTCGGGGAGGAGATCGACGCGCTCGCCCCGTTCGACCCCGAGGCGTTCGTGGAGTGGCTGTTCGCCGAGTAGCCGCGTTGCCGTGGGGAAGACCCGCCCGTAGAATGGGCAGCCGTTTGCCGGTGCCGCCGCATCGGCCCTGACCCCCGTTACGGACCGTTCATGTTCGAATCTCTCTCGTCGCGCCTGCAGGGCATCACCGAGCGCCTGCGCGGCAAGGCACGGATCACCGAGGCCGACCTCGACGTCGCGCTTCGCGAGATCCGCCTCGCCCTGCTCGAGGCCGACGTCAACTTCAAGGTCGTCAAGGACTTCGTGGCGCGCGTGCGCGAGCGTGCCCTCGGCACCGACCTGCTGACCGGCCTCAACCCGGGCCAGCAGATCGTGAAGATCGTCCACGACGAGCTCGTCGAGGTCCTCGGCGGCACGCGGCACAACCTCAAGCTCGATGCCCGCCCCTCGGTCCTCATGATGGTCGGCCTCCAGGGCTCGGGGAAGACGACGACCGCCGCCAAGCTCGCGGTCCGGCTGCGCAAGGAGGGCAAGAAGCCGCTCCTCGTCGCGGCGGACGTCTACCGGCCTGCCGCCGTCGACCAGCTCGTCCAGCTCGGGGACCAGATCGGGATCGAGGTTCACACCCGCCCGGTCGGCACGCCGGCCCTCGAGGTGGCCCGCTCCGGCCTCGAGGTTGCGCGGGCGCGCGGCGTCGACGTGATGATCCTCGACACCGCCGGTCGCCTCCACGTCGACGAGGCGATGATGGACGAGCTGGTCCGCATCACCGGCTCCGTGACCCCGGCCGAGACGCTCCTCGTGGTCGACGCGATGACCGGCCAGGAGTCGGTGCGGGTGGCGGAAGCGTTCCACGCCAAGCTGCCGATCACCGGGCTCGTGCTCACGAAGATGGACGGCGACGCGCGCGGTGGTGCCGCGCTCTCGATCCGCGCGGCCACCGGACTGCCGGTCGCATTCCTCGGCACCGGCGAGCGCACCGATGGCCTGGAGCCGTTCCACCCGGAACGCCTTGCCCAGCGGATCCTCGGGATGGGGGACATCCTCAGCTTCGTCGAGCGCGTCCAGGAGAACGTCGACCAGGCCGAGGCCGAGGCGGCGGCGAAGCGCATGATGGAGAACCGCTTCACGCTCGAGGACTTCCGCAGCCAGCTCGAGCAGATCAAGAAGATGGGACCCATCGGCCAGCTGCTGCAGATGGTCCCGGGCGCCGGCCAGATGGCCGGAGCCGCCCAGGCGGCGGTCGACTCCGGGGAGATGAAGCGCATCGAGGCGATCATCGACTCGATGACGCCGGAGGAGCGCCGTCGTCCGGAGATCATCAAGGCCAGCCGCCGGCGCCGGATCGCGCTCGGCAGCGGCACGACGACCGCGGAGGTGAACCGCCTCCTGAAGCAGTTCGTCGAGATGCAGAAGATGATGAAGATGTTCTCCGGCGGGAAGATGCCGCGCCTCGGAGGAGGACTCGGCGCCCTCCTCGGCCGCTGATCGCCATGCACCGCCTCGTCATCGCCAGCGTCACGCTCATCGGCCTCGTCGGCGCCGCCTTCCTGGGGGGGTACCTCTTCCTCTTCGGCGCCGCGACCGACCGGGCCGCGAGCATGGCGCCGGCCGACAGCGCGTTCTACCTCAACGTCTATCTCCAGCCGTCGACGGGCCAGCAGATGAACCTCGCCGGGCTCATCGGCCGCCTGCCCGGCTTCGCCGACGAGGCGTCGCTCGACGAAAAGGTCGACCAGGTCGTCCAGAACCTCCTCGGTCCGACGGGCCTCGACTACCGGGACGAGGTCAAGCCGTGGCTCGGCAACCAGGTCGCCATCGCCGGATGGGCCGGTCCGGAGGGAGCCGCCGAGCCGATCCCCGTGATCATCGTCGAGGTCAAGGACCAGGCGGCGGCCGCGTCGGCGATCGCCGACCTGGCGGCCGACGCCGGCGACGACGTCGCGATCCAGGCGTACGAGGGCACCGAGCTCCAGGTTGCCAGCAACGCGACGTACGCGTTCGTCGGCGAGATGCTCGTCATCGGTCCGACCGTGGAGTCCGTTCACCCGGTCGTGGACGTCGCCAACGGGGCGGACAGCCTGGCGGAGCGGCAGGACTTCCGCGCCACCATGGACGCCCTCGAGCCCGACCACCTGGCGTCGGCCTTCTTCGACCTCAGCGCCATCGCCGACGCGGCCGGCGCCGGTGGCCAGTTCCCGGCCGTCTCGACGGCCGGCGCCGTGCTCGTCGCCGAAACCGACGGGCTGCGGATCAGCGGCAGCGCCCCGTTCGACGACTCGGAGGTCGCGCCATCGGCCCGCGCCGGGTTCGCGCTCGGCGGCGAGCCGAGCTCCCTCGTGGACTGGATGCCGGAGGACACGATCGCCGAGGTCGTGCTGTTCGGGTTGCGGCAGACCCTCGAGGAGGCCGAGGCGGCCGTGGGCGCATCGCCGCAGGGCGAGGACGTGGCGAGCACGATCGATACCTTCCGCGCGCTTGCCGCGTTCGGCCTCGGCATCGACCTCGACAACGACCTGCTGCCACTCGTCGACCGCGAGGTGGCCGTCGCCATCAGCGGCTTCGACGGCGAGCTCCCATCCGGCCAGCTGCTGCTCCGCCCCGAGGATCCCGATGCGGCCGTGGCCGCGCTCGATCGCGTGGTCGCCAGCCTCGGCGCGCTCGGCGCCACCTCGCGCACCGAGACGGTGGGGGAGACCGAGGTGACGGTCCTGACCCTGCCGGACACCGGCGAGGCGGCGTACGCAGTGGCCGACGGCATCGTGATCATCGGCCTCGGCATCGATGACGTGACCGCGGCCATCGAGGCGCACGCGGGGGGCACGTCCCTCGGGGCGAGCGAGGCCTACGAGCGCACATTCGACGTGGCCGGGACCCGCGCCGGCAACGAGGGGTTCGTCGACATCGGCGCGCTCCTCGAGCTCATGGGCGGCGTCGAAACGCTGCCGGAGGACGCGCGCGATATCCTGTCGCAGGTCGGGACCTTCGGCTTCACCGCCCCGTCCCGCGATGATCAGATCGAATTCCACCTCGTCCTGACGGTCGATGACCGCGCGACGGAATGAACCAGCACCCAACCCACACTGAGGTACGGATCCCTTGGCAGTACGCATTCGGCTGACGCGGGTGGGGGCCACGAAGCGCCCCGCCTATCGCGTCATCGCCATCGACAAGCGCCGCTCGCGTGACGGTCGCGCGCTCGAGATCCTCGGCTTCTACGACCCGCTGACCGAGCCCGCCACCGTCCAGCTCGAGACGGCGAAGATCCAGGCCTGGATCGGCAAGGGCGCCCAGCCGTCCGACACGGTCGTCAAGCTCATGCGCCAGTCGGAGCAGGCCGCCGCGCAGGCATCGGCCGCCGCGGCGCCGGAGAAGCCGAAGCGCGCAACCCGCGCCGCCGCGAAGCCCTCGAAGAAGGCCCAGGCGAAGGCCGCGGCCGCCAGCGAGGCGCCCGCCGCTGCGACGGAGGCCACCTCCGAGGCCACCGAGCCGGCCACCGAGGCCGCGACGGACGAGACCGCGGCGGACGCCACGGACAGCGCCGCGCCGGCCGAGGCCACCGAGCCGGCGGAGGCCACCGAGGCCGTCGCGACCGCGGACGACGAGAAGGCCGAGGCGTGAAGGACTTCCTGGAGTACGTCGCCAAGGCGCTCGTCGACAAGCCGGAGGCGGTCGAGGTCGAAGTGGACGAGGACGGCGACGAGACCGTGCTCACCCTCTTCGTCGACGGAGCGGACATGGGCCGCGTCATCGGCCGCGACGGTCGCATCGCGAACGCCATCCGCAGCCTCCTGCGCGTGATGGCGACGCGGGACCGGCGTCATGTCGAGCTGGAGATCGTCAACGAAGACGAGTGAGCGCCGCATGGCCGTCGCCCGCGTCCTCGGGCCGAAGGGCCTCAGGGGCGGCGTGCGGATCGAGATCCTGACCGACTGGCCCG
>DASVFG010000021.1:0-22484 GCA_036380155.1 Candidatus Limnocylindria bacterium
GGCACGTGGTAGAGCGCGGCGAAGTACTCGAGGTTCTCGCGGGCGGTGAGCTTCCAGTACAGGCTCCGCTCGCCGGACAGGACGGCCCCGAGCCGGCGGCGGATCTCGCGGGCATCGTGCACGAGGTCACGGCCCAGGATGCGGGCGGTTCCCGAGGTCGGCTCGAGGAGCGTGGCCAGCATCCGCATCGTCGTCGTCTTGCCGGCGCCATTCGGCCCGAGAAGGCCGAAGATCTCGCCGCGCTCGACGTGGAGGTCGACGCCGTCGACCGCGCGGAACGTCTCGCGCCGGTCCGGCTCTCGCCGGAGCCGCTCCCAGATGGTGCGGCGACCCTTCTCGAAGTCCTTGATGAGGCCGTGGGCCTCGATGGCGGGGGAGGCTGCTGCGGTCATCGTCACTCCACGCTGATGAGCACGCCGCCCTCGCCGTCGGGGTCCTCGACGTCGAGGATCGGTCCGACGACGCCGGAGCGGACGGCATTGCGGATGCGCTGGGCCTGGCCCCCACCGAGGCCGGGGACGAAGGTGAGCGCGGTCTCCACGAAGCCGATCGGGATGCGCAGGTTCACCACCTGCCGCCCGCGCTCGGTCACGCGGATGCGCAGCTGGCGGCCGCCACCTACGGCCATCCCCTGCCGGGCGGCCGCCAGCTGCTCTTCGGCGCGCTCGCGTGCCGCCTCAGCACGCGATCGCGCCCGATCCAATTTGCGGGCGACCTTGCGGTCGATCCGCTCGCCCAGCCGATCAAGCCGATCGAGGCGATCGAGCCGGTCGAAGCCGGTGCCGAACCGCGCGTCGAAGCCGGCGTCGAAGTCGGTGTCGAACCCCTCTTCGCCGAACGCCGTGTCGCCCTCCGGTGCCTCGGTGGGAGCGGGCCGTTCGCGGCGGGTGAGGGCGTCGATGATCGGCGACGCCTCCTCCGGCGTGAGGTGACCCTCGGCGACGAGTCGCAGGACGGTTTCGAGCTCCTCAGGCATCGGTCGCCTCCCCGGCCAGCCGTCGCTGCGCCTCGTCGATGTCGATCTCACCACGCTCGAGCGCACGAAGGATCTCGAGCTGGTCGTCCTCGCTGACCAACGGTCGCGGCGCCTTCGGTGGAGTGGGTGGCGTCGGCGGCGTCGGCGGCATCGGCGCTGTGGCGGGCGTCGCAGGTCGTGGCGTCGCCACGATCCGTCGTGCCGCGCCCACCGACACGTCGCCCGACATCGAGCTGAACTGCACGCTCGCCGCCCCGTCGCCGATGACGAACCGGCGGCGATCACGCGAGCCCTCGGAGCGGTGCGCCATGTTGACCTCGACGTCGGTCGAGAGACCGCGCACCTCGAGCACGAGGCCGCCGACCGCGCCGAGGTTGAGGTCGCCGCTCACCGTCTCGATGCGATGCGGGTGGCCGGACCCGAGGTCGGCCTCGAGCTCGACGTCGCCACTGACGGTCACCACGCGCGAGGTCTCGATGCGCGGCGCGATGATCGACAGGTCGCCGCTCACGGTGTTCGCCTCGAGGCTGATCGGATGCTCGGCGCGCAGGCTGATGTCGCTCGAGACGCCGTTGACGCGGATGGCGCCACCGGTATCGGAGAGGACGAGGTCACCCGAGACGGTGCGGTACTCCTGCTCGCCGGTGAGCCCGATGCCGATGAGGTCGCCGCTCACGGTGTTGTAGGCCACGGTCGCGCCCTGCGGCACCTCGGCGATCACGCGGGCCTCGACGCGGACGCCCGACATGCCGAGGAGGCGGGTGATGGTGGCGAGCCCCTGGTCGCCGCGCTTCGGCTCCTGGATCTCGAGGAACCCGTCGCCGCTGCGGGTGATGAACTTCACGTTCTCGAGCGCCTCGTCCGCCTCGGCATCGGTGCCCGCGCGCAGGTCGAACTCGATCCGAACCCGGGCGTTCGGGCCGCTGACCCCGCGGATCTCGACGTCCGAGCTCGTGACGCGGAGCGCGAATCGGCCGGTGGGGCCGATCGCGTGCTCGACCTCCTGGACGCGGACGAAGCTGGCCATCAGCCGGCCTCTCCGAGCGCGCGGAGCGCTGCGGCGGCCTCGTCGGCCCCGATCTCCTTCTTGGCGAGCCGCTCGAGGATCGCTCGGCGCTCGGCTGCTGCAGCTTCGGCGTCGATCGCATCGGCCTCCCCGGCGTCGGCGTCGGGTGCCTGGTCGTCGAACTCGGGACTGGCGACGTCGGCGTCATCGGACAGGCCGAGCGCGCGGACCAGCGCATCCACCCGTCCCCGGACGGTGGGGTAGCTGATGCCGAGCTCGCGCTCCATCTCCTTGAGGTTGCCCTTCGCCCGCAGGAAGGACTCGAGGAGTCGCAGCTGCTCGCGGTCGAGGCGGCCGAAGCGGCCGACTCCGAACTCGCCTTCGAGGGCCGTCCCGCACGCGCGGCAGTGGAGCCGGGTGATCGTCAGCTCGTCGGCGCAGACGGGACAGGTGGCGATGACGTCGTGGACCATGACTAGCGGCGCCCGTTCTTCGGCGTCGGGCGACGGTCGGCGCTGAGCCGGAAGATGCGGTCGAACGCGCCCGGGCGGACCGGGCGGCGGGCGCGCTCCTGGCGCTCCGCGACGGCGATCTCGGGATAGAAGATGCGGTAGTCGTACATCGGTGCTGACTCCTGCCGGTGAGGGTGGCTGCTCGGTCGAATGTGCAACCGATGCGCGTAATGTACGAGCACCTATTCATATTGTCAAGTCCCAATCAGCAAATAGAAACTACAATTTCCAATTCGCTATTCGGACCGCCGCCTGCGAACGGTGCACCGGACGCGGTACCATGCCCTCGCACCGATGGAACTTCGCCTCCTGCCCTATACCCCCGAGCGCGACGTGTACCGGCTGCTCGGCCTCCCCGCGAACGCCAGCGCCGATGAGATCACGGCCGCCTGCCGGCGCCTGGCGCGGACGTTCCACCCAGACCGCAACGGGTCGATCCGGGCCACGCAGGAGATGCAGGTCGTCAACGCGGTGCGGCAGACGATGACCGACCCCCGGCAGCGTGCCCGCTACGACCTCGAGCGCTGGCGCTTCCATGCGGAGGTGGGCAAGGCGATCGAGCCGGCCCGCCGATCGTGGGAGCCGATCCACGTCGCGCCACCCTCGACGCCCGGGTCGATCGAGCGGTACGCGCGGGCCGCGATCCTCGGGCTGCGGAGCGCGGTCAGCGCTCTCCTGCCGCCCCGCTGCCGGGGATGCCGCACGGTCGTCGGACCGGACGATGCGTATTGCGCGGCGTGTGGCACGCCCCGCCTCACCGGGGGGACCTGAGCAAGCGGGGTCAACGGACGGAGCCGCCAGCCCGGTGGTTCAGGCTCGTTGCGGGTTCACGCGCTCGGGGTCGAT
The DNA here is from genome assembly GCA_036380155.1 of Candidatus Limnocylindria bacterium. Lineage (GTDB taxonomy): Bacteria > Chloroflexota > Limnocylindria > QHBO01 > QHBO01 > JACDBZ01. Next base: position 3,341 of record DASVFG010000021.1, read on the forward strand.
CCCCAGGGCCTCGATGGCCCCCACCAGCTCGTCGGGCGTGGACGCGCCGTCCAGGCACAGACCGTGGAGCGCGGCGTACGCGATGTGCTCCGCGTTGACCTCGAAGTGCGTGCGCAGCGCGTCGCGCGTGTCGGAGCGCCCGAAGCCGTCGGTGCCGAGCACCGTGTACGGCCGATCCACCCAGCGGCTGATCATGTCCGGCAGCGCCTTCATGTAGTCGGTGGCGGCCACGATCGGTCCGGGTGAGGGATCGAGGCACTCGCGGACATACGGGACGCGCGGCTCGGCGGTCGGGTGGAGCCGGTTCCAGCGCTCGACCTCGAGCGCGTCATTGCGCAGCAGCCCGAACGAGGTGGCGCTCCACACGTCGGCGGCGACGTCGTAGCGCTCCGCGAGGAGCTCCTGGGCCTTGAGGGCCTGGAGGAGGATCGGCCCCGAGGCGAGGATCTGGACGTGGCGGCTGCCCTTCGTCGCCGGCCGGAATCGGTAGAGCCCGCGGAGCACGCCCTCCTCGACGCCGTCCTGCTTCGCCGGCTGCGCCCAGTTCTCGTTGTAGAGCGTGACGTAGTAGAAGACGTCCTCCGCGCGCTCACCGTACATGCGGTCGATGCCCTCGCGGACGATGATCGCGAGCTCGTAGGCGAAGGCCGGGTCGTAGGTGACGAGGTTCGGCACCGCGCTCGCGAGGATGTGGGACTGCCCGTCGTCGTGCTGGAGGCCCTCGCCGGTGAGCGTGGTCCGTCCGGCCGTGGCGCCCATCATGAACCCGCGGCCGCGCGCGTCGCCGAAGGCCCAGACCTGGTCGCCGGTGCGCTGGAGCCCGAACATCGAGTAGAACGTGTAGAAGGGCACCATCGGCTGGCCCCAGGTCGCGTACGACGTGCCGGCCGCCTGGAACGAGGCCATCGAGCCGGCCTCGGTGATCCCCTCCTCGAGGAGCTGCCCGTCGGTCTTCTCGATGTAGCTGAGCAGCAGCTCCTTGTCGACCGGGGTGTAGCGCTGGCCGAGCGGGTTGTAGATCCCGACCTCCTTGAAGAGCGGGTCCATGCCGAAGGTGCGTGCCTCGTCGGGAATGATCGGCACGATGCGCTTGCCGACCTGCGGGTCGCGGACGAGGTTGCGGACCATGCGGCTGAAGGCCATCGTCGTGCTCGCCGGCCGGTCGGAGCCGGCGAAGAACTCGGTGAAGGTCGCGTCCTTCGGAGCCGGCAGCGGCATCGGCTTCACGACGCGCCGCGGTACCGAGCCGCCCAGCTGGCGGCGTCGCTCGAGCATGTACTGGATCTCGGGCGCGTCGGCGCCCGGGTGGTAGTAGGGCGCTTCCTTCAGCTGGTCGTCCGGGATCGGCAGCTCGAGCCTGTCGCGGAAGATCTTGAGCTCGTCGGCTGTCAGCTTCTTGGCCTGGTGCGTGACGTTGCGGCCCTCGATGCCGGGGCCCAGCGTCCAGCCCTTCACCGTCTTGGCGAGGATGACGGTCGGCGCGCCGGTGTGCGCGGTGGCGGCGGCATAGGCCGCGTACACCTTGCGGTAGTCGTGCCCGCCGCGTCGCAGCCGGGCGAGGCCGTCGTCATCGAGGTGCTCGACGAGGGCGCGGAGGCGGGGATCGGGGCCGAAGAACTGCTCGCGGATCGTGGCGCCGTCGCTCACCGCCATGCGCTGGTAGTCGCCGTCGAGCGTCTCGGTCATCTTGTTGACGAGCACGCCGTCGACGTCGCGCGCCAGCAGGTCGTCCCACTCGCGGGACCAGATGACCTTGATGACGTGCCAGCCGGCGCCGCGGAAGAGCGCCTCGAGTTCCTGGATGACCTTCCCGTTGCCGCGCACCGGTCCGTCGAGGCGCTGGAGGTTGCAGTTGATGACGAACGTCAGGTTGTCGAGACCCTCGCGGGCCGCCAGCGACAGCGCGCCGATCGACTCCGGCTCGTCCATCTCGCCGTCGCCGAGGAATGCCCAGACGCGGCCGCCGGTCGTGTCCGCCACCCCACGCGCGTTCAGGTAGCGGTTGAACCGCGCCTGGTAGACCGCCGCGATCGGGCCGAGGCCCATGCTGACCGTCGGGAACTGCCAGAAGTCGGGCATGAGCCGCGGGTGCGGGTAGCTCGAGAGCCCGACGTCCGGGGTGAGGGCCTCGCGGCGGAAGTGGTCGAGATGCTCCTCGGTCAACCGCCCCTCGAGGAACGCCCGGGCGTAGATGCCCGGCGCCGCATGGCCCTGGAAGTAGATCTGATCGCCGCCGACGCCGTCGCCCGGACCCTTGAAGAAGTGGTTGAAGCCGACCTCGTAGAGGCTGGCGGCGCTCGCGTACGTGCTGAGATGGCCGCCGATGCCCTCGTACTTCGTGTTCGCGCGCAGCACCATCGCCAGGGCGTTCCAGCGGATCATGCGGCGGATGCGCAGCTCCATCGCCTCGTCGCCGGGGAAGTACGGCTCCTGCTCGGGACTGATGGTGTTGATGTAGCGCGTCTGGGTCAGGCTCGGCAGGCCGACCTGGAGCTGGCGGGCGCGCTTGAGCAGCTTGTAGATGAGGAACCGCGCGCGGTCGGTGCCGCCGGTCGCCACGACGTCGTCGAGCGACGCGAGCCACTCCTGGGTCTCCACCGGATCCACGTCCGGGAGCTGCTGCTTGAACTGGTCGAAGAGCTCGCGAATCGGCTGCTGCATGTCGCGACCTATGGTAGCGGCCGATGCGCCCGATGCGCGACCGGCCGCCATGAGGGTGGTCACGCAGCCACCACATTGCCGGGTGGAGCTGGACGAACGGCTCCATCGCCGTTCGGCAACCACGTTGCCGGGTGGAGACGGACGAGCGGTTCCATCGCCATTCGCCAACCCCATGGCGCGTAGGCGGCTCAGCGCACGTCGGATGCCCGACCGCCACCGATTCGTGAGCGTGGGACGGTCCACGTTCGGGCCGACCGAAGCCCCTCGGCGCGCCTACGGTCAACCACATTGCCAGGTGGCGATGGAACGGCGCGAGGCGAGCCATGCCTGTGGCAGGGGTGGCCGTCCATTGCGGTCGCCGGGCGCGTGCGATCATCACGGCAATGCGAACCATCTACCGGTCCGAGCCGCCCTGGCCCCACCGCATCCTCGTGCTGGGTGGCGGCTTCGCCGGCGTCGAGACCGCGCGGCACCTCGAGAAGCTGACTCGCGGACGGGATGACATCGAGGTCTGGCTCGTCAGCCGCGAGAACTTCAGCCTCTTTACGCCGCTGCTGCCCGAGGTCTGCTCCGGCAATCTCGAGGCCCGCCACTGCGTCACCGCGCTCCGCGCCCAGCTGCGCAGCCCGTCGAGCTGGGCCGTGACCGCCGACGTCGAGCAGATCGACCTCGACGCGAAGCAGGTCATCGTCCTCGGCGGCGACGGCGACCAGCATCGGCTCAACTACGACACGCTCGTCCTGGCGCTGGGCGGCGAGACGGCCACGTTCGGGATCGCGGGCATCACCGAGTACGCCGTCGGCATGAAGACGCTGGCCGATGCCTTCGCGCTTCGCAACCGGATCATCGAGATGCTCGAGCGCGCCGACCTCGAGACCGATGCCGCCGAGCGCCAGGCGCAGCTCACGTTCGTCGTCGGAGGCGCCGGGTTCAGCGGGGTGGAGACGGCGGGCGAGATCGAGGATTTCATCCGCCGCGTCCGGAAGCGCTTCTACCCGAAGATCGACCCGACCGAGCCGAAGGGCCACATCGTCGAGCTCAAGGACCGCGTCCTCCCCGAGATGCCGGTCGACATGGGCGACTACGCCGCGAAGAAGCTGCGCGCGCGGGGGTACGAGATCCACCTCGGCACACCGATGAAGGAGGTCCGCGAGGATGGCGTCGTCATCGGGGAGGGCCAGTTCATCCCGTCGCGGACCGTGATCTGGACCGGCGGCGTCCAGCCCGCGCCGGTGGTGCGGGAGTCGGGGATCGAGGTCGACAAGGGCGGTCGCGCGGTCGTGTCGGCCACGATGGCCACGAGTCGCGAGGGAGTGTGGGCGATCGGCGACTGCGCACGCATCCCGAACGAGGACGAGCCGGGGACGTTCCACGCCCCGACGGCGCAGAACGCGGTGCGCGAGGCGAAGCGGCTGGCAAGGAACATCGTCGCCACCGTCGACCGACGGCCGCAGGCGGTCGAGCCATTCCGGTACCGGGTCATCGGCACGCTGGCGAGCATCGGCCACCACACCGGCGTCGGCGTCGTGTTCGGGATCAAGGTGCGCGGCTGGCTCGCGTGGTTCATGTGGCGTGGCTACTACTGGAGCCGCGTCCCCGGCATCGGCGGCAAGGCGCGCGTCGCGCTCGACTGGTTCGTGAACGCGCTGTTCGGCTCGGACCCGGTGCAGCTCAAGGTGGACTACGGCGCCGCCGGCGGGATGGGTCCCTCGGGAAAGCGTCGCCCGACCCCGAAGGCCATCGACCCGCGCGGCTGAGGCTCGCTAGACTGCCCCACGATGTCACGCGAAGAGCGCCGCGCCTACCAGCGGCAGATGAAGAACATGGAACGCGGCGCGACGCTGCCCCCGGCGGCTCGGGCACGCGTCGAGCGCAACGCGCAGCGACGGGCGCGCCGTGGCGGTGGCGGCGTTCCGGCCGGACCCGGGGCATTCACCACGCGGTTCCTCGTCCGGGCGATCGGCGTCGCAGTCGTTCTCGGGTTCGTCGCCTTCAGCCTCCAGTGGGGGAGCGGCATGCCGACCGCCCTCTACGTCGGCCTCGCCGTCACGGCGATCGCCCTTGTCCTCGCCTTCGGCTTCCGGCTCCTCCAGCGCCGTGCGGCCGCCAGCGCCGCCTCGCTCGACCGACCGTCGCGCTGACGCCTCGGTGCATGGGCGCATGCACCCGCAGCCACCCACGCGCGCCATCGGCCTTCACGAAGCCGCCGCGCGCGGGCATGATGGTCGCCACGGAGGACGACGCCACCCCAGCCAGAGGAGACGACCGATGTCCGACGAGCGTGGACCGAACGAGGATTGGGATCGCAGCCAGCTGCCGGAGGAGGGGACGTCGCCCGACGCTCCACCCGCCGAGACGTGGGATCGCGAGCAGATGGAGCCCGACAACACCGAGGGGGACGACGACCCGCGCGACCCCGAGACGGCGAACGACTCCGGCGCGCTGACCGGCGGCGGGCAGCCGGAGGGCGAGTCGCACTGGGATCGCGTCGAAGAGGAGTGACGGCCTCGCGATGACCGCTCGGTCGGCGGTCGCGCCGGGAGCACCAGCGACCATCGACCGCTCGGTCGGCGGCTTCGTGGCGCGGCTGCGCGAGCAGCCGTGCTGCGCGGCGGTCGTCGCGGACGGGTTCCTCGACCAGGCGCTCGCGAGCGGCGCGCCCATCGTCTTCATCCTGCGCGGGGACGGCCTGGCGCTCCGCGAGCCGATCGAGCGCATCCACGCCGCCGGCAAGCTCGCCGCCATCCACCTGGACCTCGTCGACGGCCTGGCGGCGGATCCGCACGGGGTCGGCTGGCTGGCACGGTCGGGCGCCGACGCGATCATCAGCTCGCAGGGCCGGCTCATGCCGGCCATTCGGCGCGAGGGCTGCCTGGCGATTCATCGCGTGCTCCTCTCGCGCCGCAGCCACCTGGACGGCGCGATGAAGGCGGCGGCACGCGCCGCGCCCGACGTCCTCGAGGTGCTTCCCGGCATCCTGCTGCCGTCGATCACCCAGCTGCTCCCGCGCCTCGGGATCCCGGTCCTGGCCGGCGGCTTCATCCGCAGCGCCGAGGACGTGCGCGCGGTGATGGCCGCGGGCGCGATGGGAATCACGACCAGCCAGGCGGACCTGTGGGCGGAGCCGACGTGACGCTGGTCGCCACGTGGCGGCTGCCCCGCGTGCTCGTCGTCGACGACGGCGAGCCCCACGCTCCCATCGACGGACTCCCGACCGGCACGTTCCTGCGCGACCTCGACCTGGCCGGGCTCATCGGCCGCGCGTCCGCCATCGACGGGCCCTGGGCGGTCGACGTCGACACCATCCGCGGGCTGCGCGGCGACGAGGCGGCAGCGCGGCTCGTCGTCGAGCGGCTCGGAGCATCCGCCGTCGTGAGCCGCCGGGTGACGGTGGTGCGAGCCGCGTCTGCGTTCGGGGCGACTGGGCTCCTCGGCGTGCACGCCTTCGACTCCACCGGCCTGCGACGCACGGCCGATGCCGGCTCCATGCCCGTCGGCGTCGGTTCGCTCCTGTCGCCCGGCCTCGTCCTGCCGCACCTGCGCCTCGATGAGCTCGAGCTGCTCCCGCGCCCCCTGGTGGTGCACGGGCTCATCGTGCGGCCGAGCGACGCCCTCGCCTGCCTCGAGCTGGCCGATGCGATCGTCGTGCGGCGCGATGCGGCGCGCTACCTCGGGACGGCGCTTCGCAACCCGTTGCCGTCGCTTCGCAAACCCTTGACAACCATTCCGATCGAGGAGTAGAACGGGCAGGCTTCATCGGGACGATGATTGAGAAGAGTCCCGTTTCGGCGGCTGCCGGAACGTGGGCTCTTTTTTCGTGTCGTCGCGACTCACAGCCACACGGAGGAGACCCATGGACATCTTCCTCGGGGAGCTGATCGGCACCGGCCTTCTGATCTTGCTCGGGGATGGCGTGGTGGCCGGCGTGCTGCTCGCCCGCTCGAAGGCGGAGAACTCCGGCTGGATCGTCATCACCCTGGCGTGGGGGCTCGCAGTCTTCGTCGGCGTCATCGTCGCCGGCCCGATCACCGGGGCGCATTTGAACCCGGCGGTCACCATCGGCCTGGCGACCATCGGTACCACCCCATGGGGCGACGTGCCGCTCTACCTGGCGGGTGAGTTCGTCGGCGCCTTCCTCGGCGCGGTCCTCGTCTATCTCCACTACCTGCCGCACTGGTCGGTCACCGAGAACGCGGACCTCAAGCTGGCCGTCTTCTCCACCGGCCCGGCGATCCGCAACACGACCGCCAACCTGGTCAGCGAGTTCATCGGCACCTTCGTGCTCGTGTTCGTGATCCTCACGTTCGGCAACAACGGCGACGCTGCCGGCCTCGCCTCGCTCGGCGCCCTCCCGGTCGCGCTCCTCGTCGTCGTCATCGGCCTCTCGCTCGGCGGGACGACCGGCTATGCGATCAACCCGGCCCGCGACCTCGCGCCGCGGTTCGCCCACTTCCTGCTCCCGATCCCCGGCAAGCGTGACTCCGACTGGTCGTACAGCTGGATCCCGGTCGTCGGGCCGATCCTCGGCGGCATCGTCGCGGCCCTCGCCGCGGACGCGGTGGTCACCAACTACCTCATGACGATGTAGTGCGATGAAGAAGCTCATCAACGCCCCCGACGCCGTCGTCGACGAGGCGCTGGCCGGGATGACGGCCGCGCACGGTGACCTGCTGAAGGTCATCGAGCCGAACGTCATCGTCCGCGCCGACGCCCCGCGATCCGGCAAGGTCGGGATCATCTCCGGCGGTGGCTCGGGCCACGAGCCGATGCACGGCGGCTTCGTCGGGCTCGGCATGCTCGACGCCGCCTGTCCGGGCGCGGTCTTCACCTCGCCGGTGCCGGACCAGATGCTGGCCGCCACCAAGGCGGTCGACGGCGGAGCCGGCGTCCTCCACATCGTGAAGAACTACACCGGCGACGTCATGAACTTCGAGCTGGCGGCCGAGCTGGCCCAGGCCGAGGGGATCGAGGTCACCGCCGTCGTCATCGCCGATGACGTGGCGGTCCAGGACAGCCTCTACACCGCGGGTCGCCGCGGCGTGGGTGGCACCGTCCTGGCCGAGAAGATCGTCGGGGCGGCCGCGGAGGAGGGGCAGGACCTCGCCGCCGTGACCGCGCTCTGCCAGCGCGTCCAGGACAACGTCCGCTCGATGGGCATGGCGCTCACGAGCTGCACCGTCCCGGCCGCCGGCAAGCCGACGTTCGAGATCGGTGACGACGAGATGGAGGTCGGCGTCGGCATCCACGGTGAGCCGGGCCGGGAGCGCCGCGCGATCGCGTCCGCGGACGAGATCACCGAGGCGCTCATGAACCCGATCCTCGAGGACGGTGGCTTCACGTCGGGCGACCGCGTGCTCGCCTTCGTCAACGGCATGGGCGGCACTCCGCTGCTCGAGCTCTACGTGGTCTACAACAAGGTGGCGGCGATGTGCCGTGACCGTGGGATCACGATCGAGCGCAACCTCATCGGCCCCTACATCACGAGCCTCGAGATGGCCGGCGCGAGCATCACCCTGCTCAAGCTCGACGACGAGATGCTCCGCCTGTGGGATGCCCCGGTCCACACCGCAGCCCTCCGCTGGGGCGTGTGAGTCACTGACCGATGAGCGAGTTCGGTACCGACGAGTTCCGGCGGTTCCTCGAGACGTTCGCGGACCGCATCCACGAGCGCCGGGAAGAGCTGACGCGGCTCGACTCGGCGATCGGTGACGCCGATCACGGCATCAACATGGACCGCGGCTTCACGGCCGTGCGGGGCAAGCTGGCCGACCTCGACGACGGGACGGACCTCGGGGCGCTCGCCAAGGCGGTCGGGATGACACTCATCTCGACCGTCGGCGGTGCCTCGGGTCCGCTCTACGGCACGCTCTTCCTGCGCTGGGCAACCGCGTTCGGCGACGCCGCCAACGTGGACGCTGCCGGTCTCGGGACGGCGCTGCGCGCCGGCCTCGAGGGCGTCATCCAGCGAGGCAAGGCGGGCCTCGACGACAAGACGATGGTCGACGCGCTCCTTCCGGCCGTCGATGCGTACGACGGCGCGGCGGCCGGCGGGATCGGAGCGGCGCTCGCCGCCGCGGCGACCGCCTCGGCCGAGGGCCGCGACCGCGTCACTCCGCTCGTCGCCCGCAAGGGCCGCGCGAGCTACCTCGGTGAGCGGTCGGCGAACCACCAGGACCCGGGGGCAACCTCCACCACGATCATGCTCGAGTCGCTTCGCGACGCCGCCACGGCGGGCTGAGCGACTCCGCACCACGACACCGCGAACGAAAGGAAGCGACGATATGGCGAAATACGTCCTCGCCCTGGATCAGGGGACCACGTCGAGCCGCGCGATCCTCTTCAACGCCGACGGCACGATCCACAAGACCGCCAACCAGGAGTTCCCGCAGATCTATCCCACGCCCGGGCACGTGGAGCACGACCCGGAGGCGATCTGGGACTCGCAGCTCGCGGTCGCCAAGCAGGTGATCGCCGACGCCGGCGCGTCGCCCGACGACATCGCCGCGATCGGGATCACCAACCAGCGCGAGACGACGGTCGTCTGGGACAAGAACACGGGCAAGCCCGTCCAGAACGCCATCGTCTGGCAGAGCCGCATCACCGCCGGGTACTGCGACGAGCTGAAGGCCGCGGGCCACGAGCAGCTGTTCAAGGACAAGACCGGCCTGCCGGTCGACGCCTACTTCAGCGGCACGAAGATCCGCCACATCCTCCAGAACAACCCCGGCGCGCAGGAGAAGGCCGAGGCCGGCGAGCTCCTGTTCGGAACGGTCGACAGCTTCCTCATCTGGCGCCTGACCGAGGGCCGCGTCCACGTCGTGGACTACTCGAACGCGAGCCGCACGCTCCTGTTCAACATCCACGACCTCGACTGGGACGACGAGCTGCTCGGGATCATGAACGTGCCGCGCGCGATGATGCCCGAGGCACGACCGTCGTCCGAGGTGTACGGCGAGACGACCCTGCTCGGCGGCTCGATCAAGATCGCCGGCGACGCCGGCGACCAGCAGGCCGCCACGTTCGGCCAGGCCTGCTTCGACGTCGGCATGGCGAAGCAGACGTACGGCACCGGCGCCTTCATGCTCATCAACACCGGCGAGGAGGCGGTCCCGTCGAAGAACGGGCTGCTCACCACGATCGCGTGGGGCTACGACGGCAAGGTGACCTACGCGCTCGAGGGCTCGGTGTTCATCGCCGGCGCCGCGGTCCAGTGGATCCGCGACGGCCTGCGGGTGATCACGAACTCGGCGGACGTCGAGAAGCTGGCCGGCAAGGTCAACGACACCGAGGGCGTCTACATGGTGCCCGCGTTCGTCGGCCTCGGCGCGCCGTACTGGGACCAGTACGCGCGCGGCGCGATCGTGGGCCTCACGCGCGGCTCGACGATCGAGCACATCGCTCGCGCCACGGTCGACTCGATGGCCTACCAGACCCGCGAGGTCCTCGAGGCCATGGAGGCCGACTCCGGCGTGAAGCTCACCGAGCTGAAGGTCGACGGCGGCGCGGTCGTGAACAACGACCTCATGCAGTTCCAGGCCGACATCCTCGGCGTGGCCGTCGAGCGGCCGAAGGTCAGTGAGACGACGGCGCTCGGCGCCGCCTACCTCGCCGGTCTCGCGGTCGGGTTCTGGAAGGACACCCAGGACGTCACGAACAACTGGGCGCTCGACCGCCGCTTCGAGCCGCAGATGGACGAGGGCCGGCGCGAGAAGCTCTACGCCGGCTGGAAGAAGGCCGTGAAGCGCGCACTCGACTGGGAAGACCACTAGGCTTCCCGATCCGGACCGATGTGCCCGGAGCCACCTCGGCTCCGGGCCACCGGCTCCATCGCATCACGGAGTCCCGACGATGTCCGACGCCATCCCACCGCCGGTGGGAATCGTGGTCGTGTCCCATTCCGGCGAGGTCGCCGACGCGGTCGTCCGTCTCGTGACGCAGCTCGCCAACCTCGATGACGACGGTCCACGCCTCGTGGCGGCCGGTGGGTTGGCGGACGGCACGGTCGGCACCGATGCGGTGCGCATCGCCGATGCCCTCGCCGTGGCGGATGCGGGGTCCGGCGTCGTCGTCCTCGCCGACCTCGGCAGCGCCGTGCTGTCGGCACTCACCGCCGTCGAGGACCTCATCGCGCCGGAGCTCGCCGCGCGGGTCGCGATCTCCCGCGGGCCGCTCGTCGAGGGCACGTTCGTGGCGGCCGTCCAGGCGTCGGCGGGCGATGGGCTCGATGGCGTCCGCGCCGCGGCCGACGAGGCGGCGTCGATGGACAAGCTGGGAGATCGCTGATGGGCATCGTCCTCGCGGCCGTTGTCGGGTACCTGCTCGGGGCGATCCCGTTCGGCCTGATCATCGGTCGCGCCACGAAGGGCGTGGACCTCCGCGAGCACGGATCGCACCGCACCGGCGCGACGAACGCGCTCCGCACGCTCGGGGCGCCGGCGGCGGCGGCGGTCTTCCTGCTCGACGTCGGCAAGGGCGTGGCGGCCGTGCTCCTCGCGCGCCTCATCGTTCCCGACGACCCGGCCACCGAATGGGCTGCGGCAGCCGCGGGGATCGCCGCCATCGTCGGGCACAACTGGTCGGTCTTCATCCGCTTCACCGGCGGGCGCGGGGTGGCGACGTCGGCCGGTGCGCTCGGCGCGATGAGCCCCTGGACGCTGCTCGTCATCGCGCCGGTCGTGGTGCTCGTCATCTGGCGCAGTCGCTACGTCTCCCTGGGCTCGATCACCGGCGCGCTGCTCGCCCCGGTCGTGACCGCCGGCTTCGCCCTCGCCGCGGTGGTGGGCGTGCCGGCCATCGTGTACGCGCTCGTCTCCGGCCTGCTCGTGACGGTGGCGCACTCGGACAACATCGGCCGCCTGCGCGCCGGCACCGAACGCAAGATCGGACGGAAGGAGGCAGTTCCCGGTGGCTGAGCGCGACGTCGAGGTGCGCAACCCGTCGGGGCTCCACGCACGCCCGGCCGCGTCGTTCGTGAAGGCCGCCGGTGCGTTCGCCGCCGATGTCCGCGTCACGAACCTCACCCGTGACGAGGCGAAGTCGGCCAGCGCGAAGAGCGTCCTCGGTGTGATGGGCCTCGGCGTGGCCCGCGGGCATCGGATCCGGATCGTGGCGACCGGCGACGACGCGGAGGCGGCCGTCACGACCCTCGTCGACCTCGTCGCGTCCGGCCTCGGCGAGACGATCGAGGAGGCATGACGACCGAGCTGCGCGGCGTCCCCGCCGCGTCCGGGGCGGCGATCGGCGCCCCGTGGATCCACCAGCCGGCCGGCCCGCAGCGCTCGGCCCGAACGACGGTGCCGGCCGCCGCCGCCGCCGCGGCGGCCGAGCTCGAAGCGCTCGCCGAGCGGCTTCGTGCCGAGGGGCAGGCGGCGGAGGCGGAGATCTTCGACGCGCAGGCGCTCATGGCGGCCGACCCCGAGCTCCTCGACGCCGCCACCTCGGCGGTCGACGCGGGCGCGGACCCGGTCGCCGCGATCGGCGACACCGGCGAGACGGTCGCCGCCACGTTCGAGGCGCTCGATGACGAGGTGCTGAGCGCGCGGGCGGCGGACGTCCGTGACGTGTGCGCGCGGATCGCGCGCCACCTCGTGGGTGCCGCGGCGCCGCGACTCCACCAGCGCTCGATCGTCGTCGCCGTCGACCTGCCGCCATCGGTCACGGTGGAGCTCGACCGCGCGCTGCTGGCCGGGATCGCGCTCGAAGGTGGGTCGCGCACGAGCCATGCGGCCATCCTCGCCCGCGGCCTCGGGATCCCCGCGGTGGTCGGTGTGCCCGATCTCGTGCGCATCGCCACCGGGGCAGGCGAGCTGGCCATCGATGGGGACGCCGGACGCCTCGTGGTCGAGCCCGACGACGGCGTTCGCGCCGACATCGCCGGTCGAGCCGCCGCGGATGGCGATCGTCGAGCGGCCGATGCGTCGTTCGCCGCGTTGCCGCTGGCGACCAGTGACGGCCACCGGGTGCTGTGCGCCGCGAACATCGGCGAGCCGGGCGAGGCGCTTGGCGCCTTTGCTGCCGGCGCGGAGGGCATCGGCCTGTTCCGGACCGAGTTCGCGTTCGCCGGTCGCTCCACCGCCCCGAATGAGCAGGACCAGGCCGATGCCTACGCCACCGTCCTCGAGTCCGCGGGGGGAGCGCCGGTCGTCGTGCGCCTCGCCGACATCGGTGGCGACAAGCCGTTGCCCTACCTGCCGATCCCGACGGAGGCGAATCCGTTCCTCGGCGTGCGCGCCATCCGCCTGGCGGCGTCCCATCCGGACCTCTTCCCGACCCAGGTCCGTGCCATCCTCGCCGCCTCGGCGCGGACCGGCCGGCAGGCGTCGATCATGGCGCCGATGGTCGCCGATGCCGACGACGTGGCACTCGTCCGCGGTCTCGTGCGCGACGCGCTGGCGGCCGTCCCCGACGCACCGGCGCCGCGGGTCGGCATCATGGTCGAAGTGCCATCCGCCGTCCTGCTGGCGGACGCGCTCGCCAGGGAGGTCGACTTCATGAGCATCGGGACGAACGACCTGACCGCGTATCTCCTCGCGGCCGATCGGACGAACGCGGCACTCGCGGCGCGCCAGGATCCCTGCCATCCCGCCGTCCTGCGCGCGGTGGCGCGGGTCGTGGAGGCCGCGGCCGCGGCGGGGGACTGCGAGGTCGCGGTGTGCGGCGAGATGGCGGGCGACCCGGTCGGGGCGCTCCTGCTCGTGGGTCTCGGCGTCGACGAGCTGAGCATGGAGCCCTCGGCATTCGGCGCCGTGAAGCGTGCCGTGGCGAGCCGCACGATCGACGAGCTGCGCACGCTCGGCACGGCGGCCCAGGTGGCGTCCTCCGCGGACGCGGTGCGCGCCCTGGTGGCGGCATGACCGCCGAGCGTCGTCCTCCGCGGATCAGCTCGCCGGCGAACCTGCTCGGCATCGCGCGGATCGCGGCGACGCCCGTGGTCATCGCGCTCATGCTGATCGGCACGCCCGGGCTCGGGCTCGCCGCCGCGCTCCTGTTCGGTGCGGCGGCGTGGACCGACTTCCTCGACGGCTGGGTGGCGCGCCGCCGTGGCGAGGTGTCGCCGCTCGGCGTCTTCATGGACCTCACCGCCGACAAGGTCCTCGTCTCCGGCGTGCTCGTCGCCATGGTCGAGGTCGGCCTCCTGCCGACCTGGATGGTCGCCACCATCCTCGTCCGCGAGCTCGTGATCGCCGGCGTGCGTCAGATGGCCGCGGCGGCGGACGTCGTCATCGCCGCACGCCCGCTCGGCAAGGCGAAGACGCTCACCACGCTCGCCGGCATGGGCCTCCTCCTCCTGGCCTGGGACGCGGCGACCGGTGGGCCGCTGGCCGGCATCGCCGGTGCCGAGGGTGTGCTCCTGGCGGCCGGCTTCTGGACGATGGTTGTCGCCACCGTGCTCACGCTCGTCTCCGGCTGGGACTACCTGGCCGGCGCCATGCCGCTCCTGCGCGGCCAGCGACCATGACGATGCCCGCCGAGGTCGACGTGGTCGTCATCGGCGGAGGCGCCACGGGCGCCGGCGTGCTGCGCGACCTCGCGATGCGCGGCCTGACGGCGACGCTCGTGGAGCGCGGCGACTTCGCATCGGGCACGAGCGGCCGCTACCACGGCCTCCTCCACTCCGGGGCGCGCTACGTCGAGTCCGACCCGCTCTCGGCGCGGCACTGCATCGAGGAGAACGCGGTCCTGCGACGCATCGCGCCGGGCACCATCGAGGCGACGGGCGGGTTCTTCGTCGCCACCCCCGACGACCCCGACGACTACCTCGAGCGCTTCCCGGCGGCGTGCGCGACCGCCGGGATCGAGGCGGAGCCGATTCCTCTCGACGAGCTCTTCCGCGCCGAGCCCCTCCTCAACCGCCGCATCCGCGCCGCGTTCCGCGTGCCGGACGCCTCGCTCGAGCCGTGGGAGCTCGTCGACGCGACGCTGGCGAGCGCGCGGGAGCACGGCGCCACGGCGTACCGCTACCGGCCGGTGGTGGGCATCGATCGCGCGGCCGACGGATCGGTGCAGGCCGTTCGCACGCGCGATGCGCGTACCGGCGAGGAGGCGACCATCGCCTGCCGCGCCGTCGTGTCGGCTTCCGGGGCCTGGGCGGGGCAGGTCGCCGCGCTTGCCGGCGCCACGCTCCACATGAGCCCCGGCAAGGGCTCGATGCTCATCCTCAACCGGCGGCTCACATCGGCGGTCGTCAACCGTCTCGCGCCCCCTGGCGACGGCGACATCCTCGTGCCGGTCCATACGGTCTGCATCCTCGGCACCACCGACATCACCGTCGAGAACCCCGACGACGCGCGCGTCACCGCCGACGAGGTGACGGCTCTCCTCGCCGATGGCGAGCGCCTCGTCCCGGGCCTGTCCGGCGCACGCGTGCTGCGCGCCTACGCCGGGTCGCGGCCGCTCTACGACGCGGCGGAGGTCGGCGGCGAGGCGCACCACGACGAGTCCCGCGAGATCAGCCGCGCCCACCACGTCATCGACCACGGGACCCGGGACGGCGTCGGCGGCCTGTGGAGCATCGTGGGCGGCAAGCTGACGACGATGCGGCTCATGGCGCGCGACACCGTGGATGCCGTGGCGCGCGCCCTCGGCAACGAGCAGCCGTGTCGAACCGGCGACGAGGCGCTTCCCGCACCCGGCGGCTCCCGCCCCTACTGGCTCGGCGATCGGCTCTCCGCCGTGGAGTCCGCCGGTGGTGGCGACGCCGACCTCGTCTGCGAGTGCGAGCTCGTCACCCGTGCGCGCCTGACCCACGCGCTCGACGAGCGCTCGGACTCGTCGCTCGACGACCTGCGCCGCACGACCCGACTCGGGATGGGGCCGTGCCAGGGGGCGTTCTGCATCCCGCGCGCGAGCGCGATGCTCGACGCCCGCCGCGCCGATGGCCGGCTGGAGGATGCCGCGCCCGACGCCAATGCGGCGCTCCGCGCGTTCGCCGCCGAGCGGTTCCGCGGCACGCGCCCGATCGCGTGGGGCGACCAGCTCACCGAGCTGTGGCTGTCGGCCGGCATCTTCCGCGGGACGCTCGCGGCCGATGCGCTGCCGCCATCGGCGGGCCGTGACGATGCCGCGCGCTGACGTCGTCGTCATCGGCGCAGGCCTGTCCGGCCTCTCCTGCGCGGCCGAGCTGGCCGCGGGTGGCGCCCGGGTCTTCCTCGCGGCCAAGGGGTACGCCTCCACGCACTGGACCCACGGCGGAACCGATGTCGCCGCGCCGGCCGGTGCGCGCACGCCGCGCGAGGGCGTGGCGACGCTGGCGGCGATCGACGGTCACCCGTACGGCTGGCTCGACGGGGCCCTGGATGCCGCGATTGCGGCCCACCGCGTGCGCCTCGACACCGCGGGGATCGGCCTCGTCGGCACGCTCGACGATCCGCTCGTCCCGATCCCGACAGCCATCGGCACCCTGCGCCCGGCTGCCATCCTTCCGGCGGCGCAGGCCGCGGCGCTCGAGCCGTGGGGCGACGACGGACTCCTGCTCGTGGGGTTCGGCCGCTATCGCGACGCCTGGGCGTCGTACGCAGCCCGCAACCTGCGCGCCTCGGCGTGGGAGGCCGGCCCGGGTGAGATTCGCGCCCTCGAGGTGGACCTCCCGGACCTCGCCGAGCTCCACAATCTCAACGCCCGCTCGCTGGCCCTTCGCTTCGACGATCCGGCATGGCGAACCCGGGCGCTCGCCACCATCTCGGCCCGCATCCCGCCGGGCGCGTGGCGCGTCGGCCTCCCCGCCGTGCTGGGTTCCGCGGCCCATCTCGCCGTCCTCGAGCAGGCGCGCTCGACGCTGGGCCACGAGGTCATCGAGCTGCCGAGCCTGCCGCCGTCCGTCTCCGGCCTCCGCCTCGCGACCGCGCTCGAGCGTCAGATCATGGGTTCCGGCGGCCGTGTGCAGGTCGGATTCGACGTCGTCGAGGTCGAGCGCGATCGCCGCCGGATCGTCGCCATCCACACCGAGGCGGCCTCCCGCACCCTGCGCCTGGCCGCCGACACGTTCGTGCTCGCCACGGGTGGCATCGGCGGGGCCGGCATCCGGGCGCATCCCGACGGAACGCTCGAGGAACGCGTGTTCGGCCTCCCGGTCGAGGCGCCGCCCCGCGACGGCTGGTTCAGCGACGACCCGCTCGTGCCGCATCCGCTCGAGGCGGCCGGCATCCGGGTCGACGACCTCCATCGGCCGATCGGCCAGGACCGGATGCCGCTGCTCGACAACGTGCGGGTCATCGGCTCGGCGCTGGCGGGGATGCGGTACCTCGCGGAGCGCTGCGGTGACGGCGTTGCGCTGGCGAGCGCGCACCACGTCGCATCCTCGCTGGCGCGCAGCGCGGTGGCGGCATGACGTTCCACGACGCGGCGGCGCGCGAGTTCCCGCCCTTCAGCACCGATGCCTGCATCAAGTGCAACGTGTGCACCACGGTGTGCCCGGTCGCGCGCGTGACCGATGACTTCCCGGGCCCGAAGTACGTGGGGCCGCAGGCGCAGCGCTTCCGCGGCCCGTCGTCGCTCGAGCTCGTCCCGGACCGCACCGTCGACCTCTGTTCCGGCTGCGGGATCTGCACCCGCGCCTGCCCGGCAGGGGTGCTCATCGCGGAGACGAACAATCGCGCGCGCGCGGCGATCGTGGAGCAGCGCGGCTCGTCGATCCGCAACCGGCTCATCAGCGACACCGACCTCCTCATCCGGCTCGGGTCGAACCCGCTCGCGCCGTTCGCGAACTTCGGCCTCCGCAACCGGCTCCTGCGCTGGATGGGGGAGCGCGTGCTCGGCATCCATCGGCGCGGACCGTTGGCGCCCTTCGCGACGCGCACGTTCCGCCGCTGGTGGCGCGCCGAACGCCGCCCGACGGCGGTTGCCGACGTGCTCGATCCGACGCGCACCGTCGTGTACTTCCACGGCTGCGCGGTGAACGGATTCGAGCCCGACCTCGGCCGCGACGCGGTTTCCATCCTCGAGCGCAACGGCTACACGGTCATCGTCCCCCAGCAGGAGTGCTGCGGCCTGCCATTCGTGTCGAACGGCCTGTACGACACCGCTCGGCGCAAGGCGGGGCGCAACCTCGCGTCGCTCGCCGCCTTCGCCCGCGCCGGCGTGAAGATCGTGGGGACCTCCACCTCCTGCACGCACGCCATCAAGGCCGAGTACCGCGAGATGCTCGACCTCGATGACGAGGATGCCCGCGCCGTCGCCGATGCCACCTGGGACATCTGCGAGCTGCTCGTCGACCTCCACGACCGCGGTGAGCTCGACACCGGGTTCGCGCCGGTCAGCGAGCCGCTCCCGTACCACCCGCCCTGCCAGCTGAAGTCGCACGGCATCGGGACGCCGGCCATGGACCTCTTCGCGCTCGTCCCCGGGCTGCGGGCGGTCGACCAGCAGCACGACTGCTGTGGCGCGGCCGGCACCTACGGGTTGAAGAAGGAGCGCTGGCAGATCGCCCAGGATGTCGGGGCTCCGCTGTTCGCGAAGGTCCGCGCCGCGGCCGATGCGGGCGCCTCGCGCGCTGCCTGCGACTCGGAGACCTGCCGTTGGCAGATCGAGCAGTCGTCGGGCGTCCCCACGGTCCACCCGATCACCATCCTTGCCGAGTCCTACCGTCGCGCCGATGCCGACCGTGGCCGGAGCTGGCGCCGGGTCGTCTGACGGCGGCTACTTGATGAGCTTGCGCTCCATCTGGCGCATGGCGATCCACAGGCAGATCGCGAAGAACACGACGAGGTAGAGCAGGTCCCAGATCTGCTGAACGCCGACGAGTCCGAGCGACAGGCCGCGGATGAGGCTGATCGCGTGGTAGAGCGGCGTGGCCTGCATGAACCACTGGATCGGGTCGGGGTAGGACTCGATCGGGAAGAACGTGCCGCTGAACAGGAACATCGGCATCACGATGAGACCCATCGGCACATCGAAGTCGTTCACCGTCCGCAGGTACGAGGTGCCGGCCAGCCCGGCCGCGGCGAACGCTCCCGCCACGAGGAGCGCGGCCGGGACCATGAGCACCCCGAGCGGCGAGGCGATGAGCCCGAAGCCGAGCATGATGAGGAACATCGCGACCGCGTAGAGCGCCGCCCGCAGGAGCGCCCAGATCATCTCGCCGATGGCGATCTCGGTGATGCCCATCGGCGTGGCGAGCACGCCGTCGTAGGTCTTCGCGTAGTTGAGCTTGAAGAAGACGTTGAAGATCGTCTCGAACACCGCGCCGTTCATGGCGGCCGTCGCGAGGAGCGCGGGCGCGACATAGGCGAGGTAGGAGACATCGGTCCGGCCGCCCACGAACTCCGGCGGAATCTCGCCGACGATGCCGCCGATGCCGAGCCCGATGCCGATGAGATAGAAGATCGGCTCGAAGACACCGCTGAAGATGATGATCCACTGGTGGCGGTAGACCATGATGTTGCGCTCGACGAGGCGTCGGGCACGCCACACGCGGGACCAGGCGGTGGCGAGGGCGCCGGACGGGACGTGGTCGGCCGGACGGACGGCGGTCGTCATCGGTCCGTCA
>DASVFG010000022.1:0-4036 GCA_036380155.1 Candidatus Limnocylindria bacterium
GCCGCACGGCGCGGAGCGCGCGGCTCGGTGCGGGCGCTTCCCGGCCGCTCGCCGAGCTGCTCACCGCGGTACACCCACGCCTTGACGCCGATGCGCCCGTAGGTGGTGTGCGCGTGCACGACGCCGTAGCTGATGTCGGCGCGCAGCGTCCCGAGCGGGATCCGCCCCTCCTTGTCCCACTCGGTACGGCTCATCTCCGAGCCACCGAGCCGACCGGAGACCTGGATCTTCACGCCCTTGGCGCCGGCCTTGATCGTGCGCTGGATCGACTGCTTGATCGCCTTGCGGAAGGCGATGCGCCGCTCCAGCTGCCCGGCCACGTTCTGCGCCAGGAGCATTCCGTCGAGCTCGGGCTGGAGGATCTCCTTGATCTCGAGCTTGACCTTCTTGTCGGTGAGCTTGCCGATGTTCGTGCGCAGCGCCTCGACGTTCGCGCCACCCTTGCCGATCACGATGCCCGGCTTCGCGGTGTGGACCGTGACCGTCACGTGGTTGATGCCGCGCTCGATCTCGACCTGGCTGACGCTGGCGTTCGACAGCTGCTTCGCGACCCGCTCCCGGATCCGCATGTCCTCCTGGAGGAGCGTGGCGTAGTCGCGATCCGCGTACCACTTCGCCAGCCAGGGCTTGATGATGCCGATCCGGAAGCCGTAGGGGTGAACCTTGTGACCCATTACGACTCCTCTCGGTCAGCCACGGCGACGGTGATGTGGCTGGTGCGCTTGAGAACCTGGAAGTAGCGGCCCTGGGCACGCGGTCGCCCGCGCTTCAGGGTCGGTCCCTCGTTGGCCACCGCGCTCACCACGCGCAGCTCGTCGGCCGACAGGTTGTAGTTGTTCTCGGCGTTGGCGGTGGCGCTCTTCAGCACCTTCGCGACGTCCTTCGCGGCCGCGTTCGGCAGGAAGCGAAGGATGGCCGCCGCCTCCTCGACCGGCTTGCCGGCGATGAGGTCGGTGATCAGCCGCACCTTGCGGGGGCTGATGCGGATGTACTTGCCCGTGGCGGAAACACGCATCGGCTGCCTACTTCAGCGAGGACGAGCGCTCGGTGGCCCGCCCCGTATGTCCGCGATAGGTGCGCGTCGGCGCGAACTCGCCGAGCCGGTGCCCGACCATGTTCTCGGAGACGAAGACCGGCACGTGACGACGGCCATCGTGGACCGCGATCGTGTGCCCGATCATCTGCGGGAAGATCACGCTCGCGCGCGACCATGTCTTCAGCACCTTTCGCTCGTTGCGCTTGTTCATGTCGTCGATGCGGCCGAGCAGGCGCGCGTCGACGAATGGTCCCTTCTTGACGGAACGACTCATCTCTTACGCTCCTAACCCCGTCCGTACCGACGACGGACGATCAGCTGGTTGCTCTTGCTCTTCTTGGCGCGGGTGCGCAGGCCCATGGCCGGCTTGCCCCACTTCGTCTTGGGCGGCATGCCGGTCGGCTGCTTGCCCTCGCCACCACCGTGCGGATGGTCGCGGGGGTTCATCGCCGATCCGCGCACGGTCGGTCGCTTGCCCATGTGGCGCGCGCGGCCGGCCTTGCCGATCTTCTGGTTCTCGTGGTCGAGGTTGCTGACCTGGCCGATGGTGGCCATGCACTCGATCCGCACGCGCCGCACCTCGCCGGAGGGCAGGCGCAGCGTCGCGTGGCTCCCCTCCTTGGCCAGCAGCTGCGCGCTGCTCCCCGCGGAGCGGACGATCTGGCCGCCACGACCGGCGACGAGCTCGATGTTGTGGACCTGGGTGCCGAGCGGCACCCGCGACAGTGGCAGCGCGTTGCCGGTCCGTGCCTCGACATCCGGGCCGGAGGCGACGGTGTCGCCGACCTTGAGGCCGTGGGGCAGGAGGAGGTAGCGCTTGTCGCCGTCCGCGTAGTGGAGGAGGGCGATGCGCGCCGAGCGGTTCGGGTCGTACTCGATCGTCGCGATCTTGGCCGGCACGCCGTACTTGTCGCGCTTCCAGTCGATGACGCGGTACAGCCGCTTGTGCCCCGAGCCCTGGTGGCGGACGGTGAGCTTGCCCTGGCTGTTGCGACCGGCACGGCGGACCAACCGCTCGGTGAGCGGCTTGTGCGGCGTGTCGACCGTGATCTCCTCGAACGTCGAGCGGGTCATCTGGCGAAGACCCGGCGACGTCGGTCGATAGTTGCGAAGTGGCATCGTCAGACGGCCTCGAAGAGTTCGATCTTGTCACCCGGCGCGATCGACACGATGGCCTTCTTCCAGCCCGAGACCGTGCCCATCGTCTTGCGGCCGCGCCGCTTCTGCTTGGGACGGACGCTGACGATCCGCACGTCGAGAACGGTCACCTTGAACTCCGCCTCGACGGCCGCCTTGATGAGGAACTTGTTCGCCTCGCGCGCGACGGCGAACGTGTAGTTGTTGCGCTCGGTCTCGAGCGTGCTCTTCTCGCTGATGACCGGGCGAAGGAGCACCCCGTGCACGCTAGCCCCGCTCACGCGTACACCGCCTGCGCCCGATCGAGGGCCTCGCGGGTGAACACGATCGTGTCGGCCTCGAGCAGGTCGACGACGTTGAGGCTGTCGGCGAGGATCACGCGGACCTCCTGGAGGTTGCGGCTCGAGCGCTCGACCGATTCGTCCCGGCCGGCGAGCACGAGCAGCACCTTGCCGCCCGCGTCCCAGCTCGAGAGGCGGGCGACGACGTCCCGGGTCTTGATGCCGTCGAGGCCGAAGCCCTCGACGACGCGGAGCGCGCCCTCGGCCTGCTTGGCGGAGAGGACGCCGCGGAGCGCGGAGCGTCGCATCTTGGCCGGCATCTTCTGCTCGAACGAGCGCGGATGCGGACCGAACACGACGCCGCCACCCTTCCAGTGCGGCGCGGTCTTCGTACCCTGCCGGGCGCGGCCGGTGCCCTTCTGGCGCCACGGCTTCTTGCCGCCGCCATTGACCTCGCCGCGGGTCAGCGTGTCGGACGTGCCGAGTCGCCGGCCGGCGAGCTGGCGGAGCACCGCCTGGTGGATGAGGGCTTCGTTGATCGGCGCGTCGAAGAGGGTCTCGGCAAGGTCCACCTTGCCTCCGTCCTTCCCGTCGGCCGTGAGGATCGTGGTCTGCGGCATCGTCACTTCGCCTTCTGCACCAGCAGCAGGCCGTTGCGCGCTCCCGGCACCGCACCCTTGACGAGGATGAGGTTGCGCTCGGGATCGACTCTGACGACCTTGAGCTTCTTCACGGTCACCCGCTCGTCACCCATGTGACCGGCCATGCGCGTGCCCTTCCAGACCCGGCCCGGATAGGTGCCGGCGCCGATGGAGCCGGGCGCGCGATGGTGGTCCGACCCGTGGGTCTTCGGGCCACGGCGGAAATTGTGGCGAGCGATCACGCCCGTGAATCCGTGGCCCTTGCTGACCCCGATCACGTCGACGAGCTCCCCCGCCTCGAACAGGTCGACGCCGAGCTGCTGCCCGACCTCGTACCCATCGGTGGCATCGATCCGGACTTCGCGCACCGTCTTCGGCTTCGCGAGGTCCTTGCCGAGATGCTTGAACTGGCCGAGCACCGGCTTGGTCGAGCGGCGCGCGACACCAGCACCGAGCTGAAGGGCGGTGTAGCCGTCCTGCTCCTCGGTGCGCAGTCGCGTCACGGTGTTCGGGGTCGCCTCGATGACGCTCACCGGGACGACGCTTCCGTCGTCCGCGAAGATGCGCGTCATTCCGAGCTTCCTTCCGATCAATCCTGCCGGCACTGGTGGTTCCTTCCTGATGGCGGAACGCCTTCGCGGTGAGCCTCGACGGCCCACCCGAAGGAGTTCACATCTTGATCTCGATGTCGACGCCGGCCGCCAGCGACAGCCGCATCAGCGCATCGACCGTCTTCGTCGACGGATCGATGATGTCGATGAGGCGCTTGTGCGTCCGGATCTCGAACTGCTCCCGGCCGTCCTTGTGGACGAACGGGCCGCGAATGACGGTGTACTTCTCGATCCGCGTCGGCAGCGGGACCGGACCGGCGACGTCGGCGCCGGTCCGCTGCGCGGTCTCCACGATCTGCTCGGCCGACTGGTCGAGCAGCTTGTGGTCGT
>DASVFG010000023.1:0-28024 GCA_036380155.1 Candidatus Limnocylindria bacterium
CGTGCCAGCCCAGCGCCAACCCGATGCCGGTCGCCGTCCGCGCGCCCTCGGTCCGACCCTCACGCATCGCGCGGGTCTGGGCGTGGATGCGGTCGAAGGCGGCGACCTCGGCCGCGCCCTCGAGGACGTCGATGCCCCCGACCGACTCACGGAGGACCTGGCCGGTCGCCGTCGTGTCGCCCTCGCGGTACACCCACCGACGCCGCAGGTCGAGCGGCGAGGCGTCGAGCGCCTCGGCGATGCGGTTGATCTGCATCTCGGCGGCGAACTCGGTCTGCGGGGCGCCGAAGCCACGGAACGCGCCGTTGGGTGGCGTATTCGTCGCCATCGCGCGCCCCGTGATCCGAACATTCGGACAGCGATACGGGCCGCCGGCGTGGAGGATGCCGCGGCTGAGCACGACGGGCGTGAGCGTGCAGTACGCGCCGCCGTCCATGATGACCTCGATCTCCTGGGCGATGAGCTCGCCCGTTGCCGAGACGCCGCTTCGGTAACGGATGACCGCGGGGTGCCGCTTCGTCGTGGCGCTGATGTCCTCGTGGCGGTCGTAGATCATGCGCACCGGCTTGCGGCACTTCAGGGCGAGGAGCGAGGCATGGAGCGCGATGACGCTCGGGTACTCCTCCTTGCCGCCGAACCCGCCGCCGGTCTCGGCCTGCACCACGACGGCGAGCTCATCGCCCATGGCCAGCGCCCGCTTCATCGCCTTGTGGATGTAGTACGGGCATTGGAGCGACCCGTGGACGGTCACGCCGCCGTCCTCGCGTGGGATTGCGATCATCGCCTGGTTCTCGATGTACAGCTGCTCCTGGTGGCCGACGCGATACGTGCCCTCGATGACGAGCTCCGCGCCGGCCATCGCGGCGGTCGCGTCACCGGTCTCGACCGTGTAGTGGGCGAACTCCTGCTCCGAGGCGAGCGGGTCGAAGACGGCCGGCAGCCGCTCGGTGCGGAGGCGGGCGTGACGTCTCGCCTCGCGCAGCGTCGATCGGTCCGGGGCGGCGATGAGCGCGCACGCCTCGGCCTGGTGGCGGATCTCGCCGCCGACCGGGACGAGAACCGGCTGGTCAGCATCGATGAGGCTGACGACGTTCTCGCCGGGGATGTCCTCGGCAGTGACGACCACCACCCGGCTCCAGTCGAACGCGTCGTCGAGCTCGAGACCGATGAAGCGGGCGTGCGGCTCGGTCGAGCGGACCGTTGCGCCGTACCACGCCCCCGGCACGACGAGGTCGTCGGTGTAGATGGCCGTGCCGGTGAGCTTCGCCGGCCCCTCGCGCCGGAGCGGCGCGGCCGGCCGGGCGCGGCCCGGCGTCGGCGTGGCGGGCGGGATGATGAGCGGCGTCGTCTCGGCGGGGGCCGACCCGGGGGTCGCCACACCGGGCGGGGCGACGCGCGTGGTCAGGCTCGGCCGATCCATCGGTGCATGCTAGCCGCACGGCCGATGACGAGGCTAGGCAGCGACGGCATGGGTCCGTAGCATGTCGGTCATGGTCCGACAGCGGTGAGCTTCCTCGACAAGGCACGCCAGGCGGCGGAGCAGGCGCGCGCATCGGCGAACCAGACGATCAGCTCGATGACGACCCCTGAGGCGAAGGCCGAGATGCGGGAGACCGCGTCCCAGATGGGTCTCCAGGTGCGCGACGCCGCGTCCCAGGCGAAACGCGGCCTGGTGACGGCCATCGAGCGCATCGATCCGGCGATCGTGGCCGACATCGTCATCAAGGCGACCGCCATCCAGGAGATCGCGAACCGATCCCTCCGGGACAAGGGATCGCCCTATCGGATCGCCGAGATCACGATCACGGCCACGATTCCGCCGCAGATCGGCTTCTCGATCTCGCGGGCCGGTGACGACGCTGGGGCTGGTGTCACCACCGTGAGCTCCCAGGAGCTCGCCGAGGCCGACGCGTCACTCGACGCGGTCGTCAGCCTCGAGGGCGAGATCCTCGAGCCCGCCGACGCCGAGGTCGACCCGGCCTAGCTTCGAAGATCGGTCAGAGGTCCACGCAGGCGGTGTAGACGTCCAGTGCAGTGTTCGACTCGTGGAGGTTGATCGCCTGACCGGGCACGGTGAGCTCCTCGAAGGAGGCTGGCACGCGGGTCGACGAGTGGCCGTCCACGATGTTCTCGAGCGCGAACCGCGGCTGGGGGATCAGCTGGGCGCAGCTGCCCGGGTGCACGTGGGCCGGCATATCCGGGTGGCCCGCCGGATCGGCGTCGACCGTGATCAGGGTGGTCGTGGCGTCGACCTCGGTGATCACCACGCTGCCGGTGACCCCGGAACCATCGATCTGGTCCAACTCGAGCGTGACGCTGCGGACGGCGGGCGTCGCGCTGCATCCCACCAGCACCGCGGAGGCGGTGAGTGTGGCGGCGATGGCAATGGACCGAGCGGTGCTTCGCGGCTGATGCACGTCCTCGAGGGTGCCGAACGCGCCCGACGCCCACCATGGGACGATCGTCCGCATCGGCACCGCTAGTACCAAGGGCGGATGGCACGATCGGCGGCGCCGGCTCAACCTGCGCGCGTGACGCCACGGCTCGGCGGCCACGGCCGCTCACCCTTCCCTCGCATCGTGTGGCGACGCCCCGGCCTCCGCGGGGTCGTGCTCGCCGCCAGCGCCCTGCTCGTCGTCGGCCTGTCCTTCGCCATCTCCGCGAACGTGGCCGACCACTTGCGCGCATCGGCCACCGATTCGGCCGTCGGCAACATCGAGGCGATCGTGCGGGGTTATGTCGATCCGATCCTCACGAGCGGCAGCCTCGACCTCGACGCCGACGTGGAGCCGGACGTGGCGGCGCAGCTCGAGCGACTCGTCGTGGCCGGTGACATGCGGCTCGTGAACATCTGGACCCGGGACGGACGGGTGATGTACTCCACCGATCCCACCATGCGGGGCGCGCGCCTCGGCATCGACCACGAGCTGGCGGAGGCGCTCCTCGGCGAAACCGTGGCGGAGTTCGGGACCGCGACCGACGAGCAGGGCGCGAGCGACCGTCTCCCGGCGCAGCTGCTCGAGATCTACTCGCCCATCCGCGGCAACGCCGACGGTCCGGCGATCGGCGTATTCGAGGTGTACCTCGACGCCCAGCCCATCGAGGAGCGGGTCGACCTCACCGCGCGCGACGTGTTTGTGATCGGTCTCTTGGCCGGTGCCTTCCTCCTCGGCCTGCTCTGGCTCGCCTTCGCGGGAGCCGCCCGGCGGCTGGGCATCCAGAACGACCGACTCGGACGTCTGAATGATCGGTTGCGCTCGGTGAGTGACGATCTGCGGCAGCGCGAGGCGCGTTTCCGCTCGCTCGTACAGAACTCGTCCGACGCGGTTGCCGTGCTCTCGGCCGATGGGGCGGTCACGTACGAGTCCGACGCCGTCGCGCGCGTTCTCGGGCACGACCCCCGGGAACGGATCGGAGCGCGGTTTGACGCGCAGGTGCATCCCGACGATCGGGCGCGCCTCGCGACGTTCGTCGACGGACTGCTGCGGCTGGGGCCGGCGCCGAGTGGTGCCCATGCCGTGACCCTCCGACTCGGGCACGCCGACGGCACGTGGCGCTGGGTAGAGGCGATCGGCCAGAACCTGCTCGCCGACGACGCGGTCGGTGGCCTCGTCCTCAACTACCGCGACGTCACGGACCGCACTCGCCTCGAGGAGCAGCTCCGGCACGAGGCGTTCCACGACCCGTTGACCGGGCTCGCGAACCGAGCGCTGTTCAGCGACCGTGTCGCGCACGCGCTCATGCGGCGACGCCGGCCGGACGACCGCGCCGCCGTCCTCTTCATCGACCTCGACGACTTCAAGGTGGTGAATGACAGCCTCGGGCACGCCGCCGGCGACTTGCTCCTCACCGCCGTTGCCGAACGGCTGCGCGCGTGCCTGCGGGGCCAGGACACGGCCGCACGCCTCGGCGGCGACGAGTTCGGCGTCCTGCTCGAGGACTCGGGCGAGCAGGAGGCGTCGGAGGTCGCGGCGCGCCTTCTCGCGGCGCTGGGTCAGCCGTTCACCCTCGAAGCCCGCCAGGTGTTCGCCCAGGCGAGCATTGGAATCGCCATGCAGCCGCTCGGATTCGCTCCCGGATCGGCGACTACGCCCGATGAGCTCCTCCGCAATGCCGATGCGGCGATGTACACCGCCAAGGCACGGGGCAAGGCGCGATTCGAGTTCTTCCAGGCGGAGATGCACGTGGAGGCGATGCGGCGCCTCGATCTCCGCAGCCGGCTCGATGCTGCGCTCGCCGACGGTGCGTTCATCCTCCGCTATCAGCCCGTCGTCGACCTCGCGTCGGGCCGCACGGTGGGGTGCGAGGCGCTCGTGCGCTGGCGCCAGGACGACGGCTCGCTCCTCGGGCCGGCGGACTTCATCCCGGTCGCGGAGGACTCCGGCTTCATCGTCCCGCTCGGCCGCTGGGTACTCGAGCAGGCATGCCGCGATGGGGTCACCTGGCAGGGGACCGGCCGAAGGGGGGCATCGATCGCGGTGAACGTCGCGTCGCGGCAGCTGCGGGAGCCCGGGTTCGCGGCCACGGTCGCGGCGGTGCTCGCGAAGACGCGGCTGCCAGCGGGACGCCTCGTGCTGGAGATCACCGAGAGCACGCTCCTCCACGAGGGCGACGAGACCGCCCAGGCCATCGAGGATCTGAAGCGCCAGGGCGTGCGGATCGCGCTCGACGACTTCGGCACCGGGTACTCGTCCCTGAGCCACCTCCGACGGTTCCCGATCGACGTCCTCAAGATCGACCGCAGCTTCGTCCAGCACGTGGACGGTCCGGAGCGTGATGAGCGCGCGCTCGTTCGCTCGATCATCCGCATGGCGCAAGCCCTGCGTCTCGAGACGGTCGCCGAGGGCATCGAGCGACGAGCCCAGCACGAGCAGCTCCACGCGATGGGCGCCGACCTCGGACAGGGGTACCTCTACGCCCGCCCGATCGAGCTGGCCGAGCTCATGGGCCTCGAGGTGGACCGGAGCCGCCTCGTCAGCTGACCCGGGCGGCGCGACGCAGCGTCCGGCCGGGGCGCGCGCCGGTGTGGCGGCCGTCCTCGACGACCACCTCGCCGGCCACGAGGACCCAGGGGATGCCTTCGGGGAAGGACCGCGGCTCCTCGTACGTCGCGGTCGAGCGCACGCGCGCCGGGTCGAAGATCACGATGTCGGCGACGGCCCCGTCCCGCAGCACACCGCGGTCCGGGAGCCCGAGGCGCGCGGCCGGTGCCGACGTCATCTTGCGGACCGCCTCCTCGAGGCCCAGGAGCGCCTCCTCGCGCACGAACTGGCCGAGGATGCGCGGGAAGGAGCCGTACGTCCGCGGGGACGGCCGGTGGCCGATGAACGTCGAATCGGTGCCGACCATCCCGACAGGGTGACGGACGAAGTCGGGGAGCGTCTCGCTCCACGGTCCCGGGGTGACCTGGTTGAGGCGCAGGTCCTCGGCGAGCAGGAGGTCGCACAGGACGTCGACGGGGTCCTCGCCGCGCTCGGCCACGACGTCGCCGAGCGTGCGGCCCTCCCAGCGGAGGAGCTCCGGCCGCCGAAACGCGCCGAGCCGGACGTCGTCCCACGCCCGGCGGCCGGCGAACAGGACGCCGCGCTCGGCGAGGTCCTCGCGGATCCGGGTGCGCGCGGCGGGATCGGCCAGGCGCTCCTTCGTCGGACCCGGCCCCCCGGCCTGGACCCACGGCGGGATCATGATGAGGAGCCGTGTCGACGCCCACTCCGACGGGTAGGTGTCGAAGGTGACGTCGCGGCCCTCGCCACGGGCCTCGTCCACGAGGGCGAGCATCGGCCCCGGGCCGTCCGGGAACGTCTGCCGGTGGTAGAAGTGGGTGATGTGGACCGGCGCATCGCCACGCCGCCCGATCTCGATCGCCTCGCGGAAGGGGTCGAGGTAGCGGTCGCCGAGCGGGTAGCGCACATGCGTGTGGTAGAAGCCACCGAGCGCCGCCGCCGCGCGGGACAGGGCCGCCAGCTCCTCGGTGTCGGCGTACGAGCCGGGTGGGTAGTCGAGTCCGGACGAGAGGCCGAACGCCCCGGCCTCCATCGCTTCGCGCAGCATGGCGCGCATGGTTGCCTGCGCGCGTGCCGAGGCCGGTCGCTCGTCCCAGCCGACCGCGCCGATGCGCAGCGGCGTGTTGCCGACGAGGTACGCGAGGTTGAGCGACGGCCGCAGGGCATCGAGCCGGTCGAGGTAGCCGGTCACCGTCGACCAGTCGTACGGCGCCGCCTCGTCGGGCGCGCCGTCGAGCCCCGCATTCATCGCCACCAGCGCCTCGAGGTCGGCGACGTCGGCGAACGGCGCGTAGGACAGGCCGTCCACGCCGATGACCTCGGTCGTCACGCCTTGGCGCACCTTCGGCTCGTGGAGCGGATCGGCGAAGATCATGAGCCCGGCGTGGCTGTGGAGGTCGATGAACCCGGGAGCCACCACCAGTCCGGTGGCGTCGATCCGTCGGCCCGCACGAGCCGCTGGATTCGGCGTGGCGTCGAGGATCTCCACTCGGCCGTCGCGCACGCCGACCGTCCCGGCGACGCCGGGTGCCCCGGTCCCGTCGACGACGGTCCCGTGCTCGATCAGCAGGTCGTACGGCTCGCTCAGCGCCCCGCGGACCAGCTCTGGAGCTCGATGATGTTGCCCTCGGGGTCGGTGAGGTAGCACCACGTGACGAGGCGCCCGTCGGCGGTCTGGAGCGTCACCGTGTCGCCGACCGCGGTCCCGCCCGCGGCGAGGACGGCCCCGCGCGCCGTCTCGACGTCATCCACCGCGAACGCGATGTGGCCCCACCCGGTGCGATTGGCTGCGGCCGTCCCGCCATCCGCCAGGTCGTCGTAGCTGTAGATCTCGAGTGTCGGCCCATCCGCGCCGTGCCCCGGCAGGCGGAGATGGACGCCGGTGAGATGGACATCGGTCAGGGCCGTGGCGCGATCGAGGTCGGGCGAGCGGTAGTCGCGCTCAGGGGGTACCGGGATGCAGCCGAACAGCTCCTCGTAGAAGCGGGCAAGCCCCCGCCAGTCCCTCGCCACGAGGTTCGTATGCCCGTACCGCGCGCCGGCGATCGCCATGGTCCGATGATACTTGCAGAATGCAGCGATGCCGGTCGCTGCCGTGATCCTCGCCGCGGGCACCTCGTCACGCTTCGGGAGCCCGAAGCAGCTCGTCCGCATCGGCAGCCGCACGACGGTCGGCATCGTCGTGGATGTCGCCACGGCGGCCGGGCTGGACCCGGTCATCGTCGTCGCCGCGCCGGGGCTGACCGTGCCGGCATCGGCGGTCGCGGTCCTCAACGAGGTCCCCTCGGCCGGCATGAGTCGCTCACTGCGCCTCGGGCTGGAGGCCGTGCCGCCCGAGTGCGACGCCGCGATCGTCCTCCTCGCCGACCAGCCGACGGTGGACGTCGCGCTCCTCCACGCCCTCGACGGATGGCGAGGAGGGACACCGATCGTGGCGTCCCGCGCGGAGGGCGTGCTCGGGCCGCCGGTGCTGCTCGAACGCGAGGCGTTCGCCCTGGCCGATGGGCTGGTGGGCGACATCGGCCTCCGGGAACTCCTGCGCGGCGATCCGTCCCTCGTGACGGCCGTGGACAGCGTGCCGCTCCCGGACATCGACACGGCCGCCGACCTGGACGCCATCACCGAGCCGTGCCCGGGATGCAGCGCGCGCTACCTGCCGCACGCGGCGGACGAGGCGCACCCGTTCATCGGCGCGTCCGCGGCCTGCTGGGCGGCGTTCGGCGAGGTGCTGGCGCGCGAGTTCGGCGACATCACGTTCGGCCGGGTGCATCGCCACACCGTCGACGTCTACGCCGTGCAGCATCCCGGCGGTGACGGCCGTCGTGAGCGGCAGTCGGTCGCGCTCCACCTGGTCGGCCTCTGCCACTGGCTGGAGCACGACCTCGAGATGGAGCGGCTCAACGCGATCACCCAGCGGCTGGCGGACACCGATCGCGACTGGCCGTGGCTCGCCCCGCCGGCCCGCTTCGCGATGACCGTCGTCGACGTGCTCGTCGCCCGGGATGGGGCCGAGCATGTCCGGCTCGTACGGGCATGGGCGGAGCGGACGTGGGACGCCTGGTCCGCGCATCGCGACGTCGTCCGGTCGTGGGCGCGCGCGGCGCTGGCCTGACGGGCCGCGGCGACCGGTAGAATCGCTCACATGTTCGATTCGTCCAGCGTCGCGGACCTGCACCCATGACGATCGAGCGCGTCACCGCCGCCGACGTCGCCGAGGAGGAGCTCGCCCTCGAGTCGACCGTGCGCCCCCGCCGGCTCGACGAGTTCGCGGGCCAGGATCGCGTGAAGGAGAACCTCGCGATCCTCATCGACGCCGCACAGCATCGGTCGGAACCGGTCGACCACATCCTGCTCTACGGGCCGCCCGGACTCGGCAAGACCACGCTCGCCAACATCGTCGCGGCCGAGATGGGCGCGCAGATCCGCACCACCTCCGGGCCTGCCATCGAGCGCGCCGGCGACCTGGCGGCCGTCCTCACCAGCCTCGGGAAGGGCGACGTCCTGTTCATCGACGAGATCCATCGCCTCAGCCACGCGGTCGAGGAGATCCTCTATCCGGCGATGGAGGACTACGCGCTCGACGTCGTGCTCGGCAAGGGACCGGGCGCGCGCACCGTCCGCCTCCAGATCGAGCATCTCACCGTGATCGGCGCCACGACACGGGTGGGCAGCATCACCGGCCCGCTCCGTGACCGCTTCGGGGTGACGTATCGGCTCGACTACTACACCGATCCCGAGCTCGAGCACATCCTTCGCCGTTCGGCCGAGATCCTCGAGATCCGTCTCACCGGAGACGCCGCACGCCTCGTGGCCGCCCGCTCACGCGGCACCCCGCGCATCGCGAACCGCCTCCTCAAACGCGGTCGGGACTACGCCCAGGTGCGGGGTGGCGGAGACGGCGAGGTGACCGAGGCACTCGCCGCCGATGCGCTCCGCCTCCTCGAGATCGACGAGCGCGGCCTCGACGCCATGGACCGCCAGCTCCTTCGGGCGATGGCCGATCACCACCGTGGCGGACCGGTGGGCCTGGCGACGATGGCGGCCACCGTGTCCGAGCCGATCGAGACGATCGAGGACGTCGTCGAGCCGTACCTCATGCAGATCGGCTTCCTGGCGCGCACGCCCCGTGGCCGTCAGCTCACGCCGTCGGGCTGGGCGCACCTCGGGCTGACGCCCCCCGCCGGCGCGACGGGCGGTCCCGCGCAGCCCGGCCTCTTCGACGGATGAGCCCCGAGGTCGGCCGGCTCGTCCTCGTCATCGGGGTCGTGCTCGTGGTCATCGGCGGGCTCGCCGCCCTCGGCGTTCGCCTGCCGTTCGGCCGCCTACCGGGGGACATCGCGATCGAGGGTGAGCGTGGCTCGTTCTTCTTCCCGATCGTCACGATGCTCGTCATCAGCGCGGTGCTCACCGTGATCGTCAACCTCTTCCTGCGCCGCTGACCGACGGTCGAAAACCCGGCACGGGCGGGGCACGGGCGGAGTAGGCTCACCGCGGCACCAGCGCCCAACACGGTGTCGGGCGTCCGGATGCCCATGGAGCGGAGGGCGACCCGAGTGGAGGTCGAGGCAACCGAGGTACCGCGGCGGGAGGCTCCCAACACGCCAGCGAGTGGCGGCCTGGATGGCTTCTTCCGTCTGAGCGAGCGGGGGACCAACGTCGGAGCGGAGGTCCGGGCCGGCATCACCACGTTCCTGGTGATGGCCTACATCATCTTCCTGAACCCGTTGATCCTGTCGAACATGTTCCCCGAAGGCGCCGAGCGCGACGCCTTCATCCCGGCCGCCAGCGCCGCGACGGCGCTCCTCGCCGGCATCCTGACGATCGCCATGGGCGTCGTCTCGAACTACCCGATCGCCCTCGCTGCCGGACTCGGGATCAATGCCATCGTCGCCTTCGGGCTCGTGCTCGGCGCCGGCCTGAGCCCGGCCGGGGCGATGGGCGTCATCGTCATCGAGGGCCTCGTCGTCCTCCTGCTCGTCCTCGTCGGGCTGCGGGAGGCGATCATGAACGCCGTCCCGCTGTCGCTGAAGCGAGCGATCGGCGTCGGCATCGGCCTCTTCATCCTGTTCATCGGCCTCGTCGATGGCGGCCTCATCGGTCCCGGCACACCGGTCGTGCAGTTCATCTTCCCGAACTCCACGTCCGCATGGCTGACGGTCCTCGGCCTGCTGCTGACGATCGTCCTCTTCGTGCTGAAGGTGCGTGCCGCGCTCCTCATCAGCATCGTCGTCATGTCGATCCTGGCCTTCATCTTCGGGATCACCACGCTGCCGGACCAGATCAGCTTCGTGCCGGACTTCACGACGCTCGGCGCCTTCGACGTCACCGAGGTCTGGAACCTCGGGCTCGTTGCCGCGGCGCTGACGATCTTCGCGATCATGCTCACCGACTTCTTCGACACGATGGGCACCGCGACGGCCATCACGGAGCAGGCCGGCCTCACGACCGAGGACGGCCAGGTGCCCGGCATCAACCGGGTGCTCATCGTCGACTCGATCGCCGCCGCCGCGGGTGGCGCGGCCGGCATCAGCTCGAACACGAGCTACATCGAGAGCGCGGCGGGCGTCGCGGAGGGCGGTCGCACCGGCCTCACCTCGGTGGTGACCGGCGTGCTCTTCCTGCTCGCCGTGCTCGTCACGCCACTGGCGCCGATGGTGCCGTTCGCGGCCACCGGCCCCGTGCTCGTGGTCGTCGGCTACCTGATGGCGACCCTCATCAAGGACATCGACTTCGCCGACGTCGAGGAGGGCCTGCCGGCGCTCCTCGGGATCACGTTGATGCCGCTCACGTACAACATCACGGTCGGCATCGGCGCCGCGTTCGTGACGTACGTGCTCATCAAGGCAGTGCGTGGCAAGGCCGCCGAGGTCCACCCGCTCCTGTGGGTCGTCGCGGCCGCCTTCCTCGTGTACTTCGCCCAGGCCTGGCTCAACTCGATCCTCTAGGCCTGCCAGACCGATGGCGCCCGGCCGGTCTTCCGGCCGGGCGCTACGCTGTCCGGCGCATGACCGCGCCGCGCCTCCGCGTCGATGACTTCGACTACGACCTGCCGCCCGAGGCGATCGCCCAGACCCCGGCCGAGCCGCGCGATGCCGCGCGGCTCCTCGTCCTTCATCGGTCGACCGGCAGGATCGAGCACGCCACGTTCGCCGAGATCCGCCGCTGGCTCGCGCCGCGCGACCTGCTCGTGGTCAACGACTCGCGCGTGATCCCGGCTCGTCTGCCGGCCACGCGGTCCGGGGGTGGCGCGGCCGAGATCCTGCTCCTGCGGCCGCTGCCGGATGACGCCGGTCGGATGTGGGAGGCGCTGGTCCGGCCGTCACGCAAGCTCGCCGTCGGAAGCCGGGTGACGCTCCGCAGCGGCGACCGCGTCGAGGTGGGGGAGCGGCTCGGCGACGGAACGCGGGCGGTGCGCTTCGAGGGCGACCCGGCCACGATCATGGCGCGCGCCGGCGAGCTCCCGCTGCCGCCATACATCGCCGACCGGTCCGCGCCGGCCGAGCGGTACCAGACGGTCTACGCGAGCCCCCCGGGTTCCGCGGCGGCACCGACGGCCGGTCTGCACTTCACGCCGGAGCTCCTCGATCGGCTCGCCGCGGACGGGATCGACCGGGCATCGGTGACGCTCCATGTCGGGCTCGACACGTTCCGCCCGCTCGAGGGCGAATGGATCGACGAGCACCACATCCATCGCGAGTGGTACGAGCTCGGCGACGCCACCAGCGACGCCGTCGCTGCCGCGTCACGGGTCGTCGCGATCGGCACGACCTCCGTCCGCGTCCTCGAGACGGCCGCACGGACGACCGAGGCAGGCGGCTGGACCGACCTCTACATCACGCCGCCGTATGCGTTCCGCGCCGTCGACCTGCTGGTGACGAACTTCCATCTGCCGCGGAGCTCGCTCCTGCTGCTCGTCACCGCATTCGTCCAGGCCGGTATGCCCCACGATGCCGATGCGTACGCGGCCCGCGATCGGCTCCTCACCGCCTACCGGGTGGCGCGCGAGGAGGGCTATCGGTTCTTCAGCTTCGGGGACGCGATGCTCATCGTGTGACGCGCGCGTTCGCGTCAGGGCGTGTCGTCCGAGCGGGAGGGAATCGCCTCGCGTTCCTCGTCCGAGAGCTCGATGACCTCTTCGTCCTCGCCGATCGCCACCGCGGTGGCCGGTTCGCTGCCATCCGCGGAGATGGGCTCCGTCTCGTCCTCGTCGTGCGGCGCATCGCCGTTGGCCGGCGCCGGGGTCGGCTCGCGGCGCGGCGGGATCGCACCGAGCGGAACGGTCTCGCTGGCCGCGGGGATCGGGCGCGGTCCGCCCGGGTGCGCGCCGGGGACCTCGGACGAGACACGACCGGCCGGCACACCGAACGGCTCGGCCATGACGGCGCACACGCGCGCCAGGTCGCAGAGTGCCTGGCCGAGGTCGGGAGACTCGGTGGCGGCCTCGAAGTGCGGGTGGTGGAGGCGGAACGACCATCGCGTGCGATGCTCGCGCGCCCACAGTCGGAACGTGTCGGCACGCAGCTCGACGCCGCGCAGGACCTGCCACGGGTACATGAGCATCGCGAGGCGATAGCGGGCCGACGAGCCGAACGGCGCATACCGGTGGTCGAGGAGGCCGATCTCGGTCGCCACCATCACGCGGCGTTCGTCGCCCTCGACGCCGGCCTCGAGCGCGTACACCGCGAGGTCGTCGACGCCCAGCCCCTGAAGCTCCAGCGCGATCCATTCCTTCACTTCGTCGTTCAGGAACGGCATGCGCGGCCATTCGGTCAGTCGCATCGGCCCTAGGGTAGCCAATGCGCACAAGTCCCTGCACGTCCCTGCACCCGTCCGCAGGCAGACGCGCCGGATCGGGACGGTGCGTATCCTCCACGGATGGCCCCCGTCACGTTCACGGCCCGTCCCACCACGGTGGGCCGTGCCCGTCTCGGCCGGCTCGTGACACCCCACGGGCTGATCGACACGCCGCAGTTCATGCCGGTCGGGACGCAGGCGACGGTGAAGGCCCTCACGCCCGGCGACCTGGCGGCGGCCGGCGCGCAGATGATCCTCGGCAACACGTACCACCTCAGCCTGCGCCCGACCGCGGAGCGCGTGGCCCGGCTCGGTGGTCTCCATCGGTTCATGAGCTGGGACGGGCCGATCCTCACCGACTCCGGCGGCTTCCAGGTGTTCAGCCTCGCCCACCTGCGCCGCGTGGACGACGATGGCGTGACGTTCACCTCGCACCTCGACGGATCGGTGCAGCGGCTCACGCCGGAGCGAGCGATGGAGATCCAGGCGCTGCTGGGCTCCGACGTGGCGATGGCGTTCGACCAGCTCGTCGATCCCGGTCTGCCGGCCGTTCAGGTGGCGGAGGCGATGGAGCGCACGCACCGATGGGCGGAGCGATCGCTCGCGGCGCGCGGACGGCCCGACCAGGCGGTGTTCGGCATCGTGCAGGGCGGCGTCGACGCCGAGCTGCGCCGCGCCTCGGTGGCGGCCATCGCGTCGCAGGCGTTCGATGGGATCGCAATCGGCGGCCTGTCCGTGGGGGAGTCGAAGGCCGCGATGGCCGCCACGCTCGACGTCGTGGGCGACGCGCTCGGCGACGATCCGCGTCCGCGCTACCTCATGGGCGTCGGGTCACCGGTCGACTTCGCCACGGCCATCGAGCGCGGCATCGACCTGTTCGACTGCGTCCTGCCGACCCGGGTCGCCCGTACCGGGCAGGTCTGGACCGATGCGGGCCGTCTCAACCTGCGGAACGCGGCGCTCCAGGACGACCCCGGGCCGATCGATCCCGGCTGCGCCTGCGAGGCGTGCCGCAACCACTCGCGTGCGTACCTCGCGCACCTGTTCCGCGCGCGCGAGATGCTCGGCCCGCGGCTCGCGTCGGTCCACAACGTGAGCTGGACGCTTGCCCTGCTGGCGCGGCTGCGCACCGGATTGGGGGACGGGTCGTTCGGGGCCGTGCGCGACGCGGTGGCGATCGCGTTCGGCAGGGTGTATGACGCCGTATGACGCGGGTGTAGAATGGGCGAACGCGTCGGACGAGCTGTCACGATCCGACCGTAGAATCGACCCGAACATCGCGCGGCGGTAAGCGCCGCCTAACCACCGGGTAAGGGCCGGTCCGCCACCATCGGGGCGGTTCGACCGGCTCACGCAGACGGAGGTTCGAGCCATGGCGAAAGGCCGAGACCGACCACGCAAGGAGCCCAAGCACAAGGCGAAGGCGAAGGCACCGAAGGGACAGCCGGGCCAGCCGGCCGCGGGGCCGATCGTCCCGAGCTACCAGCCGCCGATGCGCCAGGTCGAAGTCATCAAGCCAAAGCGCAAGGAACGCGAGCCCCAGGACCCGTCCCCTCAGGATGAGGGATGAGCTGACCCGCCACCGGGGCCGAGATGGAACGAGGAGCAGAACCTGACATGGACGCACCGGTGGTGACCCAGACGCCAGCCACGAAGAACGGGAACGGGGAGCGCGTGCGCGCCGTCGACGCCGCGATCCTCCAGATCGAGAAGCAGTTTGGCCGTGGGGCGATCATGCGCCTCGGCGATCGCGAGGCCCAGAACGTCCCGGCCGTGTCGACCGGGTCGGTCGCGCTCGACCTCGCCCTCGGCGTCGGCGGCGTGCCGCGCGGCCGGATCACCGAGATCTACGGCCCGGAGTCGAGCGGCAAGACGACGCTCTGCTACCACGTGGCCGCCAACGCCCAGCGCAACGGCGGGGTGGTCGCCTTCATCGACGCGGAGCACGCGCTCGATCCGGGGTATGCGAAGAACGTCGGAGTCGACGTCGACGAGCTGCTCGTCAGCCAGCCGGACACCGGCGAGCAGGCGCTCGAGATCGCCGAGACGCTCATCCGCTCGGGCGGCGTGGACGTCGTCATCGTCGACTCGGTGGCGGCCCTCGTGCCGCGCGCCGAGATCGAGGGCGACATGGGCGACGCGTTCGTCGGCCTCCAGGCGCGGCTGATGAGCCAGGCGCTGCGGAAGCTGACGGGTGCCATCAATCGCAGCCAGACGGCGCTCATCTTCACCAACCAGCTGCGCGAGAAGATCGGCGTCATGTTCGGCAGTCCCGAAACGACCCCCGGCGGCCGGGCGCTGAAGTTCTACGCCAGCGTGCGGATGGACATCCGTCGCATCGAGACGCTGAAGACCGGCACCGACGCGATCGGTTCGCGGACGCGGGTGAAGGTCGTGAAGAACAAGGTCGCATCGCCGTTCCGGGTCGCCGAGTTCGACATCATGTACAACGAGGGCATCAGCGTGGAGGGAGGCCTCCTCGACGTCGGGATCGCGGCCGGCATCCTGTCGAAGACCGGTGCGTGGTTCAACTACGGGGACGTGCGCCTCGGCCAGGGCCGTGAGAACTCGCGCGAGTTCCTCAAGCAGAACCCGGAGATCGCCGCGAAGATCGACGGCGAGATTCGCGGCAAGGTCGCGAGCATCGAGGTCGGTCCGGAAGGCATCAGCGAGGCGGAGTAGTCGCCGATGAGGCCGCGGCGGCCGCGGACGCCCCCCGAACCGCCAGATGCGGCGCGCGCACTCGAGATCGCCGTCACCTTCCTGGGCGCGCGGCCGCGAACCGAGTGGGAGCTCGACCGACGCCTGCGGCGTGCCGGCGCGGATGACGAGATCATCGCGGCCACCACGACGAGGCTCACGGAGCTCGGCTACCTCGACGATGCGGCGTTTGCGCGCTGGTGGGGCGAGCAACGCGACCGACATGCCCCGCGCGGCCGCCGCATGGTCGAGGCCGAGCTCCGCCAGCGCGGGGTGCCCCGCGAGGTGGTCGAGACGTTCCGTGACGAGCATGCCGCCCCGGAGCGACGGCCCGAGGATGCGGGTCTTCCGGCCGACGAGCCGGCCCGCGCTCGCGATGCGCTGGCCCGGCACCTGCGCGGCCGCCCGATGCCGGAGGACCAGAGAGCCCGACAGCGGGTCGGGATGTACCTGATGCGACGTGGCTTCGACGGCGAGACCGTCCGCGCGGCGATCCGCGAGGTCGAGCTGGCCGGGGACCCGAGCGACGAGATCCAGCACCTGGAGGACCCGGCCTGATGGTCACCACCACCGCCACCACGCCCGAGGCGTACCTCGCGTCCCTGCCGGATGATCGGCGCGACGCCATCGCGCTCGTGCGAGACACGATCAACGCCCACCTGCCGCCCGGCTTCGTCGAGGGCATGTCGCACGGGATGCTCGGCTGGGCGGTGCCCCTCGATCGCTTCGACGACACGTACAACGGCGAGCCGCTCGGGCTCGCCGCCCTCGCGAGCCAGAAGGGCCACATGAGCCTGTACCTCAACAACGTGTACGGCGATCCCGATACCGAGCGCTGGTTCCGAGAGCGGTGGGCGGCCACGGGGCGGAAGCTGGACATGGGCAAGTCCTGCGTCCGCTTCCGGTCCGTCGACGACCTGCCCCTCGACGTGATCGGCGAGGTCATCGCCCGGACCGACGTCGACACCTACGTTGAGCGGTATCGCGAGGTCCGCGGATCGTCGGCGAAGTCGCGCCGCGCGGGGACCGGCTAGGCTGGGCTCATGCGCTTCGCCCTGATGTCCGAGCCCCAGCAGGGGCTCTCCTACGACGAGATTCTCGCCCTCGCCCGCACGGCGGAGGACGCCGGCTTCGAGGCCTACTTCCGGTCCGACCACTACGCCAGCTTCCCCGGTGGCGAGGGGCTGCCCACCACCGACGCGTGGGCAACGCTCGCCGGCCTCGCCCGCGAGACGTCGACGATCCGGCTCGGCACGCTCGTCTCGCCGGTCACCTTCCGGCTGCCCGGGAATCTCGCCAAGGTCATCCAGACGGTCGACGAGATGAGCGGCGGCCGCATCGAGGCGGGATTCGGCGCCGGATGGAACGAGGACGAGCATGCCCAGCTCGGGCTCGCCTTCCCGTCCCTGGGAGAGCGCTACGACATGCTCGAGGAGCAGATGGCGCTCATCCACGGCGTGTGGACCGAGCCTGACGGCTGGACGTTCGACGGTGACCACTGGCAGGTGCGTGGGTCGAAGCGCCACGGCGAGGTCGCGCGCGATGGCCGTCGCCATCCGCACGTGATCTTCGGCGGGAAGGGCAACCCGCGGTTGGCACGGCTCGTGGCCCGATACGGCGACGAGTACAACATTCTCAGCGCGAGCCCGGATGCCGTCGATGCCGCCTTCGACCGCATCGCGGCCGCCTGCCGCGCCGAGGGTCGCGACCCCGACGAAGTGACGCGCTCGGCGATGGCCGGGGTCCTCGTCGCCGAGACGGAGGAGGACCTGCGCGCGCGCGCGGCCGATCTCCTCGGAGCGCTCGGCGAGGGCGAGGTCGACGGCGACGCATGGCTGGCGGAGCGTCGCGGGCGCTGGGTGATGGGGACGCCGGAACAGGCGTGGGAGCGGATACGGGCGTTCGAGGCGCATGGCGTCCAGCGCCTCATGCTCCAGGACTTCCTGCCGCGCGATCTCGACCACGTCCGGCTCATGGGACGCCTGTTCACGGGCGGCGCATAGGGTCGGACCCCGACACGTCGGTTGCGGCGAGGGTGCGCTACACTCGCTGCTTCCGGGCCGGATGGCCCATCGAACCGACCGAAATCACGCGTCCGCGACGCGGACGCGACCCGCCCATTCCGGGCTCCACACCACGGGGGAGCCGACATGCCTGAACCGTTCGTCCTCATCGCCGCGGCCGTGGCGGCCGTTATCGGCATCGCCATCGGTTTCGTTGCGCGCCGGGTGGTCGCCGCCAACGCCGTCAAGCACGCGGAGCAGTACGCCTCGCACCTCGTCGCCGAGGCGCGTGCGAAGCAGAAGGAGATCGTCCTCGAAGGCAAGGACGAGGCGCTCCACCTGCGTCGGGCCGCCGAGGACGAGGCGCGCGAACAGCGCGCGACCTTCCAGCGCTCCGAGCGTCGCCTTCTCGATCGGGAGGAGGCGCTCGACCGCAAGCTGGCCGCCCTCGAGGAGCGCGAGGCCGGCCTCACGGCCCGCACCGCCGAGCTCGACCAGGAGCGGGCGCGCATTGCCGAGGTCCACGAGCGCCAGCTCGTCGAGCTGGAGCGGGTCTCCGGGCTGACCGCCGCGGAGGCTCGCCAGGCGCTCATCACGAAGATCGTCGACGAGGCGCAGGCGGAGGCGCAGCATCGCGTCCGCGAGATCGAGCGTCACGCCATCGACGACGGCGAGGACCGGGCGCGACGGATCCTGACCACCGTCATGCAGCGCATCGCCGCCGACCACACGTCGGAGGCGACCGTCACCGTCGTCCCGCTGCCGAACGAGGAGATGAAGGGCCGCATCATCGGCCGCGAGGGCCGCAATATCCGGGCCCTCGAGCAGGCGACCGGCGTGGACCTCATCATCGACGACACCCCCGAGGCGGTTGTGCTGTCCGGCTTCGACCCGGTCCGGCGCGAGGTGGCGCGCATGGCCCTCCCCAAGCTCATCGGCGACGGCCGGATCCACCCCGGGCGCATCGAGGAGACGGTCGCCAAGTGCCGCTCCGAGATCGAGGTCGTCATGCGCCAGGCGGGGGAGCAGGCCGCGTACGACGCCGGCGTTCCGGGGCTCCACCCGGAGCTCATCAAGCTGCTCGGCCGCCTGAAGTACCGCACCAGCTACGGCCAGAACGTGCTGAACCACTGCATCGAGACCGCGCGCCTCTCCGGCCTGCTGGCGGCCGAGATCGGCGCCAACGTCACCGAGTCGAAGAAGGGCGGCCTGCTCCACGACATCGGCAAGGCGGTCGACCACGAGGTCGAGGGCCCGCATGCCGCCATCGGCGGGGACATCGCGGCTCGCTACGGCGTGAGCCCCGCGGTCTGCAACGCGATCGCCGCCCATCACCAGGAGGTGGAGCAGGAGTCGACCGAGGCGACCGTCGTCCAGATCGCGGACGCCATCAGCGCCTCGCGGCCGGGCGCGCGTGGGGAGAGCCTCGACAACTACGTGAAGCGGCTCGACGACCTCCAGCAGATCGCGCTCAGCTTCCCGGGCGTGGAGCGCTGCTTCGCGATCCAGGCGGGGCGCGAGATCCGCATCCTCGTGCGGCCGGAGGACATCGACGACCTCGCCTCCAGTCGCCTCGCGCGCGACGTGGTGAAGAAGATCGAGGAGCAGCTCCAGTACCCCGGGCAGATCAAGGTCACCGTCATTCGCGAGACGCGCGCCGTCGACTACGCGCGGTGAGCGACCTGCGCATCTGCGTGATCGGCGACATCATCGGCAAGCCGGGACGCGTGGCGATCACCTCGACGCTGCCCGACCTGCGGGAGGAGCTCGAGCTCGACGTCGTCATCGCCAACGGCGAGAACACCGCCGCCGGCATGGGCCTCACCCCGAGCCTCGCCGAGGAGCTGCTGGCCCACGGTGTCGACGTCATCACCTCGGGGAATCACATCTGGGACAAGCGCGAGATCTACGACTATCTCGACACCGATCGGCCGGTCCTGCGCCCGATCAATTACCCCGACGAGG
This sequence comes from Candidatus Limnocylindria bacterium, assembly GCA_036380155.1. Lineage (GTDB taxonomy): Bacteria > Chloroflexota > Limnocylindria > QHBO01 > QHBO01 > JACDBZ01. Next base: position 19,466 of record DASVFG010000023.1, read on the forward strand.
CGCCCGGCCGCGGTTGGCTCATCCACCACACCGACGACGGCGACGAGGTGGCCGTGGTGAACGCCATGGGCCGCGTGTTCATGAACCAGCTCGACTCGCCGTTCACGAAGCTCGACGAGCTGCTCGACGGCGCCGCGGACCCGTTGCCGCCGATCCGGATCCTCGACTTCCACTGCGAGATCACCTCGGAGAAGAATGCGATGGGTTGGTACCTCGACGGCCGCATGACCGGGGTGGTGGGCACGCATACCCATGTCCCGACTGCCGACGCGCGCGTGCTGCCGAAGGGCACCGCCTACATCAGTGATATCGGCATGACCGGGCCGCGCGACTCGGTCATCGGGTTCAGCCTCGACACCGTGCTGCCGCGCTTCACACGCCACCTTCCCACCCGTTTCCAGGTCGCCGACGGGCCGGTCAACCTGAACGCCGTCATCATCACCGCCGATCCGGCCACCGGCCGCGCCCGCAGCATCGAGCAGGTTCAGCGGCTCATCGAGGTCTGACGTGGCAACCGGCTCCGGCGCGTCGCGATCCGACGCCCGGGCGACGCCGTCGATCATCGGTGTCGTCGGGCCGACCGCGTCCGGGAAGTCTGATCTCGCGCTCGCGGTCGCCACACGCCTGCCCGTCGAGATCCTCGTCGCCGATTCGCGGCAGGTGGTGCGCGGCATGGACGTCGGGACGGCCGCCCCCGACGCCGCGGCCCGCGCCGCGGTGCCGCACCACCTCCTCGACCTCGTGGAGCCCGACGAGCCGTTCACGGTGGCCGACTGGGTGCGGATGGCGCGGCCGCTGGTCGAGGAGATCGCCGCACGCGGCCGGATCCCGATGCTCGTCGGCGGCACCGGACTGTACGTGGAGGCGCTCGTGGAGGGCCACGACTACGCGGCCGAGAGCCGCTCGGCCGATCTCCGCGCCGAGCTCACCGACCGGCTCGTCACCGACGGGCTCGGGCCGCTCGTGGACGAGCTGGCGGCGCGCGACCCCGACACGGCCGCGGTCACCGACCTCCGCAACCCGCGCCGCGTGGTCCGCGCCCTCGAGCGCGCCACCCTGGCGGGCGGCCCGGTGCGGCCCTCGCGGCAGCCGTATCGGGGGCGGGTGGCCCTCGTGGCGCCGTCCCGCCCGCGGACCACGCTCTACCGGCGTATCGACGAGCGCGCGCGTGCGATGTTCACGACCGGCGGGCTGCTCGACGAGGTGCGGGCACTTCAGGCGCGTGGCTTCGGGCCGGAGCTGCGGCCGATGACCGGGCACGGCTACCGGGAGGCGGCCGCGGTTCTGGCCGGCACGATGGGCGTCGAGGCTGCCATCGAGCAGACGGCGCGTGGCACCCGCCAGTACGCGAAGCGTCAGCTCAGCTGGTTCGGCCGCATGACGCGCGTGATGTGGCTGCCGATGGGGGAGCGGGAGGCCGACGACCCGGCGGTCGTGGCACAGGCCGAGCGCGTGCTGCGCGCGGCGCTCAGCTAGGCGTCGGGAGGCCGATCGACTGACGCCACGCGGCCATACCGACGGGAACCGCCTCGACGACCGGTGCGGCCTCCTCGATCGGCCCGGGCCGACCGAGGTGATATCCCTGGCCCGCCTCGATGCCGAGCGCGCTCAGCTGGCTGAGCTGCGACGCGTGCTCGACGCCCTCGGCGACGACGAGCGCGCCCATCCGCGTGGCGAGCTCCACCACCGACCCGAGCACCGCGCTCGACGGGCCACCCGACGCACTGCGCTGGACGAGCCCGAGATCGACCTTGAGGACGTCGAAGCTGATCTCGGCGAGGAGCCGCAGGCCGGCGTTGCCGGCGCCGATGTCATCGGCCGCGAAACGGATGCCGGCCTGGCGGCAGGCATCGATCCGCTGCCGCACCCGCGAAGGGTCGTGCAGGGCCTGGCGCTCGGTGAGCTCGATGACGACCCGGTGCGGCGGGAAGCTGTGGCGGCCGAGGATCGCGAGCAGCGCCGTGGCACTGAACTCCGGGGCCTCGAACGTCGGCGGTGACAGGTTGATGCTGAGAAACTGGTCGTCGGGAAGGCCCCGCGCGCCGGCGACGATGAGGTCGACGCAGGCGAGGTCGAGCGCGGTGAGCCGGCCGCCGGCCTCCGCTGCCTGGAAGAGCGCGCCGGGATCGGCGAACGGGGCGGGCGGAATCGGTCGGATGAGGCCCTCGACGCCGATGACCCGGCCGCTGGCGAGCGCGACGATCGGCTGGTACACCGGCCGCAGCTGACCGCGGGCGATGACCTCGGCGATGGCGGCCGATGCCGTCGCCAGCTCGGGCGCCTCGGCCGTCTCGATGCTGGGGTCGAACGCGACGACATCGGTCCGTCCGCCCCGCTTCGCGGCATACAGGGCCGCGTCCGCCTGCGAGTAGAGGCGCGAGCGATCACCGGCCAGCTCCGGCAGGGATGACAGGCCGCCGGAGAACGAGACCGTTTCCACGTCTTCGAGCCGCAGGGAGGGCTGGAGCGCCTGCGCAAGGACGCGCCGTGCGACCACGCGCGCCGCCTCGAGATCGGTATGCGGGAGGATGACGGCGAACTCGTCGCCGCCGACGCGGTAGGCGCGGTCGGCGCGGCGCACCGCCACCGTCAGCAGGTGGCCGAACCCGCGGAGGACTCGGTCGCCGCCGGCATGGCCCCGCTTGTCGTTCACCGCCTTGAACTCGTCGAGGTCGATGAGCATCAGGCTGAGCGGCATGCCGTACCGTTCAGCGGCCTCGACCTGGCGCACGAGCTCCTCATGGAACGCGCGATGGTTGCCGAGCCCGGTCAGCGGATCGCGGAGCGAGTCGGCGAGCGCCGCCTCGTAGCGGACCTGGAGGTCGGCCTGGGTGGCGACGATGGGCGAGATGGTGCGCGCCATGGTGGCCGCCGCCACGCCCAGCGCGGCGGCCGTGCCGATGACGATGGCCAGGACCTGGTCGATGCCGAGCCCGATGCCGGCGACCTGGTAGGCCAGCATGAACGCGAAGACGGCGAGGACGACGCCACCCAGCATGCGGCGCGTCAGGCGCCCGGTGCTGAGCGCGCCCGTCGGAGCGGTTGCCGCGTCTGGTTCCACGCGCATCTCCACGTCAGCCCCCTCGATCGGCTCGATAGCGGTGGTTATCGCAGAGGGCGACCCATGACGCAGCAGGACCTTGGTACCACGCATCGCCGCCGCCGCCGGATCGCCCCGACCGGGCTCGGTGGGGGATCGGGTAAAATGGATCGAACAGATGTCCGACCGCGCTCCGATGATCGACCTCACCACGCCGGTCGAGCGCGCCTTCCTCATCGGCCTCGACGTTCCCGACGATCGTCGCTGGCCGGTGCAGCGCTCACTGGCGGAGCTTGCCGCCCTGGCCGAAACGGCCGGGGCGACCGTGGTTGGGAGCGCCTTCCAGCGCCGTCCCGAGGCGGACCCGGTCTGGTATTTCGGCAAGGGCCGCGCGGCCGAGCTCGTCGACGAGAAAGCGGCGCACGACTTCAACGTCCTCATCGTCGACGACGAGCTGGCGCCGAACCAGCAGCGCAGCCTCGAGAAGCTGCTCGACTGCAAGGTCCTCGACCGCTCGGCGCTGATCATCGACATCTTCGCGCGTCACGCGACGACGAAAGAGGGGCGCCTCCAGGTCGAGCTCGCCGCGCTCGAATACCACCTTCCGCGGCTGACCCGCCTGTGGACCCACCTGTCGCGCACCGGTGGCGGCATCGGCACCCGTGGCCCCGGTGAGAGCCAGCTCGAGACCGACCGTCGCCTCATCCGCGAGAAGATCAAGAAGGTGAAGCGCGACCTCGACGAGGTGAAGCGCCACCGCGCCACGGCCGCGCGCAACCGCGATCGCCGCGACGTGGCAGGCATCGCGCTCGTCGGCTACACGAACGCCGGGAAGAGCACGCTGCTCAACGCCCTCGCCGATGCGCAACTCTACGCGGCCGACATGCTGTTCGCCACGCTCGATCCGACGAGCCGCCAGGTGCCGCTGCCGACCGGCCAGCACGTCGTCGTGACCGACACCGTCGGGTTCATCAACAAGCTGCCGCACGACCTCGTCGACGCGTTCCGCGCGACCCTCGAGGAGGTCATGCGCGCGGACCTGCTGCTCGAGGTGGTCGACGCGGCCGACCCTGACTTCATCGGCCAGCAGGCCGCCGTGCAGTCGGTCCTGGACGAGCTCGGTGCCGGCGCAAAGCCGCGGATCACCGTCTACAACAAGGTCGACCTGCTCCCGGCCGGTGAGACGCCGCCACCGAGCGAGCGGACCGCCTTCGTGAGCGCCGCCACCGGCGTCGGCCTCGACGAACTGCGCGCCAAGATCGCCGATCTCCTCCGCGCGGACATGGTCCCGGTCGACGCGGTCGTGCCCTACGAGCGTGGTGAGCTCGTCGCGCGCGCACGAAACTCGGGCGACGTCAACGAGCGCTACGAGGAGCAGGGCGTGCGGGTGCGCGGCCACCTGCCGCCGGCCATCGCCTCCGAGCTCGCCGCTGCCGGTCGTCGCGGTCGTCGTTCCGCGACCTCGCGCTGACCGCGAGCGTGCCCCTCCGACCGGACCTTCGCGACGAGCTCGTCGGCATGGCCGAGCGCGAGCTTGCCGCCGCCGAGGCCTTCTTCGCCGACGTCGCCGCCGAACGCCGTCTCGAGCGTGAGCTCGACGAGCGTCTTGCCGGACCGGCGACCCCGCTCATCGCCGTCCTCGAGGGCTGGGAAGAGGCGCCCGCCTCGGCGGCGCCGCTCCTGGCCGTCAACGCCGAGCATGTCGCTGCCCTCGACCGCATCGTCGACGCCGACGGCTGGCCCGGGCTGCGTGCCGTGGGCGTGGACGGGGCCGATGCCGCCTGGCTCCTCGCGCGCCATGCCGATCGCGACAACGAGCGCCGGCGCGCCTGGCTGACCCCGCTCGCGGATGCCGTCGCCAGCGGAGACGCGGACCCGCGCCACCTCGCCACGCTCGCGGATCGCACCGCCGTGGTGGGAGGCGATCCACAGCCGTACGGAACGATCGTGCTGCTCGCGTCGGACGGTGAGCTCGAATACCCGGTGCCGGTGCTCGATCATGCGAAGCTCGACGAGCGTCGCGACGCCCTCGGACTGCCGCCGGCCGCCTCGGAGGCGCCGTACCTCGGCGACGGCGACCTCGAGCCCTACGGCCCCGACCGAGGCTCGAACCCGGTCAACCAGTGGCCGATCACGCTCGAGGGCCACGTCTCGGTCGAGGCGGCCCTTGCCGGCGGCTCGCGCCGGGTACACCGGGTCTGGGCCACCCGACCCGGAGATCGGCGGCTCGGACGGCTGCGGGCGCTCGCGCGCGAGCGGGGCGTCCTCATCGAGGCCGTCGACGCCGCCACGATCGACGAGGTCGCCACCGGTCGAACCCACGGCGGCGTCGTCGCGCTCGTCGGGCCGCAGCGCCCGCGGAACCTCGCTGACCTCACGCGCGAGGTGGGGGAGGGGTCGGTGCTCGTCATGCTCGACGGCATCGAGGACCCGTTCAACTACGGCCAGGCGCTGCGCGCGCTCTACGCGGCCGGCGTGGACGGCGTCGTGACGCGTCGGAGCTGGGAGACGGCCACGACGACGATCGCACGCGCGTCAGCCGGCGCCAGCGAGCTGCTGCCGATCGCGGTCACCGACAGCGCCGCCTCCGCGGCGACGATCTGCCGCCGTCGCGGCCTGAAGGTGGCGGCGGCCGTGGCGGATCCCGCTGCGGTGCCGATGGCCGAGGCCGACCTCTCGGGTGGCTGGTTCATCCTCATCGGCGGCGAACGGCGCGGCGTGACGCGCTCGTTCGTGGACGAGGCCGACCTCGTGTTCCGGATCGACTACGGGCGTCCGGACGCACCCGCGCTCGGCGCGGCCGTCTCGGCAGCGCTCATCGGCTTCGAGGTGCTGCGCCAGCGGCGCGAGCGAGAAGCCTAGAAGACGCGGCGGCTGGCCAGCCGGTCGCTTGCCGGAAGCTCGCGGCGGACGTGCTCGAGGCGACGCCACACGCGCTCCCGGATCGCGAGGCCGGCGACGAGGTAGAGGGCCGCCAAGGAGACGAGGAGCCCGTAACCGACCGCCAGGGGCCCGAGGTCACCGCCGATGGCGGTACCGCCGAGCATGCCCAGGCTGCCGAGCGCAAGCCCGACGATCGCCATCGACCACATCGTGTGTCGCATGCAGCGAGTGTGGGATCGCCCGTTGGCGACGTTCAGAGGACGATCGGGTCAGCGCACCGGTACGTTTGCCGCGACGATTACTCAGTGCGGGCGCTCGTGCCACTTCCCCAAATGCATGTTATGTGACTTACGGCACGCTCGGTCAGCCCTGCCCAGTCTTCAGACTATGCTCGACCGATGCCGACCATCCGCTCACGCCCGGCGCTGACCAGCGCCGCCGGCCTCCTGTTCGCCGCCACGCTGATCATCGTCGTGGACGTGCGCATCGCGGCGTTCGATGTCGTTGCCGACGTCATCGGCGGCGTCATGGTGCTGGTCGCCACGCTGCGCATCCATGGCGCGCTGCGCGGTTCGGACACGATGCGATCGGCACTGGTCGCGCTGGCAGTCATCGCCCTGCCCGTGACGGTCGTCGAGACGCTGCAGCCGACGTCCGGCTTCATGGCACTGCTGGCGGCCAGCCTAATGCTCGGCGCGCTCGTCCTGGCGCGCCTCCTGGCTGATGCGCTGCGGGCGAGCGAGCCCGGCCTTGCAGCGACCTGGAACGGTACGTTCCAGCTCATCGCGATCGTCGGAGTGGTGCCGTTCGTCGTCGGGACCGCGCTGGGAGCGTTCGCATCGGGAACGACGAACGTGTCGATCCAGTCGCCGCTCGCGCTCGTGCTGGTCGTGCTGCTGTTCATCCCGCTCATCGCGCTGCTCCGCGCGCTGTGGCGGACATCGCGCGACCCCTTGCAGTCGCCGACGCCGGCAACCTGATCGGCCACGCGTTCAGGAGGTGGCGACCGGGACGAGGTCGACGACGTTGCTGACGCTCACCGGGCGGCTCAACCCCTTGATCTGGAGCTCGCCGACGCTCTCGACTCGTGCGATGTCCTCGACCATCGCCGCGGCGCGCTGGCTCAGGAGGATCTGATCGGCGCCCGCCTGGCTGCTCAGGCGCGCCGCCAGGATGGTGACGTTGCCGATGGCGCCGTAGTCGTGCCGCCCCTCGAAGCCGATACGGCCCAGCGTGGCGTAGCCGACTGCGATGCCGACCCCGAAGCCGAGCTCGTAGCCACGCTTGCGCCACCCCGCGGACATCGGTCCGAAGCGCTCGCGCATGGTGACGGCCATGCGCACCGCGCGCGCGACGTGGTCCTCCTGGAGGACGGGGTCGTTGAAGAAGATCATCACGCCGTCGCCCGCGAAGTGCTCGAGCGTGCCGGCGTACTCGGTGATCGTGTCGCCCATCATGCGGTGGTACTCGCCGAGGAGGCCGAAGAGCTCTTCGGGCTCCGCCTGCTCGGCGAACGTGGTGAACCCGCGGAGGTCGCAGAAGGCGACCGTGATCTCGCGACGATGGCCGGCGAGCAGCGGCTCCCCCTCCGGTGACGAGATGAGCTGCGCGATCTGGGGCGACAGGAAGCGCGCCAGCTCCGCGCGCTGGCGCTCGATGGTGGCGGTGAATGCCCGTTCCTGCTCGACATGCGCGAGCTCCAGGTCCCGCAGGCGTTTTGCCGCCAGCGATGCGTTGAGGCGGGCCTCGAGAATGCGCGGGTTGATCGGCTTCACCAGGTAGTCCGTGGCCCCCAGCTCGATGCAGCGGACGACGCTGTCGAGCTCCTCGACGCCGGACACGATGATCACGCCGATGTGGCGCGTGGTCTCGTCGGCCTTCATCGCCGCGAGCGTCTCGTAGCCGTCGAGCTCCGGCATGAGGACGTCGAGCAGCACGACGTCGATATCGGTGGCGTGCGCGCGGACGAGATCCAGTGCCTCGGCCCCGTTCTCGGCCTCCAACGACTCGAGGCCGAGCGCCGCCAGCTGGCGGACGAGGACGAGCCGATTGACGCGGCTGTCGTCGACGACGAGGGCGATCCCGGACGTGCTCACCGATTCGCCGCGCTCCAGGCATGCAGCGCCGCGGCGGCGGCCTCCCATTCGCCGCGGATGGACGCCGCCGCCGCGCGGGCATCGTCGGCGTCGAGCGACCCGGAGCGGCCGGCCATCTCGAGCGTGCGCGCGGCGACCGAGAGCGGCATCGCCCCGAGCGTCGCGCTCGCCGACTTCAGCGTGTGCGCGGGGCGGACGGTGGCCTCCGCGTCCCCCGCCGCGACGGCCGCCTCGATCGCGTCGACCTGCACCGCGCTGTCGGCGAGGAACGCCTCGATGAGCTCGATGACGAAGGCGGTGTCGCCTTCGACCGATGCGCGCAGGCCGTCGATCACCCCGAGGTCCAGGGCTCCGTCATGGAGGTCGCTCATGCGCTCGTCCTTTCCGGTGACGACATCAATTGAGGGGTTCGTTCCAGCGCCGACGCCAGCTCGCTCGGACGGATCGGCTTGCTGATGTTGTCGTCCAGCCCCGCCGCGAGGCACGCCTCGCGGTCGCCGGCCATGGCGTTGGCCGTCATCGCGACGATGCGCAACGGAC
>DASVFG010000024.1:0-9907 GCA_036380155.1 Candidatus Limnocylindria bacterium
GGCGCCGGGCTCGGAGACCCAAGGCTCCCTGGCCGGCTCGGTGGTCGTGCCGGAGGTCGGCATCACGATCCATCTCGGCTATGACTACTCGCTGCGCCCGCCATCGCCGCCCGCGGTCCTTCCTGACACGGCTGTCTCCGCGCCCTGACCTCGTTCGCTTCTCGTTGACGCGGCCGCGCAATCTGCCGGCCTACTCTCCCTCGGGGAGTCCGTCGACCCTCGTCCCGTTCGCCAGCCGCTTGGGAGGCGCATACGGATCGAGGCTGCTGTACGGCCCGGTGATGCCGGGGGCTGCCATCGGCGTCGCCATCGATGGGGCATCAGGGACATCCGGAAACGGTCCGCTCTCCGTTCCCCGTCGATCACGGAGCAACCGCCACACGCGGGCCGCGAACGCCAGCCCAATGGCTCCGACGAGCATGTTCACGAAGGCCGTGTAGGGCGTCATGCTTCCTCCAACGCGCCGCGCGCTCGCGTGCGGCACCAGTATCGCACTGCAGTCACCGATGACCTCGATGTCCACCCGGCGGCCCGCAACCACGCGGCGGTATCCGTTGACGCGGCCGATGGCGCGGGCGGATGATGCGGGCTGGCTCTGCAGCGAGTGCCTCGCATGCGTTCCGTGGTGATCGTGAAGACGGCGTCCGGCTCCACCTACGTCCTGTCGGTGAGCGAGCCCGGCGTGCATTGGTGCCGGCTCCCCGGGCCGGATCGGCGACTCACCTGGACGGCGAGCGGCTGGGAAGAGGACATGCCGCGGATCGTGCCCGGCGAGCGGCTGCTCATCGGCGACCTTCGGACCTCCCCGATCACCGACGTGGCCGTCCTCCCCGCCTGATTCCCGGTCTGGTCCCCGCCCACCTCCGCACACCGGTCCTGTCCGCCTGACCTCACTGTGCGCGATGATGGGGACGACGCAATCGCTGCCCGCTCCGGAGTTCCGAACCCGTGTCTTCCCGTCTCGACTGGCTGCTGTTCATCCTGCTCGGCTTCTTCTGGGGCAGCTCATACCTGTTCATCAAGATCGGCGTGGACGCCGGCCTCACCCCGTTCACGCTCGTCAGCCTGCGACTGCTCGTCGGGTTCGCGCTGCTCGCGGTCGTGGTGGCGATCGCGCGCGAGCCATTGCCGCGTGGCGGCAAGATGCTCGGCCACCTCGTCGTGCTCGGCGCGTTCAGTGTCGCCATCCCGTTCTCCCTCATCACCTGGGCCGAGCTGCACGTCGACTCCACGGTGGCCGCCACGATCACCTCGGCGGTCCCGCTGTTCGTGATCGTCATCGCCGCCTTCGCGCTGCGCGATGAGCGGATCACGGCGAACAAGGTCGTCGGCCTGCTCGTCGGGTTCGTCGGCGTGGCGCTCCTCGTCGGATTCGACCCCGAGGCGCTGACCGGCGGCGAGCTCGTGGCGGAGCTGGCGCTGCTCGGCGCGACCGCGTCGTATGCCATCGGCGGCGTCTACGCGCGCCGCATGGTCCACGGCCTGCGACCGATGATCCCGGCGCTCTTCCAGGTCGGGTTCGCGCTGGTGATGACCACGGTCCTTGCCTTCGTCTTCGAGCGGCCGATGGCGACCGAGCTCACCTGGGAATCCATCGGGGCGGTCGTCTGGCTCGGGCTGCTCGGCTCCGGCCTTGCCTATCTCGTCTTCTTCCGCCTCCTCGGCCGATGGGGTGCCACGCGCACCTCGATGGTCGCGTACCTGCTGCCGGTGTTCGGGATCGTGCTCGGCGTGATCGTGCTGTCCGAGCCGCTGACCCCGGCGCTCGTCATCGGCACCGCGCTGGTCGTGGCCGGCATCGGCATCGTCAACGCGAGATGGCCGGGTCGTGCGGCGAGCCCGGCTCCGGCCGCTCCCCGGCGTGAGCCTTCCCCCTCGGTGGACCGATGAGCGCCTCGAACGAGGACATCGCGCGCGCGTTCAGCTCGCACGACTTCGCCGCCGCGGCCCCGTCGCTGGCGGCTGACATCGAGTGGCGGCTCATCGGCGGGCAGATCCTTCGTGGGCGCGAGGCGGTCCTCGCCGCCATCGGCGAGACCGAGGCGTACCTCGCCAAGGTGCGCACCACGTACGAGCGGTTCGACGCCTACGTCGGCGACGGGTTCGTGGTCATCGACAGCGTGGCCGCCTACGCGGACGACGGACCGGTCACGCGGGTCGCTTCCTGCGACCTCTATCGGTTCAGCGGCGACCAGCTCACCGGCATCACCTCGTACACCGTCGAGCTGCCCGTCGACGGTTCCGCAGGCTGAGCCGATGCGCAGCGACCTCGGCCCCGAGGATGTCCGCGACCTGCTCGAGATGCCGATCGTCGCCATCCTCGCCACGCGACGGCGCGACGACACGATCCTCCTCTCCCCGGTGTGGTTCGAGTGGCGCGACGGCGGATTCAGCGTGTGGGCCACGTCGCGCGAGGACGGGAAGGTGCGCCACATCGCCCGAGACCCGCGCGTGACGATCGTGGTCGGCAATTCCGATTGGCCGTACAAGGGCATCGAGGTCCGCGGGGAGGCGCAGCTCAGCGACGAGGGCTTCTACGAGCTGCTCGGCAGCACCGCCCGTCGCTACCTGGGCGACGAGGCCGCGGAACGCATGGTCGGCTCGTACAAGGAGGGCGTCGTCATCCGCATCGAGCCCGGCAACCTCCGCGTCTGGGACTACGCCGCGGAAGGCTGACCCGCCGAGCTCCGGCCTCACGACACCCGACCCCGATCGGGCCGAACGTCCACCCAGATTGTGGCGATCCGGCACTGGCCGCCCATGCACGCCCGATCGACGATGACCTCGCTCACGAAAAGCAACGCTGCGCCGGCGGAAACGCGGGCGCACAGGAGGTTGGTCATGCAGGAGCGCAATTTCGCGCCCGGCCTCGTGCTCATCGGGATCGGCGTGCTGTTTCTCTTCGTCCAGCTCACCGACATCGGTGGGGAGGCGGTGGTCGCCATCATCGGTGGTGGTCTGCTGGTCGGGTATGCCGTCACCCGCCGATATGGCCTTCTCGTCCCCGGTGGGATCCTCTCCGGCCTGGGTCTCGGGATCATCTGGCAGGAGCAGGTGCTCCAGGATGCCGGCGGTGCCGTCCTCGTCGGCCTCGGCGTCGGGTTCCTGGCGGTCTACCTGATCGACGCGTTCGCCCGTCGCGGCCGCGCGCTCTGGTGGCCGGTCATCCCCGGTGGCATCACGCTGACGATCGGCCTCATGCTCGAAGCGGGTCCCGGTGGCACGCTCGTTGCCGTCGCCCCACTGTGGCCGATCGTTGTCATCGCGATCGGAGCCGCGCTCGTGCTCCATCAGATGACGGCGGGTGGGGAGCACGAGTCGGGCACCCGCAGCGACGTGTGAGCGCCAAGGTCGCGGTCCGCGCGGAGCATGCCGAGGGTGAGCCGCAGCGCGACTCGATCAACGCCCGTCAGCGGATGAGGCTGAGCCTCCGGGCGGCCTCGGCCAACGTCTCGGGGCGTTTCGGGAACGCGAATCGGATCGTGGTCCGGCCCTGCGCCGGGTCGGCCACGAAGGATGAGCCCGGGACGGTGGCGATCCCCGGATCCACGACGATCCGGCGGGCGAAGGTCACGTCGTCCTCGTCGGTGACGTCGCCGATCTCGGCCATCACGTAGTACGCGCCGTCGGGAACGCTGGCACGCAGCCCGGTCCCGGCGAGGGCCTCCAGGAGCAGGTCGCGCCGCTCTCGGTACGCGGACGCGAGCTCGACGTAGTAGGCATCCGGCAGCTGGAGGGCGACCGTGCCGGCGGCCTGGAGCGGTGCCGCGGCGCCGACCGTCAGGAAGTCGTGGACCTTGCGGATACCCGCGGTCAGTGCCGGCGGCGCCACGATCCAGCCGACCCGCCAGCCGGTCACCGAGTAGGTCTTCGACAGCGAGTTGATCGCGACGGTGCGCTCTGCCATCCCGGGGAGCGTGGCGAGCGGGATGTGATCCCCGGCGTAGACGATGTGCTCGTAGATGTCGTCGGTGAAGGCGACGACATCGTGCTCCGCGCACAGCTCGGCGATGAGGGTCAGCTCGTCGCGCGAGAACACCTTGCCGGTCGGGTTGTGCGGCGAGTTCAGGACGAGCCCGCGGGTCCTCGGCCCGAAGGCGGCACGCAGCTCATCGGGGTCGATCGACCAGTCCGGGGCGTGGAGCGTCACATAGCGCGGGACGGCGCCGGCGAGGATGGCATCCGGTCCGTAGTTCTCGTAGAACGGCTCGAAGACCACGACCTCGTCACCCGGGTCGAGGATCGCGAGCATCGCGGCGATCATCCCCTCGGTCGCGCCGCACACGACGGTCACATCGGTGTCCGGGTCGACCGCCCACCCGGGGTGGTGGTGCGTCGTCTTCGCGGCGATCGCCTCGCGGAAGTCGCGGGCTCCCCAGGTGATGGCGTACTGGTTGACATCGGCGTCGATGGCCGCCTTGGCCGCCTCCTTGAGCGCAGCCGGCGCCGCGAAGTCGGGGAAGCCCTGCGCCAGGTTCACCGCGCCGTGGGTGACGGCCAGCCGCGTCATCTCGCGGATCACCGACTCGGTGAAGGACGAGGCCTTGCGCGAGATGCCGCTCATCGGTCGCGTGCCAGCCGCTCAGCCGGCGGTGATGAGGGCGACGTTGCCGTCGGGGTCGTCGACCATGGCCGCATAGGGTCCCTCGGTCTGCTTCGGCGCCATCCGGCCGTGGTAGCCGGCGGCGGTGAGCTCGGCGTACTTCGCGTCGACGGCATCGGTATCGGCGAGGAAGAATTCGAGGAGGACGCCGTAGCCGCCCTCGACCGGGTGTCGCTCCGGGTCGTGGGTGGCGGTCCAGACCGTGTCCCAGAACAGCGTCACGCCGCTCGCCATGCGGTGCTCGTGGAACCGCTTGGCGTCCGCATCGGCCGGGATCTCGAGGCCGACGCGGCGGTAGAAGGCAAGCGACGCCGCCATGTCGCGCACCACGAGGCCGATCATGCTGACTTGGACTGTCATGGCACCTCCGCGGGCTGCATCGACCGACGCCTCACAGGTCTCGGGCGGTGGCTGGGGAGGAAGGATTCGAACCTTCGATCTCCTGATCCAGAGTCAGGCGCCTTACCGCTTGGCCACTCCCCAACGAGGTCGGAGCGCGCGGCCCACACGAGGGCGGGCTCCGGTCGCCGATTCTAGCCCAGGGCAGCCGAAAGCAACAATCGACCGGTCGGGCGCCGATGGGCGACGTCCGAGTTACGCCGCAGCGGGACTAACGGCCAAGGAGCGGCCGATGCTCCCGCCGATCCGGCACCGATCTGCCCACGCTGACCGCCTGCCGGCAACTCCCGGCCACGCAGGATGCGCATTCAACGGCTGCGTGGCCGTTAGTCCCGCCGGACGGCAACTCCGCCCATCCCCCGGGTTCCGCTGGGCCGCACGTCCTCCTTACGCGCTCGCGGAGAGCGGTGCGGACGCCTCGTCCGCATGGGCGATGTGCCGGAGCTCGCGCCAGATGAGCACCAGGAACAGCGCCGACCCGACGAACGCGAACCAGAACGGCGCCGTCACCCCGAACAGCTGGGCCAGCAGACCGCCGATCCCGGCCCCCACCACCAGCCCGCCGAACACCCCAACCGAGTTGACGCTGCCGACCCGGCCCTGGAGCTCGATCGGCACGGCGCGCTGGCGCACGGTCACCGAGGTCGTGCCCCACACGAACGCATGCAGCCCGAAGACGAAGAAGATCACGGTCGCCACGGCGGGCGTCGTGGTGACTGCCAGGCCGAGGTGGGTCAGCGTCTCGATGATGAGGCCGATACGCATGATGTTCCCGAGGCTCAGCCGCCGCGTGATCCAGCCGTAGGCGACCGTCCCGAGCAGTCCGCCAACAGCCGAGATAGTCGTCAGCAGGCCGAACCCGACCGCGCCGAGGCCCAGCCGCTCGGTGGCGTACAGCACGAGCACCGACCATGCCGCCCCGAACGTGATGTTGAAGGTGAAGATCGTCAGCACCAGCGTCCGCACCGCGGCGTGGCGACGGACCCAGCGCAGTCCCTCGGCGATGTCCTGGCGGACGTGGGTCTCGCGCACCTCCTCGCGACCGTGCGGCGGCACCGCGATCCTGGCCACCAGCAGCGCGCCGGCGCCCACCAGGACCGCCATCCCGATGATCGGGAGGGCCATGCCGATCGCGAACAGGGCCGCCCCGATGGGCGGCCCGGCCAGCTGGTTGACGGTGATGAACCCGGCCTGCAGCCGGGCGTTCGCGATCGCCAGGTCGTCCCGGGCGACCAGCATCGGCAGCAGGGTGTGCGAGGTGTTGTCCGCGAACACCTCGGCGGTGCCCAGGATGAAGAAGGCGATCAGCACGAAGCCGATGGAGACCGTCCCGGTGAGGATCGACGCGGCGATGACGCCCAGCACCACGGTGCGGATGACGTTGACGACGATCACCAGCAGGCGCCGGTCGAGCCGATCGGAGAGCGCGCCGGCGTAGAGGCCGAACAGGAGCTGCGGCAGCCACTGCAGGAGCGCCGAAAGCGCCACCAGCCCGGGGTCGCGTGTCTGCGACGCGACGAGCAGCGGACCGGCGGCGATGCCGATGCCGTCGCTCAGGTTCGTGCTCCATGACGAGCCGAGCAACCAGCGGAATCCATGGCCCAGGCGTGCCGGGGCGACCGTTTCGATCATGCGGGACACGAACGCGGAGTCTAGCGAGCCGGGGTCCGCATCGGTGTGGTGGGGTGAATGGCGGTCGCCGTTCGTCCCTTGCCGGGTAGTCCCTCCGGTCACTCGTCGGGCGGGCATGGTGGCCGTACCGTTCTGCGTCCGGGGGGAGCCATACCGACCAACCGACCGAGCCGAAGGAAACCGATGCAGCAGCCGCAGCCGCACGAGTGGCGCCGACATGGATTCGGGGGACCGCCTGAGCCGTGGCAGCACGACGCGATGCGCGACCTCGACCGATTGTCGACCTCGTACTACGTCGACATCCTCGAGTCGCAGCGCGCGATCTTCGGCATGCGTCCGGCGCCCGAGGTGCGCGCCCGCGTCGAGGACCTCCTGGCCACCGCCACGCGCCACAAGCACGAGATCGACTACACCCTGCGCCACTGGGCCACGCCCGTGGAGCGCGCGCGGGTCGAGGATCGGCTCGGGTCGCTGATGCGGATCGGTCTGCGGCTCCGCGAGCTCCGCGACGCACCCACGCCGGCGGCCGCCGGTCTTCCGGAGCCCGCGCCAGCCGGCTGAGCTGCCCCGCCGCCGTGTCGCGGCTCCATCTGAACCCCACGACGCTCCTACACTTCGCGCATGCCTCGCACGCCCACCATTGGTGACGTCAACGCCGCGCGCGCACGGCTGCGAGGCGTTGCCGTTCACACGCCCCTCGAGACGAGCCCGCAGCTCACCGACGAGACGGGCGCGACCGAGGTCCGCCTGAAGCGCGAGGAGCTCCAGCCGTCCGGCGCGTTCAAGATGCGCGGCGCCCACAACAAGGTGGCGATCCTGGCCGAGGCTCGACCCGAGGCGGCGCTCGTCACCGCCAGCAGCGGCAACCACGGCATCGCCGTGGCGATGGCCGCCGCGCGGCACGATATGCGGCTCACCGTCCTCGTCGGCCGGACCGCGTCGCCGGCCAAGCTGGAGCGGCTCCGCGCGCTGGAGACGCAGAGCATCACCGTGGAGCTGACCGGCGCCGACACCGACGCCGCCGAGGCGGAGGCCCGCCGCCGCGACGACGCCGGCCACGCCATCTACGTCCCGCCCTACAACGACCCCGACGTCATCGCCGGACAGGCGACGGTGGCGGTCGAGATCCTCGAGGAGTGGCCCGAGGTCGACACGATCGTGGTCCCCATCGGGGGCGGTGGGCTCATCGCGGGGATCGGCCTGTGGGCGAAGGCGATCCGGCCCGGCCTGCGGCTCATCGGCGTCCAGCCCGCGGCATCGCCACCGATGTACGCCTATTTCGCCACGCAGTCGACCGACCCGATGCCGATCGCCCCGACCCTCGCCGACGGCGTGGCCGGCAACATCGAGCGCACGAGCATCACGTGGTCGATGTGCAAGCGCCTCGTCGACGAGGTGGTGCTCGTCGAGGAGGACGAGATCGCCGATGCGGTCCGCTGGGCCATCGACGTCCCGCACACGCTGCTCGAGGGAAGCGCGGCGCTCGGCATCGCCGCGCTGCGGACCGGCCGCATCGAGAGCCTCGAGGGCCGACGCATCGCCGTGGTCACCACCGGCCGCGGGATCGGCCTGGAGGCGCTCCGCGCGGTCCTCGGGGACTGATCCGGGCCCCGTTCGGGCTGGCCGAACAGGGTCAGCCGATCGGGGTCAGCCGACCCGGGTCAGCTCACGCTCCAGCTCGAGCGTCGCACGCCGGGCTGAGGCGATCGGCACCTGGGCGAAGCGGACGGCGTCGCCCGGTCGCAGGCGCGCCAAGCGGCCAATGTCGGCATACGCGACGACCGCGGGCACCGCGTAGCCGCCGGTCACCGGCCGATCCACGCCCGTCACGATCGGGTTGCCGTCGGGGGGAAGCTGGATCGCGCCGAGCGGCAGCCCCATGGAGCGCACCTCGCCCCCGCCCGCGACGGACGGCCCTTCCAACCGGACGCCGGTCCGATCGGAGGCGGTGGACACCGTCCAGCGGCCGCCGACCAGTGCGTCGCGCGTCCCGACGTCGGCATGCGGTCCATCCGTGATCCGGATCGGTCCGTCCGGCCACGCCCCGAGCCACCGACCGCCGGCAGCGGCAGCCGCCTGACCGATGGCGAGCGTGTCCCCCGCCCGGAGCGCGCGGCCCTCGAACCCGCCGAACTGGCTGCGGAGATCCGTCGAGCGGCTGCCGAGGACGGCCGGCACGTCCACGCCGCCGCGGATGGCGAGCCACGCCCTGGCGTCGGGACCGTCGGCGACGCGGAGGACCGAGCCGGCGCGGAGGGTCCGTGATTCGGAGGAGCGCATCGGGAGGCCGTCGACCGTCGCCGACATGTCGCCGACCAATGCGACCGTGGTCGGCTCGGCGAACCGGAGGGTCGGACCGATGAGAGTCACCTCGAGGAGCGCAGCGTCATCGGGGTTTCCCACGAGCCGGTTCGCGAGGCGCGCGCTCCATGGGTCGGCCGCGCCACCCACCGGCACGCCGAGGTGGCGCCACCCCGCTCGCCCGCCGGCGTCCTGGACCGAGGTCAACAGACCGCCGTCGATGACCTCGACCGTCACCAGTCGTCCGCCGTTCCGGCATGCGACGCCCAGTCCTCGGGCCGGATCTGCCGCCACCGGACGCGGTCGCCCGGGACGAGGTACGCGGGCGGGTCGCGCCGCGGGTCGAACAACGTCACCGGGGTGGCGCCGATGACGGGCCAGCCGCCGGGAAGCTCCGTTGGGTAGATACCGCCCATGCCATCGGCGATGGCCACCGATCCTGCCGGCGTCCGCGTGCGGGGCGTCGCCAGACGCGGGACGGTCAGCGAGTCCGGCAGTGGTCCGAGGTACGGGAAACCCGGCGCGAACCCGACGAACAGCACCTCGGGCTCCGTGGACCGGTGCCGGTCGATGACCTCGGACGGGGCGCAGCCGAGGGTCGTGGCCACGGCCTCGAGGTCCGGTCCGTGCGTGCCGCCGTAGACGACCGGGATCGCGCGGGTCCGGCCGGCCGCCGCAGGTGACGGCGAACTCTCGGCCCGTTCCTCCAGCCAGGAGACCACCGCGTCCACTGCAGCCGACGCCTCGAGCTCCACGAGCACCGATGCCCGTCCAACCACGCTGGCCGCGACGCCGGCGATTGGCGCGTCGGCAAGGGCAGCCGCCAATCCCCGCGGGTCGTCCACCTCGACGAGGAGCGCACGCTCGCCGAACGGCCGGATGGTCGTCCGTGTCATGCGCCGACCGGCGCGCGGACCTCGACACCGGCGGCCGCCAGCCGCGCCCGAACGGCCGCCGCGATCGCGACCGCTC
>DASVFG010000025.1:0-4047 GCA_036380155.1 Candidatus Limnocylindria bacterium
CACTCGGTTCCTCCACCAGCACCGGCTGGAAACGGCGCTCGAGGGCGGGATCTTTCTCCACATGTTTGCGGTATTCATCCAGCGTGGTCGCGCCGATCATGTGCAGCTCGCCGCGCGCCAGCATCGGCTTGAGCATGTTGCCCGCATCCATGGCGCCTTCTCCCGCGCCCGCCCCCACGACCGTGTGCATCTCGTCCACGAACAGGATGATCTCGCCCGCCGATTCGGTGATCTCTTTCAAGACCGCTTTGAGGCGTTCCTCGAATTCGCCGCGATACTTGGCTCCTGCCACCAGCGCCGAGTCGGTTATCCGGACGCCGTGGTGCACCTCGTAGCGCTCGCGCAGGCCGCGCAGGATGCTGATCGTGTCCTCGACGCTCGGCTGGTCGACGACGATCGGCTGGAAGCGCCGCTCGAGCGCCGCGTCCTTCTCGATGTGCTTGCGGTACTCGTCGAGCGTCGTGGCGCCGATGCAGTGCAGCTCGCCGCGGGCGAGCATCGGCTTCAGGAGGTTCGAGGCGTCCATCGCGCCCTCGCTGGCACCCGCGCCGACGACGGTGTGGAGCTCGTCGATGAAGAGGATGATCGTGCCGTCCGAGTCGGTGACCTCCTTGAGGACGGCCTTCAGCCGCTCCTCGAACTCGCCGCGGTACTTCGCCCCGGCCACGAGTGCGCCGAGGTCGAGGGACACCACGCGCCGGTCGCGGAGGCCGTCGGGCACGTCGCCACGCACGATGCGCTGGGCGAGGCCCTCGGCGATCGCCGTCTTGCCGACGCCCGGCTCGCCGATGAGGACCGGGTTGTTCTTCGTGCGCCGGCTGAGGACCTGGATGACGCGGCGGATCTCCTCGTCACGCCCGATGACCGGGTCGAGCTGGCCGCGGCGCGCGGCGTCGGTGAGGTCGCGCCCGTACTTCTCGAGCGCCTGGTAGGTGCCTTCCGGATTCTCGGTGGTCACGCGTTGGCTCCCTCTGATCTGGGTGAGGGCCTCGAGCACGGCCTGGGAGGTGACGCCGGCCTCGCGCAGGACGCGGGCCGCTCCCGAGTCCCCCGCCTCGAGCGTGGCGAGCAGGAGGTGCTCGGTCGAGACGTAGTCGTCTTTCATCCGCTCGGCGACGGCGTGCGCATCGGTCAGGACGCGGCGCGCCTCGCTCGACAGGCCGAGCTGTTGCGCCGCGCCGCTGACGCGCGGGAGCGTCGCGAGCTGCGCCCGCAGCCCGGCGGCCACGCTCGCGGGCGTGGCGCCGATGCGGGACAGGACCGCCGGGACGACGCCATCGGGCTGCTCGACCAGGACGGTGAGCAGGTGGGCCGCCTCGAGCTGAGGATGCCCCTCGGCCTCCGCGAGGCCCTGGGCGGAGATGATCGCCTCGCTCGTCTTCTGGGTGAATCGGTCGGTTCGCATGGGTTGGGTCTCGAGCTCGTGTGGCGCCTAGGCGCGCGGATCGGGTTGTGGGTGGTTGGCGAGGACCGCCGCGAGCTGCTCGCGCGCCTCCTCGTCGAGCTTGGGCAGCACGACGCGGGTGGTGACGACGAGATCGCCGCGGTCGCCCCCGCCGCGCTTCGGCAGGCCGCGTCCCTTGAGCGTGATCTCCTGGCCGTTCTGCGTGTTCGGGCGGATGCGAAGGGTCACGCTGCCGGTCGGCGTCGGGACGCGGACCTCGGCCCCCAGCAGCGCTTCGGCGAGCGTCAACGGCAGCTCCGTGCGCAGCTCGGTCCCGTGGCGCTCGAAGCGGGGATCCGGAGCCACCGCGACGGTGATGAGCAGGTCGCCACCGTCGACGGCACCGGACAGCTTCACCTTCGCGCCGTTGGCCACGCCCGGCGGGATCTTCACGTGCAGCCGGCGCCCGTTGACGCTGACCACCCGCTCGGTCCCGGTCGCCACCTCGGCCAGGCTCACCTCGGTGCTGGCGGTGGCAGCTGGACGCGCGACGCGGCGCGGTGCCGAGCGACGGCCGGTGAGATCGGAGAGGTCGACGTACTCGAAGCCACCGGGAGCTGCGGTTGACTCACCCGCCCCGCCCCCCGCGCCGGCGAAGAACTGGCGGAAGAAGTCGCTGAACCCACCGAGGTCCTCGGCGGACGTCGTGCGATACGACCAGCGCGTCCCCCCCGGCGCCCCGCCGAAGCCGCCCCAGTCGGACGCGCCTGCGCCGCCGAAGCCGGCATGCTGGTACGCGCCCCAATTCGCGCCGAGCTCGTCGTACTGCTTCCGCTTCTCGGCGTCGGCGAGGACGGCGTGCGCCTCGTTGGCGTCCTTGAAGCGACGCTCGGCGGCGGGGTCCTTGTTCGTGTCCGGATGGAGCTCGCGCGCCATGCGCCGATAGGCCTTCTTGATCTCGGCCTGTGACGCCGTCTTCGGCACGCCAAGGATGGCGTAGTAGTCCTTGTACTCCATCGGTCTCGGACGTCAGGCGGCGAGCGGAGGCCGGACATGGCCTCCGCCTTCTCCGTCGCCTACGCCGGCTGGCCCGCCGGCGGCTGGTCGGACGGCCCGTCGCCGGTTGCGGCGATCGGTGCCTCGTCCTTGGCCGGCTTGCGCGGTCGGCGTGGCCGTCGGGCGACGAGCTTCTGCCGCTCGTCGCGCTCGGCCTTGATCCGGGCGGCGGACCGCGGCGCCTCGATGAGCGCCTCGGCCAGCACCTGGTCCATGTTCTCGACCGGCACGATCCGGAGCTGGGTGCGCACCTCCTCGGGCACGTCCACGAGGTCCTTCTCGTTCCGCTTCGGGATGAGGACGGTCTTCACGCCGGCGAGATGCGCGGCGAGGAGCTTCGACTTCAGCCCGCCGATCGGCAGGACGCGGCCGCGGAGCGTGATCTCGCCGGTCATCGCCAGGTCGCGTCGGACCGGCTTGCCGGTGAGGAGGCTCGCCATCGCGGTCGCCATCGTCACGCCGGCGCTCGGCCCGTCCTTCGGGGTCGCTCCCGCCGGAACATGGATGTGGACCGTCGACTTCTCGAAGGCGCCGGGGTCGATCCCGAGCTCCTTCGTGCGTGCCCGGATGTAGCTCATCCCGGCGCGCGCCGACTCCTTCATCACGTCGCCGAGCTGACCGGTGAGCAGGAAGTCGTCCTTCCCGTCCATGCGGGTCGCCTCGACCTGCACGATGTCCCCGCCGGCGTCGCTGACGACGAGGCCGGTCACCATGCCGACCTGGTCCTCGGCCTCGAGCTCGCCGTACTCGAAGCGCGCCGGGCCGAGGTAGTCCTCGAGCTCCTCGGGCTTGACGGTCACCTTCGTGTCCGCGTCACCCGCCACGCGACGGGCGACCTTGCGGGCCACGTTCGCGATCTCGCGCTCGAGGTTGCGCACGCCCGCCTCCCGGGTGAACGCCTGGATGAGGCGGACGAGCGCGCCCTCCTCGAAGACGAGCTGCTCGGCGGTGAGGCCGTGGTTCTCGAGCTGCTTCGGCACGAGGAACCGCTCCGCGATCCGCACCCGCTCGAGCTGCGTGTAGCCGGCGAGCTGGATGACCTCCATCCGGTCGCGCAGGGCGGCCGGGATGGTGTCCAGCATGTTGGCGGTGGCGATGAAGAGCACCTTCGACAGGTCGAACGGCACCTCCAGGTAGTTGTCCTGGAAGCTGTTGTTCTGCTCCGGGTCGAGCACCTCGAGCAGCGCCGAGGACGGGTCGCCGCGGAAGTCCATGCCGACCTTGTCGATCTCGTCGAGCATGAACACCGGGTTCGCCGATCCGGCGGTCTTGATGTTCTGCATGACCCGGCCCGGCAGCGCGCCGATGTAGGTGCGCCGATGACCGCGGATCTCCGCCTCGTCATGGATGCCGCCGAGGCTCATGCGCACGAACTTGCGGCCCATCGCACGGGCGATGCTCTTGCCGAGGCTCGTCTTGCCGACGCCGGGCGGGCCGACGAACAGCAGGATCGGGCTTCGGATCTTCTCGGCCAGCTTGCGCACGGCCATGTACTCGACGATGCGCTCCTTCGGCTTCTCGAGGCCCCAGTGGTCCTCGTTCAGGACCTTCTCGGCGTCGTCGAGGTCGAGGTTGTCATCGGTCTCGGTGCCCCACGGCAGGCTGAC
>DASVFG010000026.1:0-12387 GCA_036380155.1 Candidatus Limnocylindria bacterium
GCCCGGCAGCGACCGGCTCGTCGACGCGATGGTGGCGATCGGATCGGTGGAGGATGTCCGGCAGCGGATCGCCGCCCTCGTCGATGCCGGTGCCGACCACGTCGCGATCATCCCGCTCGACCCGGACGGTCGGACCGAGCACCTTCCGACGCTCGAGGCGCTGGCCCGACCATGACGCATCGGCGCCCGTTCGCCGTCGGCCTCGCGCTCGTCCTCTTCGTCGCCGTCCTCGCGGCCGCGACCGTGGCCGCCTTCCTCCCCGCCGGGAATGCGCCGGTCGGAGGAGCCCGCATCTCGCCGACGCCGGGGAGCGCTCCAGCATCGGGGGCGGCGTCGCCCTCGCTCGGACCGGAGGCCGTCGTCCCCGGACCGCCGCTCGCCCGCCCGGTGCAGCCATCCAACACCGCGCGGTTCGAGACGACCCTCGTCGACGACCACTGCGTCGACCGCGACCTGCCCGCCGTCCCGGCCACGGACATCGTGCTCACCGTGCTCGACCGCAGTTACGGGCTGCCGTCCGACTACGCGCCCGACGATCTCGTCCCGGCATCCGCGGCCGGGTTCAGCGGGGTGAGCGGCAACCGGCTCATCAGCGCCCGCATCCTCGACGATCTCTCCGCGATGCACGCCGCCATGACCGATGCCGGCCTGACGATCCTCCTCGACTCCGCGTACCGCTCGTACGCCACCCAGGTGACGACGTTCGACCGCTGGGTCGCCCAGCTCGGCACGGCCGAGGCGCTGGCGCGCAGCGCACGGCCGGGCCACTCGGAGCATCAGCTCGGGACCGCGCTCGACATCACCTCTCCCGGCTGGGGTGGGCGCTTCGGGGACTGGGCGGCCGACAGCCCCGAGGGGGCGTGGCTGGTCGAGCATGCCTGGGAGTACGGCTTCGTCATGAGCTACCCATGGGACTCGCAGCCCGATACGTGCTTCAGCTACGAGCCATGGCACTACCGCTGGATCGGGCGGGACGCCGCCGCCGAGCAGCGGTCCAGCGGGCTCTTCCTCCGCCAGTTCCTCGAGCGCTTCGTCGATGGCTGACGGGCCGATCGCGATCGTCCGCGCCCGAGCCGAGGCCGCCCGCATCGATCCCGCCCGGCTCCCGGGCATGCGGCGACGGATGACGTGGACGCTGTTCGCGATCGCGGCACTCGGCAGCACCGGATACATCGCCGCCATCACCGTCGGCACGCTGGTCGCCGCCGACATCCGCGGTGACGCCACGCTCGGCGGCGTGCCGACCGCCGCGGCCACCGTGGGCACCGCCACCGCCGCCACGGTCCTCTCGGCGCTCATGCTCCGCATCGGCCGGCGCGCCGGGCTCCTCCTCGGCCTCACGGTCGGCGCGATCGGGGCGGTGGTCGCGGTCGGTGCGGTCATCGCCGGCTCGATCGTCCTCCTCCTCGTCGCGTCGGCGCTCACCGGCGTCGCGAACGGGGTCGGCAACCTCGGACGGCACGTGGCCGCCGACCTCGTCCCAGCCGATCGTCGCGCGACGGCGATCGGGACGGTGGTGTGGGGGTCCACGATCGGCGCGGTTGCCGGCCCGAACCTCGTCGCTCCAGCGGGCGAAGTGGCACGCTCCCTCGGCCTGCCGGCCCTCGCCGGCGCCTACGTGCTGACGGTCGGGTTCCTCGGCCTCGCCCTGCTCCTGGGCACGATCCTGCTCCGTCCGGAGCCCTACGTCCTCGCCGATCCGGAGGCGCTCGCCGCCCTGCCCGACGACGCGCCGCCGGCGCCGGCCACGAGGACGGTGCTGCGCCGGCCGACCGTGCTCGTCGCGCTCGTGACGCTCGTCATCGGCCAGGTGGTGATGGTCCTGATCATGACGATGACCCCCATCCACCTCATCGACCACGGCCATGGGCTGGCGACCGTGGGCTTCGTCCTCTCCGCGCACACGTTCGGGATGTTCGCGCTCTCACCGATCTCGGGGCGCCTCACGGATCGCTTCGGGTCACCGCGGGTGATCGGTGCCGGGCTCCTGACATTGGCCGCCGCCGCGATCCTCGCGGCCGTCGCTCCGCCGGACGGTGGGGCGCTGCTGACGCTCGCGCTCTTCCTGCTCGGGTACGGGTGGAACCTCGGGTTCGTCGCCGGCTCCACGCTCCTCACCGCGGGCCTCGCCCTCGCCGAGCGGACCCGGGTGCAGGGCATGTCCGATGGCCTGGTGTGGGGATCGGGGGCCGTCGCCAGCCTGTCCTCCGGCCTCGTGGTGGCCGGGCTGTCGTACACGGCGCTCGGTTTCCTCGGGCTGGCGTGCACGGCGATTGCCGCGGCGTTCCTCCTCCGCCTGCGCCACGTGGCGCGACGACCTGCCGCCGCAGAGAATCCTCTTCCCTGAATAGAACAGACGTTCTATCATCGGTCGTCCGATGCCGATCCCGGACGACTACACCGAGCTCCACGCCCATTCGAACTTCAGCGTCCTCGACGGCGCCAGCCATCCCGAGGAGCTGATCGCCCGGGCCGCCCAGCTCGGCATGCCGGCGCTGGCGATCACCGATCACGCCGGCCTCTACGCGGCGGTCCGCACCTGGAAGGCGGCACAGGAGACGGAGACCGATGCGGCCCGTGACGCCGGCCTGTCGCCGGTGCGCCCGATCATCGGCCTGGAGCTCACCATCCCGCGCGACGAGCGCGAGGTGCACGCCGCTCGGCGCGGCCGGAAGCTGAACGATCCGCTGCGTGGCGCGAAGGCGAGCCGTGGTTGGCCCGGCGAGCACCACGCCGGCCCGATCCCCGGCGACCACCTCGTCCTGCTCGCCCGGGACGTCGACGGCTACACCGCGCTCAGCCACCTCGCCTCGCGCGGCCACCTGGCAGGGGAGAAGCAGTTCCCGGTCTTCGAGCGCGCGCTCGTCACGGCGGCGCTCGACGAGGCGCGCGGCCATCTCATCGGCCTCAGCGGCTGCCGGAACGGGCTCGTCCCGCGCCTCCTCCTCGAGGGCGACCGCGAAGGCGCACTCCAGGCCGCCCGCACCTGGGCGCAGCACTTCGCGGCCGACGACTTCGCCATCGAGCTGAGCCACCACCTCGATCCCGACGACGACTGGCTCGTGGCGGAGCTGGCCGAGCTGGCCGAACGGGCCGGCCTGCCGACGGTGGTGACGAACGAGGTCCACTACGCCGATCCCGACGGCCATCGGCTGCAGGACGTGCTCGTCTGCATCCGGCACGGCGCGACGCTCGAGGAGGCGCGCGAGCTGCTGCTGCCGAACGCCGAGTACCGGCTGAAGACCGCGGCGGAGCTCGCCGGCATCGGCGCCGCGCTCCCGGACGAGCGGAGCCGTCACGCCTGGGAGGCGGGGATGGTGCGCAGTGCCGAGATCGGAGCCGGCTGCCGGCTCGAGCTGGGGTTCGAGCGCTATCGGTTTCCGGGCTTCACCGTGCCCAAGGGGGAGACCGCGTTCTCCTATCTCTACCAGCTTGCGCACGCCGGCTTACTGCGCCGTTATCAGCCGGTGACGAAGCGCGCGCTCAGCCAGCTGGCCCACGAGCTGGACGTCATCGACCGAACCAACCTCGCCGAGTTCTTCCTCATCGTGTGGGACCTCATGGAGTTCGCTCGCAAGGGCGGGATCATCGGCCAGGGGCGGGGAAGCGCCGGCGACTCGATCGTCGCGTATTGCCTGGGCATCACGAAGGTCGACCCGATCGCGCACAAGCTCCTGTTCGAGCGCTTCATCAACGAGGCCCGTGCGCTACCGGACATCGACATCGACTTCGACGTCAACCGCCGCGAGGAGGTCATCCAGTACCTCTACACCCGGTACGGCGCCGATCACGCCGCCATGGTCTGCACCGTCATCACCTACCGCGCTCGTTCGGCGGTGCGGGAGGTGGCCAAGGCGCTCGGCTTCCCGCCCGAGGGCATCGACGCGCTGGCCAAGGCGCTCGACACCCGCGACGCGACCGACGTCGCCCGCGACCTCGCGCTCGACGGCAGCTTCGGCTGGCTGTTCGACGAGCTCGGCATCGAGATGGCCGATGCGGCCGTCCCGCCCGGCCGCGACGGCCGCGGTGCGTCCGGGGCACCCCACGTGGCGCGAGGCTCGGACTCGAGCTGGAACCCGCGACCGCGACCCGAGCTGCGTCCCGATCTTGCCGCCGGTGCGGCGCGCGCCGGCACCCACGACCCGGGCGACGGCCGACCGCTCTCGGAGGGCGGCTGGTATCCGCCGAAGCGGCCGAAGGTGCTCGACGCATCGGTCACGAACGTCCGCCACGAGGGCTGGGAGCAGAAGCGATACGCCCGGTCCGGGGAGCTGGCAGGTGCGGAGCTGCGGGTGCCGACGCCGCGCGACAACGGATCGCCCGGTCCGTCGTCCGGGCGACCGGCGATCGTCCGTGTCGACCCCGAGAGCGGCATGCCGATCGAGGAGCGTCGACGTCCGCGGGTCGTGCCGGAAGTTGCCGAGGACGCCGGAGTTGCTCCCGAGCGGAGCTATCGGCCACGTTCCCCCAGGATCGGCCCGGTACCTGGTCAAGAGTTGCGTGAGGGAGCAACGGACGAACAAGAAGCGGCTCCACGTTGGCCGTTAGTCCCGCTCCACGGCAACATGGGGGTGGACCCACCCCGCAACCGGTGGCAGTGGCTCCTCACCCTGTGCGCCGAGATCGACGGCTTCCCGCGTCATCTCGGCATCCATGTGGGCGGCATGCTCGTCACCCGCACCCCGCTCATCGACCTCGTCCCGATCGAGCGCGCCACGATGCCGAACCGCGTCGTCACCCAGTACGACAAGGAGGACATCGAGCAGCTCGGCCTCGTGAAGATCGACCTGCTCAGCCTCCGCACACTCGGCGTCGTCAGCGACGCGCTGGACCGGATCGAGCGCGACACGGGCCGGCGCATCGACCTGGACTCCCTCCCGCACGACGACCCCGAGGTGTACCGGTCCATCCAGGCGGCCGACACGGTCGGCATGTTCCAGATCGAGTCCCGCGCCCAGATGCAGAGCCTCCCGAAGGCGCGGCCCGAGCGCTTCGAGGACCTCGTCGTCCAGGTCGCGATCATCCGGCCCGGCCCGGTGCAGGGCAACGCCGTCCACCCGTACCTGCGCCGGCGCGCCGGCGAGGAGCCGGTGACGTATGCCCACCCGAGCCTCGAGCCGATCCTGAGCGACACCCTTGGCGTGATCCTCTACCAGGAGCAGGTCATGCAGGTCGCCATCGAGGTCTGCGGCTACACCGCCGTCGAGGCCGACATCTTCCGCAAGGCGATGGGCAGCCACCGCAGCCACGCCAAGATGCAGGCCGAGCGCGGCCGGTTCGTCGGCGGCGCCATGCGCACCGGTCTCATCGAAGCCGACGCCGAGGCGCTGTTCCAAAAGTGCTCCGCCTTCGCCGAGTTCGGCTTCGCCCGCGCCCATGCCGCGGCGTTCGCGAAGATCAGCTACGACACCGCCTGGCTGAAGCGCTACTACGCCGCGCACTACACCGTCGGCGTGCTCAACAACCAGCCGATGGGCTTCTACAGCCCCGCCGTCGTCATCAACGACGCGAAGCGCCATGGCATTCGCGTCCTGCCGATCGATGTGAACGAATCGGCCTGGGAGCACGACACGCGTCCCGCCGATGCGGGCACCTACGACATCCGCCTCGGGCTGCGGCAGGTGAAGGGCATCGACGAGCGCGCCCGGGAGATCCTCGAGGCGGAACGGGCGCTCGGCCCGTACACCGGGGTCCGCGATTTCGTGGCGCGCACCGGGCTCGGTGAGCAGGTCGTCGAGCGCCTCATCAGCATCGGCGCCTTCGACTGGACCGATGCGCCCCGCCGCGAGCTCCTCTGGCAGCTGCGCACCACCCTGGCCGATGCCGACCCAGAGCACCCCGCTCTCGGCCTGACCGATGACGCGCAGCGCGCTATCGGCGCCTCGCTGCCGCCGATGATCCCCGCGGAGGAGGTGGCCGCCGACTACCGCGACACCGGCGTCGCGCCACGCCTCCACGCCGTCGAGCTGTTCCGCGACCGCCTCGCCGAGCGCGGCGTGATCACGATCACCGAGGCGGCCGGGAGGCGCGATCGGTCGCTCATCCGCCTCGCCGGCCTGGCGGTCAGCGTCCAGCACCCGATGACGGCGAAGAACTTCGTGTTCATCGCGCTCGAGGACGAGTCGGGGATGATCAACGTCACCCTGCGGCCGCAGGTGTACCAGGCGCATCGTGCGCTGCTTCACCGGCATCCGCTGCTCGTCATCGACGGGCGGCTGCAGGTCGAGGGCGCGGTGCTCAACGTGATCGCCACCCGGCTGCGGAGCGTGGACGACACACTCGACGCGCCGCCCGCGAAGCTGCCGCTCGCGAAGCAGCAGCGCATGTTCCGCTGACCGCTGCGGGCGCGGCTATCCTGCCGGCCATGACCGATGGCTCGCTCGACGAGCAGGCACGAGCCTGTGCCGCGGCGCTCCCCGAAGCGTGGGAGGACCATCCGTGGGGCGAGACCGTCTACAAGGTCGGCAAGAAGGTCTTCGTGTTCTTCGGGAGCGGCGCGTCGGGAACGGGTCTCAGCCTCACGGCGAAGCTCCGCGAGGGACACGAGGAGGCGCTCACCTTCGAATGGGTCGAGCCGTCGGGATATGGCCTCGGCAAGGCCGGCTGGATCACCGCCACCGTCCCGGACGACGCGCCGCTCGACCTCGTCCTCGGCTGGATCCTCGAGAGCTACCGGCTCGTGGCGCCGAAGCGGCTGGCGACACAGGTCGACGAGCGCCCGTGAGCGCCACGCCGCGCTTGGGACTCTCGGCGCTGCGATTCGAGGACGGGGCACTCGCCGCATGGCTCGCCGTCGTGGCGCCCGCCACCACCGCGGCCGGCGGCGCGGCCCTCACCGAAGGCCCCGCCGCCGGGGTCCTCATGATCCTCGCCAGCGTTCTCGCCATCGTGTGCCTCGCCACCCGACCGCCCGATCAGCCGGGCATTCGGCTCGACGCGTCGGAGGCGGTCGCGCCGCGCTGGATCATCGCGGGGCCGCTCGTCGGCGGGCTCGGCATCATCAGCAGCACGGGCTTCGAAGAGATCGGGATCGCGGGCGTGGACCTCGCCGGCCTCGTTCTCCTCCTGGCGGTCGCCGCCATCGTCGGCAACCGCTGGCTGCCGGTCGTCCCGGCCCTCGTCCGCCGTCTGCTGGTGCTGCCGTTCATGCTCGTCGCGGGATCGTTCTTCAGCGGCCTGGCGGCGGCAATGCTCGAGACGCTCGACGTCGATGCGGTGTTGGCGACGATCGGCACGCCCGAATGGGGGCTGACCGCGTTCATCCTGATTCTCCTCGTGGGCGGCCTCGGCGTGTTCTACGCGATGCTCGTGGTCGCGCCCCGCCAGCTGGCCGATCCGGAGGACGCCGGGGTCCGCTGGTTGCTCCGGTTCGCCGTCTTCCTGCTTGCCTCGCTGACCGGGATCGGCTGGCTGACCCTGATCGGCTAGGGGAACCGATCCGGGCGTCAGGGCGTCCATGTGGGTGCTGCGCAGCATCGATCACGGCGTCACCCACGCCCCAGCACTCACCCCACGGGAGGACGGTCGATGCGACGTCCCATGCTCACCCTCGTGGCGGCTCTCGCCGCCCTGCTCGCCACCGCCGCACCGACCCTGGCGTGTGGCGGCCTCATCGGCCCGAACGGGGCCGTCAACCTGCTCCGCACCACGACCTTCGCCGGCTACACCGACGGCGTGGAGCACTACGTCACCAGCTTCGAGTTCGCCGGCGGAGGCGGTGCGTTCGGCTCGATCACGCCGCTGCCCGGCATCCCGACCGATGTCGTCCGTGGCGGCGACTGGACGCTCCAGCGTCTCATCCGCGAGACCGATCCACAAGGAGAGTTCAACTTGCGCCTCAGCGCCTTCGCGGCCGAGAGTGCCGCCGGCGAGGCAGAGGTGCTGTTCGAGACGACGATCGACGCCCTCGATATCACGATCCTGCGCGGTGGCGGTGACGAGGTCGGCCTGTGGGCGAAGAACCACGGCTTCCGCCTCCCGCCCGATGCGCCCGAGGTCCTCGACTTCTACGCCGACCGAAGCCCGATCTTCATGGCCGCGGCGTTCGACGCCGATGCGGCGGCCGAGCGCGGCCAGGCGGTCGGCGATGGGACACCGGTCCATCTCACCATCCCCACCGACGACCCGTGGGTACCGTTGCGCATCCTCGGCCTCGGCAAGGCCGCCGGTGAGCGGGTCGAGGCCGACGTCTACCTGCTCACCGACGAGCGACCGACGCTGCTCCCCAACGCGGGCGGTCTCGGCGACTCCGCGGGCCTCATCCTCGACCACAGCGCTGCCGCCTCGGACTCGCTGCTGGCCGACCTGCAGGCGGACGTCGGCATGGAATGGGTGCCGGACGAGGCATGGCTGACGAAGGTCGTCGTCGACACGAACGCGGGCGACCTGACCTACGACCTGGCGATCTCGGCCGATGGCGGCACACCGTCCGCCGTGGATGCCGGGTTCGCGCCCTTCGGTCCCGATCCGGCGCCGCGCTCTCCCGTGGCGCTGCTGCTCCTCCTCGGCGCGGTCGCGATCATCGCCCTGCCGGTCCTCCTCGACCGTGCGACGAGCCGCGGCGCCGGTGGTCGCCCGCTCGCCGGCGCATGACCCGCCACGCGCGCGCCCCGCTGGCCGCCGCGCTGCTGTTCGCAGTCGCGGCGGTCGCGGGCTGCGCGCCCCGAACGGCGACCGTCACGATCACGATCCATTACTCGGCGTTCGACATCACCGAGGTGTCGGTCCCGGCGGGCGTCCCGGTGACGTTCGTGCTCGTGAACGACGATCCGATCGATCACGAGTGGCTCATCGGGGACGAGGGATTCCACGACGCGCATCGGACGGGGACGCACGCCTCGCACGGCGACGTTCCGACCGAGGTCACCATCCCCGCCCTCGAGACGGTGCGCACGACGATCACCTTCGACCAGCCCGGCGAGCTCGCCTACATCTGCCATCTGCCGGACCACGAGTCGTACGGCATGGTGGGCGTCCTCACCGTCGAGGACTGAGCCGCTCCCTCAGGCCGGCCCGAAGAGCGCGAACCAGATCCCGAAGCCGATGGCGGCGATGCCGGTTGCGACGCGGATCCAGCCCTGCGCCACGGCCCGGCCGCCGGTCGAGGTGTTGCTGGCCCCGGCAAGGTCGTTCACCCGGCGGCGGACGCCGGTCTCCTCGGACGTGCGAGTTCGCACGTTCCCGAGGCCGGTCAGGATGAGACCGACGCCGATGAGCACGGCGACGGCGGCGACGATGAATCGCATGCGGGCACTCCCCTCGGTGCTGCGCCGTCGAGCGACGGGCGTCGCCGGCGAGGATAGTTGACGCCGGCCCCTATGCTCGGTCTCGTGCTGCGCCCGAATCCGCCAAAGCTGGTGACGGTCATCATCGCCGTCGCGCTGATTCTCGTCGGCCTCTCTGCGACCGTCTTCCCCATCGACTTCGTCAACGCGGCGCTCGACATCGTGCAGCAGACGCTCGGCACCGACATCGAGGTCACCACCCAGCTCGCGTGGCTGTTCCTGTTCGCCGGTGACGCGCTGCTCATCATCGGCTCGCTCCTGCCGGGGATCTGACGATGCAGCGCCGGATGAACTTCGCACCGCGCATGCCGACGATCATCGTCGCGCTGGCGCTCGTGCTGCTCGGCCTGCTCGGCACGTTCGCCGGCGCGCTGCCGGCGGTGGCCGGCATGAGCTCGGAAACGCTCGGCGCGTGGGCGTTCGTGGCGGCCGGCGTCGTCCTCCTGCTCGGGATGATCTTCGAGGGCATCTGACCGCCGCGCGGTCCCCCCACGCGCCTAGAGGACGGCCTCCGGGACGCCGAGCAGGGTCGGCAGGAGCGAACCGAAGAAGAACCCGGCGACGCCGGCGATGGCCCCGACCGCGAGGATCTCGAGGCCCGAGGCGATCCACGTGCGATGCGTCCATCGGCTCTTCACGACCCCGATCGTGAACAGGACGGCCAGCGTGACGGCGACCGACGCGATGACCGCCGCGTCACCCTCGAGGAACAGATGCGGCAGGAGCGGTGGCAGCGCTCCGAGCCCGAACGCGGCGCCCATGACGAGCGCGCCCTGCATCGGAGAGCCCTCATCGGTCTCGACGACGAGCCCGAGCTCCTTCTCGACCATCGTCTTGAGCATCACCTCTGGGTGCTCGGCCATGATCCCCGCGACGTGGACCGCCGCGTCGCGCGGCAGGCCGTCCTCCTCGAGCATGTAGGCGATCTCGGCCTCGGCCTCGCCCGGTCGCTCGTGGACCTCCTCGCGCTCGTCGACGATCTGCGCGTCGAAGATCTCGCGCTGGCTCTTGCTGCCGATGTACTCGCCGGCGGCCATGCTGAAGATGCCGGCCAGGCCCGACGCGATGCCCGCGATGAGCACCACGTGCCGATCGGTGCTGGCGCCGGCCACGGTGCTCACCACGGCGAGCGTGCTCACCAGGCCGTCCTGGGCGCCGAAGATCGCCTCGCGAATCTCGCCGAGCAGGCTCGACTTGCGCCGCTCGTCACTGAGGTGGGTGGCGAGGAAGTCGCGGTCGAACTCGCTCGCCTTCATTCCCGCGCGGGCGTCCTCGTCCCCGAGCAGCGCTGCCGTCCGTTCGTTCATGCCGGGATCGTAGTCGAGGCCGGAGCATCGGCGTCGATACGCTAGACTGACCCCCGTCCTTTAAGACCGGCACCGTGAGGCCGGGAAGGAGATGGATGACCGCCGCCGTGCCCGATACCGACCAGTCCGCGACGCCTCTCGCCACCGAGCGATCGGCGTCGTCGTCGTCTCCGGGACTCCTTGCGCTCGAGGGCGGGATCGTCCTCCGCGGCGCCCTCGCCGCCCCCGTCACGGCCGATGGGGAGCTCGTCTTCACGACCGCTGCGACCGGCTGGGGCGAGATCGTCAGCGATCCTTCGTACGCCGGCCAGATCGTCGTCCTCACCCACCCGATGGCCGGGTCGTACCGGATCGCCGGATCGGAGCTCGAGTCGACCCGGGTGCGCGCCCGGGGCCTCGTCGTCAGCCGACTCGTCGACCCGCCCCCGGGCGACGGCGTCACGCTGCGGGAGCTGCTCGCGGCCGACGGAGTGCCGGTGATTGCCGGAATCGACACCCGTGCCCTGACCCTCATCCTTCGCAATGGTGCGGGACGCCGCGCGACCATCGTGCCGGCCGAGGTCGGGGAGGAGGCGGCACTCGAGCGCGCCCGCGCCAGCACCCCGTGGGACGCCGTCGACCACGTGACCGCGGTGGCGACCCGAGAGCCCTACGTCGTGGCGCCGGACGGGGAGCGACGCGCGCGGGCCGTGCTCGTCGACTACGGCGTCAAGCGCTCCCTGCTGTCGGCGCTCGCGGCGCGCGGCATCGAGACGACCGTGCTGCCGCCGGACGCCGGACGCGACGCGGTGGTCGGGCATCGGCCGGATCTCGTGGTCCTGTCGCCTGGCCCCGGCGACCCTTCGCGCATGGCGCCCCAGATCGCGACCGTCGGCGCGCTTGCCGCCGATGCCATCGGTGGCGCCGCGCCGATCCTCGGCATCTGCCTCGGCCACCAGCTCCTGGCCCTCGCCGCCGGCGCGGACACGCGGCGCCTCGCCGTCGGTCATCACGGCGGGAACCACGCGGTGCTCGAGCTGGCCACCGAGCGGGTGGATATCGGTGCCCACAACCACGAGGTCGAGGTCGTCGACGGCCCGGCGCTCGCCGCCGCCGGCTACCGGGTGAGCCATCGCGACCTCAACGACGGCACGCTCGAGGGCCTCGTCCACGACGGCGGCCGGATCGCGTCGGTGCAGTTCCATCCCGAGGGCGCGCCCGGGCCGATCGACGCGTCGCGTGTCTTCGACCTCGCCCTCGAGCGCGCGCTGGCATGACCGCACCCCGCAAGGTCCTCGTCATCGGCTCCGGCCCGATCCTCATCGGCCAGGCCGCCGAGTTCGACTACGCCGGAGTCCAGGCCTGTCTCGCGCTGCGCGGCGAGGGCGTCGAGACGATCCTCGTGAACTCGAACCCCGCCACCGTCATGACCGATCCGGACGTGGGCGGCACGGTGATCATCCGGCCGCTCACGCTCGAGCACGTCACGCGCATCATCGAGGAGCACCAGCCGGACGCGCTGCTGCCGACGCTCGGCGGGCAGACCGGGCTCAACCTGGCCGTCGCCCTCGACGATGCGGGCGTGCTCGCGAAGCACGGGGTGCGGGTGCTCGGCACGCCGCTCGCCGCGGTCCGCGCGGCCGAGGACCGTGGCGGCTTCCGAGACCTCGTGCTCGGCATCGGCGAGCCGGTGCCCGAGTCCGCGGTGGTCGAGACGCTCGAGGATGGCCTGCGCTTCGTCGAGATGCTGGCGGCGCCGATCGTGGTGCGGCCCGCATTCACGCTCGGTGGCGGCGGCGGCGGCTTCGCCCGCACCC